>JAFWQP010000039.1 GCA_017509045.1 Bacteroidales bacterium
CACGACACAAACAAGAGATCATTTCTTCGTAATAGTCGTTTTCTCGCCTCGGCATAGTGCAAACACTGCGTGATTTGCCCTCTGCACTCGACTTATCGAGAACGTTACTCCGTGACGTTTTCTCGCCTCGGCATAGTGCAAACACTGCGTGATTTGCCCTCCGCACTCGGCTTATCGAGAACGTTACTCCGTGACGTTTTCTCGCCTCGGCATAGTGCAAACACTGCGTGATTTGCCCTCTGCACTCGACTTATCGAGAACGTTAGTTTCTTCAAAACTGACGTTCTCTCGCCTCGGCATAGTGCAAACACTGCGTGATTTGCCCTCTGCACTCGGCTTATCGAGAACGTTCTTTGACATATTTGCTTATTGGATTTCCTCAAGTCCCGGTGGATGGCATCGCTCTTCTCGATCAGAGCCAAGACCATCTTGCAGCACAGCCCACTTGCATTGACATATTCCGTTTTACGACGGAATATGTTTCGAAGTCGTCACGACCAACCAACTCTAACTTCTCTAAGACTTAGCTACATTTCCAGACCTACTCGCCATACGCCATTCCGTAGGCAAGCCTTACTGTTGCACCTTATTCCTAAGTGAGACTACTCATTTCTGCAATTATCATATCCCAAACTCACGCATTGTTGTTGGTACTGGGCACCGCTCTACAATTTTCATTTTTGGAATCATTGGTACCTCTTAAAAACCAACCAAACAACTACTAATCAATGCTTAATACCGCCATAATTATCACCTAAAGGAGAGAGAAAATAAAGGGAAATCTACCTCAATCGGTTGCGGAGAAAGTGACTCTTTACGTAAAACCAGAAACCGAGGAAACCTGCCAAATTGACAGCCCATGCCGACCAGAAGGCTACGGCATAGCCGTAGTGCTCGGTAAGGATACCTCCTAGCAGTATGCCAAGGCCTACTCCAACATCCCACGCCACGAGGATGGAACTGTTGGCTGTGCCGCGCTGGTTGTGTTCGGCGAGGTTGACAAACATGTTCTGGTAGGCGGGGTACATGTGCCCGTTGCCCAATCCAATGACTAGTGCGGCGCCATAGTAGCCCACCGCGTTGGGCAGCGCGGCAAAGAGGAGGTAGCCGCACAGGGAGATGCACACGCCAACGGAGGCATTGTAGGCTATGCGCCCTTGACGCAATGCCTTGTTGCCTTGCAGGCGTGACAGGATGAGTCCTAACGACAGTAGTAGGAAGAAAGTGCCTGAGCCGCCTTCGATGCCAAGACGTTCCTTGCCATAGATTGCCACGTAGGTGGACATGACTCCATAGGAAAAAGCGAAACAGACCATGGTGAGTGCTTCGCTCCAACCTTTGAGGAGGAAGAAACGGTCGAGCGATATTTTCTGCTTCTCTTTGACCAAGGGACGGGGTTTGGTTTTAACGGTGGCGTCGATGATCAGGCCGATAGTTGCCACCGCCATGGCAAGCCAGAAGATGATGTCGAAATTGTGAGTGGTGGTGTATATCCATATCGCAACCGACGGACTGATGGCGGAAGCGAGGTTGTTGCTCAAGCCATAGAGTCCAATGCCTTCAGTGCGGCGCGAGGATGGCAGCACATCGATGGCAACAGTGCTGTTGGCAACGGTGGTGAAGCCGAAGGGTAGTCCGTGCGTGGTGCGCACGACAGCAAAGAGCATGAGCGACCCTGCCGCCACATAGCCGACAAAGAATAGGGTAAAGAGTGTGAAACTGATGAGTAGCACCATCTTGCGTGGAAAGCTGTCGACCACGTAGCCGCTGAACAGACGCGCCACCAAAGCCATCACGGCATAGCCGAAAAGCACGGTACCAATAGTGTCCTTATCGGCACCGAACTGCTCACTGAGATAGATGGGCAGCAGTGGCGTAAGGAGCATGAAGGAGAAGAATATCATAAAGTTCGCCACCCACACCTTGGTGTAGTTGGCATTCCATAGTTTCTCTTGAGGCTGGGGCATAATAAATTGAGAATTGAAAATTGAAAATTGAAAGGGCATACCCCGCCGCTATCGCGGCACCCCTCTAAAGGGGACGGCTGCCGCACAACTTCTTAGTTCTTAGTTCATACTTCTTACTTCAAAGGTTGTCTGCCGCACCTTCATTGTTTTCACTTTTTAGTTTTTACTTTTCTTAGTTGATTAGATTGTGGAGCATGGCATAGACAGCCAAACCTGCGACGGACTTGATGCCTGTCTTGTGGGTGATGTTTTTGCGGTGGGTATTGACAGTGTGGATGGAAATGTGCAGGCGGTCGGCAATCTCCTTACTGCTGCATCCCTGAGCCACAAGCAGCAAGACCTCTGTTTCGCGGTCGCTGAGCTCGTAGTTTTCGTCTGCTGTTTCATTGTGAGACTGACAACATTCACGCAAGCGTTGCGGCACATGGCTGCCCTGCTCACGGATGTCGAGGACTGTGCGGAAAGCTTCAAGCAGCTGGGGTTCGATGTACTGATAGACCAACGCCACCACCGCCATAGAGGGGCGTGCCTGCGTGAGAGCGGCCAACTGCATACGTGCCGGCGAGGGTATAAGGGTAGGGTTGAGTAGGATAATATCGGGCTGTAGGCGAGCCAGGCGCTGTGGCAGGTCAGACGGGTAGTCGCGCAGAGGTGCCAAGAGGGCGAACTGGTCGTCGCGCAGCAATGCTTCGATACCTGCACGGATGATGTCGGAGGGTTCGATGATGAGGAGGTTGGTCTTGGGCTTCATGGCAGAGGTTGGTTTAGTATTTGCCCAATGTAGGGAATGAGGATTTTTTCTTCGAGCAGGGCATGTTTTTCAAGGTCGGATGAGAGTTGCATGATACCAAATACCAATTCGTTAAGTTCCTCGGTGAGGCTGTCGGCAGGGATGTATTTGAGGACTATGCTGGTAAGGTCGGAGAGGCGGTCGACTAGATCGGAATGGTTATGGGAGAGATGGGAGGATTTCTTGATGACTCGACTGCTTGATTGGCTGATTGGCTGGTTGGCTGACGTATTGTTGAGCAAGGGGAAGATGTGCTGCTCTTCGAAGGTGAAATGGTCCCGCACCTCATGTTCATAATCGGCAAAGAACTGTCGAAGGATAGCGCCGTAGCGGTCGCCGGCACGCGCTGCCACATTGAGCAGGTGCCGCTTGATGTGGGGCAGTCGCTCGCTGAGGTAGTAGTGGTGTGAAGACTGAAGATAGGGCACCAGCGGTTTGAGGTTGGTGGAGGCAAGGGTATCGGGAGCAGGCAGATAGCCCTCAAACGAGTAGACGTTGAATATAAGCAGCACAAAGTCGACATCGAGGTTGTAGCGGTCGCAGACTTCCTTGACGCTCTGTTCGCCAAAGCCAAGGCGGATGCCTAGTCGAGGCATGACCAACAGCAGAGAGTGGTTGGCTGTGACGATGTCTGCCATCTTGGTGTGGGTGGTGAAGGGTTGATGTTGCATACTATTTTTAATAAGAAGTAAGAACTATGAAGGTGATTTTTAAAACTAAAAAGTAAAAACTAAAAAGTAAGAAGTTGGGCGGCAGCCATAAATAATAGAAGTTAGAAGTAAGAACTAAGAACTATGAAGTTGGGCGGTAGCCAAATTTAATTTTTAGCTTTCACCTTTTAATTTTTTACGTTTTCAATTTAATTTGCTGGTATTTCTAACCACTTTAGTTATTCTTGATAATAGATGCGGCGGACGCGGGGAGAGACGGACGTGAGTATTTCGTAGGGGATGGTGTCGGAGGCCTGCGAGATTTGCTGCAGGAGGTCGGCATCGCCGAAGATGACCACTTCGTCGCCTTCCTGGCAGGGTACATCAGTGACATCGAGGAAACACATGTCCATGCAGATGCTGCCGATGATGGGGACCTGCTGATGGTTGATGGTGACGCGACCGTTGCCGTAGCCTAGGTGGCGGTTGAGTCCGTCGGCATAGCCGATAGAGATGATGGCAATGCGTGAGGGACGCCGGGCTATCCAACGACGGTTGTATCCGACGGAGTCGCCAACGGGTATGTCCTTGAGTTGGGAAATCTTGGTCTTGAGACGGCTGACGGGTTTGAGAAAACGCTGCACATCGGGTTCAGGCGAAATGCCGTAGAGTCCAATGCCGAGACGCACCATATCCATCTGAGCTTCGGGGAAGCGGGTGATGCCGGAGGAGTTGAGAATGTGGCAGAGGATGCCGCTGTGGCGACTGGCGGAGAGGGCAGCACGCAAAGCGGTGCTCCATTGGGTAAAACGGTCGATTTGCAGATGGGTGAAATCGTCGCAAGCGGGGTCTTCGCTACACGCCAGATGGGAGAAGATGGAACGGACACGCAAGGGACAGTCGGCATCATTGAGTCGGCGAACAAGTTCGTCAGTGTCGCGACCGTCGAAACCCAGCCTATGCATGCCTGTGTCGTATTCGATATGTACCGGCACAAGCTCATTGCCACCATGCAAACGAACAGCCTGGGTAAAGGACTCAAGGATGCGGAAGCTATAGATGTCGGGTTCAAGACGATAACGGATAATGTCGGCAAAGCTTTCCTCTTCGGGGTTCATGACCATGATGGGCAGGGTGATGCCGTTGCGTCGAAGCTCGGCACCCTCGTCGCAGTAGGCGACGGTGAGATAGTCGGCATGGTGATACTGTAGGGTGTTGGCTATCTCGGTGGTACCAGCACCGTAGGATGCCGCTTTGACCATTGCCATCAGTTTGGTGGTGGGACGGATGCGGGAACGGTAATAGTTGAGGTTGGAAACCAGATTGTCGAGGTTTACCTCCATCACCGTCTGGTGCGACTTGCGCTGAAGGACTTTGGCAATGTCTTCGAAATGGAAACGACGCGCACCTTTCAGAAGTATGGCGGCATTGGAGAATTGGTCGAAGGAATGTTGGCGGAGGCAGTCGTCGGTAGTGGCGTAGAAGGTGGAGGGAATGGAATGGAATAGGGACTGGTTGCGGCAGAGCGCTTCGCCGATGCCGACAAAATGGTTGATACCATGCTGGATGATGAGTTGGGCAGCCTGAGTATAGAGCTCTTTTTCTGGAACACCTGCCTGAAGGATATCACTCATGATAAGCGCCTTGGCAGTGTGTTGGGGTTCATGCTGGAGGTAGTCGAGCGCGATGGTGAGGGAGTTGATATCGAGGCTGTAGCTATCGTTGATAAGGAGGCTGTTGTTGATAGCTTCGTCCATTTCTAGCCGCATGCTGACTGGGGTAAGACGGCGTATGCGAGCGGCTATCACCTTGTCATCGTAGCCTAAGTAGGCAAGCAGGGTGATGCAGTGCATGGCGTTCTCGACAGAGGCATGGTCGGTGAAGGGGATGTCATAAGCCACTTCGCGACCTTCGCGATGGGCATGGAGCCGTGTGGCGCTGCCCAAAGCGGTTGTTCCAAGAAATTGAACAGGGTTGCTCGCGTCGGTGCCCCATGTGTAGCGACGGATGTGGCGGAAACACTCTTGCTGGAGGATGGCGGAATGAACCTCGCGCTGGTCGGCGCAATAAATCAAGGTCTCACAGTGGGTAAAGAGCTGCAGTTTTTCTGCCAATTTCTGACTATGGGTGAGGAAGTTCTCCTCATGAGCCTGTCCGATGTTGGTAAAGATACCGATGGTGGGATTGATTACATTGCGCAGACGTTCCATTTCACCCACTTCGGAGATGCCAGCTTCGAAGACGGCAAACTCATCGTCGTCGGTCATCTGCCACACTGATAGCGGCACACCAATCTGGGAGTTGTGGCTACGGGGGGTGGCAACCACCGAACAGCTATCGTGCAGCAGCTGCACAATCCAGTCTTTGACGATGGTCTTGCCATTGCTACCTGTGATGCCGACCACGGGTATATGGTATTGGCTACGATGCCAACCTGCCAATTGTTGCAGTGCCAAGACAACGTCTTTGACAAACCAAAAATTGGCATGACGGCATAGGCGGAACTGCTGCATGTGCTCGTCTGAAGCGTCGGCGGGGACGACAAAGTTGCGCCCGCCTCTTTGGTATATGTCGTACACATAGCGGCAACCTGTGTTGCGCTTGGTGGGTATGGCAAAGAAAAGTGCACGAGCAACATCGGCAAGATGACGGCTGTCGGTGAGCAAGTTGTCCACTTCGTAGTTGTCGTCATAGACACAGGCGTTGGCGCCAGTTAGCACTTTCGATATCTCTGAAGGTTTCACAATGTTATGATTTTATATCCAACCTGACAGCGAAGACATTCGCGATGGTTGCAATAGTTGTTGTATAACTGTATAAGAGCCTGACTTTGCGCAGCATTGTCCGCCTTGATGCCTGCGCTGCTCCATCGGGACACAATTTGGTTATCTTCAGACGGCAAATGCTGTAGGATGTCGACCGCCTGGTCTTTGTACTGCTGCATATCGTGCTGATTGCCATATTCGAACAGCAGCGGCACCCACGCATTGATGATAAGCACATTCACGAAGTTGTGTCCCACCTGCTTGGGCTTGCCCGGAGAAGGTTTGTCGAATTGGTAATGATTATCCCAATAGGATGACGCACAGACATCAAAGAATTGCTGAAGGGCCTTGGCATCGGACGTTTCCAGCAGATGAGCAAACAGGTTGCGCGACTGGCACACCAACTGGGCAAACTGGCTGATGCGGATGGTGGGATAGCCGTAAGGCCTTATGCGGAAGAATTTCCACAGATAGCCCGCTATAGGTGTTAGCGAGGCCCCTTGCCGCAATGCCTCATAATCTGACTGCATCTGGCGAGGATATTCGTCGGCAAAAAAGCCCGACAGCAATCCCGCCTGACCCATCAGCAGGGCTTCGATTCGCTGAGGCTTGTCCCTCCATCGAGCTAGCAGATTTTGGTCTGTCGACTTCGCCAATAGCTCGAATGGAAAACTGTTAACCCTGCCTCCAAAATAGTGTGCCAGCAACCAATAGCAGCACTGCTCCCAATTACCACGACTTTCGTTCAACAATCGGCGCACTGTATCACATTTCTGCTCGATACGTTCCAGCGTAAGCCGTTCCATATAGGAGTGCACCAACGGCTGAGGGACATCTCTGAGGCGGTCCATGCAAGGTATGGCTAGAGGCTTGGGTGGGTCCATCAGGGCATCGTAGTTGGCCCACACCATGTCGGGGATATTCCTCGACAGCTCCAATGTGGCTAGCGTATGGCAATTCTGAAGGGTGATGGCTGTGTCGCTCTCATACACCACATGCAGCACCACATTGTCATAAGCGCGGTCTGCACTATGGTGGTGCAGGTTCCAGTCCGACGCCTTGACATGTACTTCCACATTGCCCACCCACAGGGTTCCCCCTACCCTCACTTGGGCATTGAAGAAGTCGGGACCGGCATCTCGATTGAGCACACCTGCCCTTTCCACCACTATGGGCTGACCGTCCGTAGTACGCAAGTCTCCCTCCAGCAGCTGGTGCTGCCACACATACTGGAGGAAGGCTTCGGTCATCTTCATTGGGAGAAAGAAACTAAACGGAGTTAGTTAAACAAGTCCTTCATCCTGTCAAAGAAGCCCCTTTCCTGCTTCGAGGGACTAGGCTGAAAATTAGGAGACTGATCCAACTTGGTAAGCATCTCCTTTTCCTCGCGCGACAGGCTCTTAGGCACCCACACGTTCACACTCACCAACATATCGCCACGCCCATAGCCATTCACCTGTGGCAGACCTTTACCCTTCAGCCGCAGCACCTTACCCGAAGGTGTTCCCGCATCTATCTTCACCTTTACCTTGCCCGACAGCGTGGGTATCTCAATACTGGCACCCATCGCAGCCTGTGCGAAGGTGATAAAGGCATTGTAATAGAGGTTGTTTTCTTGACGCTCAAACAGGTCGTGCGGCACCTCCTCAATGAGGATGATGAGGTCGCCCGGCACTCCACCACGCGGTGCAGCATTGCCCTTGCCCGACATCGAAAGCTGCATTCCGTCGCTCACACCAGCCGGTATGTTGATGGTGATAATCTCTTCCGAACGCACAATGCCGTCGCCATTACAATCGCGGCATTTATCCTTTATCGTGCGTCCTTCACCACCGCAATGGGGGCATACACTCTGCGTCTGCATCTGTCCCAATATGGTGCGGCGCACCTCTGTTATCACGCCACTACCGTGACAATGAGGGCAGGTCTCGTAACTGCCGTTGCGCGAACCCGTGCCGCCACATGTCTTGCAAGGAACATATTTCGACACTTTTATTTTCTTCTCGCAACCCTTTTCTATTTCTTCAAGGGTGAGTTTCACTTTAATTCTCAGATTGGTGCCTCTTGTTGTCGCACGTCTGCCTTGCTGGCCTCCGCCGCCAAATCCGCCAAATCCGCCAAACCTTCCTCCACCGCCGAAGATATCGCCAAAGATATCGCCAAACTGGGAGAAGATATCGTTGATATTCATGCCGCCCTCATAGCCACCAGCACCACCCTCAAAGGCAGCGTGACCAAACTGGTCGTATCGCGCCTTCTTGTCGGGATTGCTCAGCACATCGTATGCCTCTGCCGCCTCCTTAAACTTCTCCTCGGCCTCCTTGTCGCCGGGGTTACGGTCTGGGTGGTATTGCAGAGCCAACTTACGGTACGCCTTCTTCAACTCTTCGGGCGAAGCATTCTTGGCCACACCCAACACTTCATAATAATCTCTCTTTGCCATTACCTAATCTCTCCTATTCTCCGAATTAATCATTTCTATTAAACTGCCACCACCACCTTGGCATATCTCAGCACCTTATCATTCAGGTAGTAGCCTTTCTCAACCACATCCACAACCGTACCCTTCTGTCCCTCGTCAGCTGACGGAAACTGGGTGACGGCCTCATGCAGATTCTCGTCAAACTTCTGCCCTTTTGCCTCAATGGGCTTCAACCCCTTCTGCGAAAGGATATTCATCAGTTTGTTGAAAATCAACTGCACTCCCTCTTTCGCTCCCTCGTCATCAGCCATGGCCGACAACGCACGCTCCATATCGTCCACCACGGGCAGTATAGCCTTTATCATATCCTTGCTGCCGTTGATTATCAAGTCGGCCTTCTCCATATTGGTACGCTTGCGGTAGTTCTCATACTCCGAGTACAGCCTCACATACTTATCCTGGGCATCGGCCAGTTTTTCGCCCATCTCCTGTAGCTTCTCAGTGCTGTCGTCGTGTTTCGCACCGCGTCTTTTATGTTCTCTCTTACGGTGTTTATCATCGCCAGTCTGCTCAGCAACAGTTTCTTTTGCCTGCGTTTCCTCCACAGGCTGCTCATTTTCTATTTTCTTTTCTTCTTGACTCATAGCTATATTTATTTATTAATCGAGATAGTTGCATACAATCCAACGTCTCAATTCTTAATTCTTAACTTTTGATTAATAACATACCTTGTGCCAACCACCAACACCATGTCATTTTGTCACCACACAAACACATCCAGCGGCTTCTTGGGCCGTCTGCTCTCAAGCCAATTAAAGTTGGCAAGGGTCCTTTTCTCCTGTTCCAACTTGTCCAAGGGATAGGTACTCATGTCAGGCTTGCCATACGTCACCACCCTGTCGGGCGCACGGTCTAAGAAATAGATGCGCATGTCCGAGCCCACACCTACATTCACTCCCACCAAGCTCTTATGCCCATACAGGTCTTCGTCGATGATGTAATACACCATCTCAGCATTGCCCAAAATGTCGGCATAGTCTGGCTCACCCCCCTTAAAATACACCTCCATATTCCTCCCCTTCACCTGATTAAACTTCTCAGGGTCTATCTGTTCTATACAGAACGGGCTGCCATTCAGCCATGCCTGCTTAGCTCCCGACGAGTCGTGCTTCACCACTATCGTATCAGCCGTGCTCTGATAATGCTCATACCATATCACCGGATTCTTAAACAACTGCATCAGCGAGTCGGGAGCCGAATAATAGGCCGAGTCGCACATTGCCTGCGCATCCGTGCGATACACCTTCACGTGGCTGTAAGCATTAATCGAATTAAACTTCCGCGACGAATCGTTCGTCACCCAAATACTGTCAGCATGGATGTAAATCGTGTCAGGCACTGCCAGTGTGTCATCCTCGTCGCGGTTCACCAGGCGCACCAACGCGCTGTCCGTCACCAGCGACGTATGTTCCTGCTGCCTCGTTTCGGCATATCGGCTGGTACTTATAATCTCATTCACCGTATCGGTCAGCACCACATGCCCTATGGCTCTGCCAAACTCCCTCTCCTCGTAGTAGTGCAGCGTGTCGCACGTTAGGTGCTTCTCACCGTTATGCACCTCCGACGCCTTCACCGAATGGGCATACCGCAGCTCGGTATCATACGTGCCACGCTCGCTATACATGGTCGTCGAATCGGTATACACATGCGTCGGACTCCAAAACTCAGCCAGATGGGTCTCCGTGCAATAAGTCAGCGTGTCGGTCTCCAAGCGCATATTTGTGTCGGTCAGCACCACATTCTGATATATATCAAACACCTTCGTCTCCGAGTTATAATACCCTATATCGCTCACCAGCCGCTTATCTTTGTTCACCGTGATACCCCAAGTGTCGTATGCGGCTATCGACGAAAATCGGTCGTACGTCAGATGGTCACTCTTCAGCACCGTATTCCCATCCACAAGCCTCACTGTGTCGTCCCATATATCCATCACTCTGTTCTCACCATCGTAGAACAATTGGTCGCCATAGATATGTGTTGTGTCCGAGATGCGAATCTTCACATTACCGAAAGCAGTCAAATCGTTACGCACTTGGTTCAGCAACGCCGAATCGGCATACAGCACCATCCCGTCATGCTCCGCCCTCACCCGCTGATACAATATCCAAGTGTCAGCATCGTTTGGGTCGCGTGTACCCATACCTGCCTCGTATGTTATTAACTTCTGTGCTTCTGCTGGCAGCACAGCCGTCAATACCACGAGCAAAAACACACATTTCAAGACATTTATCCGCATTCCTGTCCAATATATTAAAAATACAAAGATACAAAATAAATTTCACTCAATAAAAATAAACCGTCTCACACACGCCAAAAATGCCCCACACCCGAATGCAAAGATAATGCGGAATAACGACATAACAAACTTTTTTCGCAAAAAAGTGCCACTTACACCCTCTTTTTTCAAAAAGAGGCTCTCTTTGGTCACATGCGAGATTAGTTTTTTGGGGTAATTATCTCCCCGCCTACGGCGGAAATCCAGAAATCTTGGAGAAAATTAGATTTCCCTAAGATTTCCCGATTTCGCGAAGCGGGTGATATATAACCCCTTTCGAGAGCTTGCCTCTTCGTGGCTGTATAATGTATCTCCCCGCCTACGGCGGAAATCCAGAAATCTTGGAGAAAATTAGATTTCCCTA
>JAFWQP010000040.1 GCA_017509045.1 Bacteroidales bacterium
ACTTTAACGGCAATTTCTGGGGAAACAGAAGCAGCAGCAACAACAATTGCAACTATTTCTACCAACCCCAGATGAGCTACAATGAGCAGAACGCCAGCCGAATGTTTAGCGGCAGCGGCTCGCTAGGTGTGGAATACTCTCTGCCCTATAGCAAAAATGGCGAGATAGAGGCAGGTATCAGTGTGGAGCTGGAAAGCGACAACGAGTACTTACTGCGCGACACGTTCGACTCCACCCTCAACACATTCCTTTGCGACCAACTGCGTTCCGACACCAGCCACACACCTAGCCGCGGACTAGACGGCTACCTAACTTGGCGGAGAAAATGGGGCAACTACACCCTGAAATTGGGCTTACGGGGAAGCTACGCCTTCGTGCGCGACTGGCACGAGGGACTGCCCGAATATGACGTCACTACGCGCAATTTCACCCTCTCGCCTTCGGTGAACATGAGCTATCGTACCAAGGATATGCACAACTTCAGCCTCAGCTACCGCATGAATACGATAAAACCCACTGCAGGCATGATGAGCAGCTATGTGCGATACTTCGTGGAAAGCGTCACGACCGGCAACCCGCTGCTTGAGCCCAGCTACACCCACAATGCCGACCTATCGTGGGACAAATACTTTACGAAGTTTGGCTCCGTAGGCATAAGTGCCTCTTATCGTGCCGAGCTGGACGATATTAACAGTATTACCGATGCCCGTTATGTGCGCTTCTTTGACCGTGTGGTGAGCTACACTATGCCCTTCAACGGCAGCGACGGCCGGCAATTCTCGCTCAATGCCAACTGCATGTATCGTCCCACGGGGTTCTTCAATGTGCGCCTCAACGCAGGCCTTACCGACGATTGGTTTAGCGTCATTGTGCGTCCTGGCGAACCTCCCGTGGAGGACCGCATGGTGTCGTGGAACATCCGTGGTAAGATATGGGCAAAGCTGTGGAACAAGCTTGAGGTGTTTGTGAGCGGACGCTACAACAGCCCCGGTCACGGCTGGTCCAAACTAGTTGTGAACCACGAACGTAAGGCGATAGACTTGGGCATGAGCGCCGACTTCTTCAACCGCAAGCTGTCGCTCTATTTCAACGCCAGCGACATATTCAACTGGAGCGGTTGGGGCACCACCAACATCAACCCCTACAACACCACTATCTCCGACTCCAAGTACAACAGCCGCTATGTGACCTTCGGCGTCACCCTGCGCCTCGGTAAGATGGAGCTAGAAGGCCGCGCCCAAACAGGTGCCAGAGAAGGCTCGGTGGGAGGAGAGTGATTATTACTTCTCCCAGCAGTGCCAGTCGATGGTGTCCTCGACCGTCTCCTCTATGCTGTCGTCTAAGGCGGGGAAAAGGTCTCGGCCGATGCGTTGCTCCAACTCATTGACGGTACAGGCATAGTCGCGCAGCTTATGGTGCTGCCCGTCGTTGTGCATCACAAAGGCAACGGACGAAAAACCGTCGGCAGTGCATATCAGCAAGGCCTTGAAGAAATAGTCGGGCACCTGCACATTCGCGTCGCCAATAGTGCCGAACTCCTTCTTCTCAAATATGGGGCCACAGACCACCCACACGGTGTCGTACCTCCCAGCCAGCGTGCGCACGCGCTTCTCCAGCGTGTTCCAATCGTAGCGGTTCAGGTCGTGGTTCTGCGGACAGATGTTGGGGAAATAGTGGCTCTCCCAATAAGCCTTCTCCGACCAGCGGAGGTCGGCCTTGGGGCACATGTGCCCTTTGTCCCACCCCGAGCGGGAATAGTCCTCACGCGATGCCTGCTTCCTCTTGATGTTGGGGTCACGACTGAAGTTGGAGCTCTTGGTGTCGTAATAACCGTTCAGCTCTGTGGCTGTCAGCTCGTATGCCACCCAGTTGGGCACCAATGTGGTGTGGTTGTACGAGACGGTGAAACCCTCATAATTAATAATATGCTCCTCCGCATCGTAGGCGGGTATCTCCAAGTTGGGGGGAACGACTACGCTGTCGCCCGCCACGTTGCAGCTATCAGGCAAAGAGCAACTGCCCACCAACAATAAGATTAGTGAGCAGGTTGCCAAACAGTGTGAAATCAAAGTCATATAGCCGTTTACTTATTGACTATCTTGCGGACCGTAGTGCCGTTGGCGGTGGTCGCCTGCAGCAGATACACGCCCTGCGAGGGCAACTGCAACTCAACAGGAACTCCCTTGTATACAACCGTCTGCAGCAAACGGCCGTCAGCACCATACAGCCTCAGCTCGGCAGGCGCAGCGTCATCAAGGCTTACCACACAGCGACCGTTGGCCGGATTGGGACTGACCGTCAGCGCAGAAGCATCCGCCTCGGCGATGCCGACATTGATAGTGGTGAATCCCAAATAACGATATTCGCCGTAATTATCCTCACCACACCGCGCCGACACCTCCACCTCATATCGGGTGTTGGGTCTAAGTGGTTCCAACTGGATGAACGGCTCATTCACCGTTTCCGAGTGCCAATTATATGAATTAGTCGTGCCATAGCTCACCAACCACTGCGCTGAGCCGGAATTGTCGACCCATGTCACCTTATATCCCTCTATGAAATTGACAGCGTTGACACTGATATTGTCGTCAACCAACGTAAGGTCTTCCACCGTGGCACAGAAGGTGCGGTAATGCACCGAGTCCCACTCGCCATATACATCCCCCTCACACACCGAACGCACATAGAAGTCATACCAAGTGTTGGGCTGCAAAATGCCTTGTTGCTCCAGTTCATAAATGGCGAAACTGCTCTCGTTGGTTTCTACAACCGTGCCACTGCCCAATTCAAAACCTTGGGGGCCATACTCCACCTCCCAATGGTCGGGCTGCGAACTGCCCCACCATTGTAGTTCATACTCGGGGAATGCGTCAAATACCACATTCACCGCCTCTATCCAACGCACGCTGGCGCAGGTGTCAGGCAGAGTGGCGAAAGTAATCAAAGCCCAGTTGCCATAGGTAATGCTGTTGCATACCGTACGGACATACACATCGTAGGAAGTATTGGCTGCCAACCCTGTGATTGTAACGGTATTGTTACCAACCGTTATCGTCGTCCCGTTTCCTTGCGCGAATCCTGTAGTGCCATACTCCACTTCATAGCCGTCCACCGCAGCCGTAGTGTTCCAAGTCAGCATCGCCTCGTGGATATCGGGCACTGCCGTCAACCCTGCCACATCGGCACAGGTGTCGGGCAGCCCAGGCAGCGTGGTGAAAGTCACCGATGCCCAGTCGCCGTAGGTGGTGCCGCTGCAATTGGCGCGTACATACACATCGTATGCCGTATTGGCCGCCAAGCCGTTCAGCACTGCCGAGTTGCTCGTCGTGGAAAGGGTTGTCCCACTGCCGTGCACAAAGCCTGTCGAGCCATATTCCAGCTCATAGCCTACCGCACCCGCCACAGTGTTCCAGCTCAGCGAGGCATTGTTTACACCCGGCACCGCCGCCAAGCCTGTCACACCCAAACACGTGTCGGGAGGAGGTGGAGGCACCACGCCCGTAGTGTCTTGCCACAGCCGCAGGTTGTCCACGCAAAGGTACGACCCCTGCTCCCTGTTCTCGCTGGCAGAGGATACCAGCATGACAATCAGCGAGTCGGGCGTCTGCTCCGCAAAAGTGGCATCAAGCTCGTGCAGCGACTGGTAATTCACCGTGAAGGGGGTATAGCTCGTCACATCCGTCAGCGCGATGTTCACGCCGCCGCCCACCACCTCGCGACGGTGGGTCGTCGTGTTATAGTGTGTGCCCAGCATCAGCACGCCGCCGTTGTCCGCGCTGTCGCCCGAGTGGTACTTATAGCTGCCCGTCAGTCGCGAAGGCTCGAAACTGCCCAAGGCTATGCCGCCAGTAATCAAGCTGTTCACATCCGTTGCCGCCAACCCCGTCAGCATACTCTGCAAGCTGTCGGTGCTTGCCAGCAAGGTGGTGATGAGCGGTATCAGGCTGTCGAGGTTCACCTCACCTGTGGCCAAGATGCTAGGAAACACCGTCGACGTCAGCATCGGGTCCAGACTGGGCGCCGCCAGCGTATAGACCAAACCCGTCACTATCTCGCTCAGCATAAAGGTCTGCAGCTTCACCGCGCTACTGCTGTCGGGCACCGAGCCTGTTTCCTGGCTTACCTTAATCAGCGGTATCGACGTATTGACAGTTACCGTGCTGCCCAAGGCGGTGAACGACTGATTGACAGGGTAGGCAAGATAATCCCAACCCGTAGGGGTAGAATAGCCGTCATACACCGGCAACGACAATCCCAACAAGGAGACATAATAGCCCGGATGCGAAGTCCACTGCTCAAAACTGCCGTGCGGCACCATCATACTGGTTTGCGAAAAACCAACGCCCCGCAACAACAGCAAGGCAAAACAAAAGATAATAGTTTTCTTCATCATAACGCAAAAAATAAACAGTAAAAACAAAGTGCAAAGATACACACTTTTTTTAAACTAAACTGTAAAAAGAATGAAAAGAACTTATCATCGAATTGAGAATTAAGATTAATAATTCGGCTGGCGCACCCGAAAATTTTCAACTTCAAAACGCTGCAACCAATTCTCAATTCAAACCACCGCGCCAACCCTGATTGAAGTAAGAAGTATGAACTAAGAAATTGTGCGCTAGCCGTCCCCCTTAGAGGGAAGAAAGAAAGACCCCGTGAGTCTTTCGCTAGCGAGTGAGGCGATGAGCCGAAGAGCGGAATAATCTTACCACTAAACCACCCTCAAAATGCCGGGGTATGCCCTTTTCAATTCTCAATTTCAACCTCCTCTCGCCTTTGGTGTATCGCTCTTTAGTGGGGTGCCGCGAAGCGGGAATGTCTTGTATGATTTTTATTTTGTGGGGCTGATAAGGGTAAAACAAACTGTAGCAACTGTAGCACTGTAGCAGACTGTTTATTGTGTTACCGTAATACCATATTAATTAGTGTATTGTATAATTGATTCTCAACTCTCATTATTAATAGTTGAGAGTTTAAGGCGTTTTAAATTGAAAATTGAAAATTGAGAAGGGGCTTCGCCTACCTTCGTGGTTTTTACTTTTTAGTTTAAAAAAAAATTGGCTGCCGCCCCAACTACTTAGTTCATAGTTCTTACTTCAAGAGTTGGCTCCCGCCCTCACACATACCCCACACTCCTACGCCATCCGACGCAGGAGTGTTTTCTTAAATATTCCATTACTTTTAAACGTTAAAAACACAAACAAGGTACATGTACTTTTAAAAAAAATCGTATTTTTGCATTCTCAAAATATTCGTTTTATGGCTAAAATACTCGGACTAGATTTAGGAACTAACAGCATTGGATGGGCTGTCATTGACAATGAAACCAAGCAGATAGATGCGGCAGGCTCTCGTATTATACCCATGGATGCAGGCCGTTTAGGTGACTTCGAAAAAGGTAATACAGTATCATATACCGCCGAAAGAACACAGTATAGAGGCATGCGCCGCCTCCACGAGCGGTTCCTACTACGAAGAGAAAGATTATTACGGGTGTTAAAGATTCTAGACTTTCTGCCAGAACACTATGCTTCACAGATATCTAGATATGGCAAATTGCCTAAAAACAAAGAACCCAAACTAGCTTGGTGCGAAGGAAAGGATGGAAAACCCGAATTCTTATTCAAGACAGCCTTCGACGAAATGATTGCCGATTTCCACAAAGAAGGTGTCAACGTGAAGATTCCTTACGACTGGACGATATACTACCTACGGCAGAAAGCTCTTACCCAACCTATCAGTAAAGAAGAGTTGGCGTGGATTCTTATGCAGTTCAATCAAAAGCGTGGATACTATCAACTTCGAGGCAAGTCCGACGAAGCTACTGACGCAGCAGAAGTAAAAAACGAAGAGAAATCGTACCACGAGTTAAAGGTAGTCAGTGTAGAAGATACAGGGAAACCGCGTAAAGGTGGCGGTTCTTGGTACAATATCACTCTCGAAAACGGTTGGGTGTACGAGCGTCCTTGTCTTGTTAAGCCTGATTGGGAGGGTAAAACAAAAGCTTTCATTGCCACCTTTAAGCTTGACAAAGAGGGTAACCGAAAAGATGGTCAACCCAAATTAAGTGCTCCCAATGAAAACGATTGGGGCTTACGCAAAATCAAAACTGAACACGATATAGAGCAAAGCAACCTTACCATCGGTGCGTATATTTATTCTAGCTTGCTTCGCAACCCCGACAGAAAAATCATCGGCGATTTGGTTCAAACTATCGACCGAAAAATGTATTTAGACGAACTGCAAGCGATACTGGTTCAACAGGAAAAGTATATCCCCGAATTAAGCGACCACAATCTTTATCTCAAATGTATCGAAGAGTTGTATCCAAACAACGTTGCCTATCGCAACAGTATTGCCAACCGCAATCTCTCATATTTGTTTGTTGACGACATCCTCTTCTACCAACGTCCGTTAAAAAGTAAACGTTCGCTGATTAGTAATTGTCCATTTGAACAAAGAAACGGCAAACCCATCAAATGTATTGCAAAGTCACACCCGCTATATCAAGAATTTCGTTTGTGGCAGTTCCTTTCCTATCTCAGGATATTCAAAGAAAATCAAGATATCACCACATCTGTGTTACCCGACGGAGAGGCCTACGCCAATCTTTACGACTTTCTTGCCTCAACTAAATCCATCGACCAAAAGGGGCTGCTGAAATATTTCAAAATTGGCAAAAACGAACTCGCTCTTTATCGATGGAACTATGTGCAAGACAAGTCTTATCCAGTAGGCGAAACTCGGTCCATATTGTTGGGCGGGCTCCGCAAGGCTGGCATCGCGGACGAATTCCTGTCACCTGAAAAAGAGGAGCAACTATGGCATCTGCTCTACTCTGTTGACGACCAATCCCAGTATCGAAAAGCTCTACACACTTTCGCCCGCCATCAAAATTGGGATGAACTACAAACTGAAGCATTTGTTCAAGCATTCGAAAATCTCACAATCTATAACGAAAAGGATTATGGAGCCTATTCTGCAAAGGCTGTTAGTCGTTTGTTGCCATTAATGCGAAAGGGTAGATACTGGAACGCAGATAATATCGACACTCGAACCAAAACCCGTATCGAACACATTATCACTGCTGAGGCTGACGACACCCTTACTCCCTTTGTCCGAGAAAAGTTCGATTCATTAGACCACATTGACCAATGTCAAGGACTTGCCACTTGGCAGGCATGTTATCTCGTCTACAATCGCCATTCCGAGGCTATCGATGCACAAAAATGGAATAAGCCTGAAGATATCGATACTTATCTCAAGCACTTCCGCCACAACTCGCTAAACAACCCTGTAGTCGAACAAGTGGTAACTGAGAGCCTCCGCGTTGTGCGTGACATTTGGAAGCAAATCGGCCATATCGACGAAATCCACATTGAACTGGGTAGAGAATTGAAGAAAACCAAGTCCGAGCGAGAACGTCTCACCAAAGTTATCACCGATGGCGAAACAACAAACCAACGTATCCGACTACTTCTTCTAGAACTAATGAATCCCGATTGTGAAGTTGAGAACGTACGTCCCCAGTCGCCCTCTCAACAAGAGCTGTTAAAGATATACGAAGACGGAGTGATTAACAGTGGTATCGACATTCCAGAAGAAATACAAGACATTCAGAAACGATTCACCTCAGCCAAAAACCAACCCACACATGCCGAAGTCATTCGATACAAGCTTTGGCTTGACCAAAAATATATTTCTCCCTACACAGGCAAACCCATCCCACTGGCCAAGCTCTTTACTCCCGCCTATCAAATAGAGCATATCATACCCCAAAGCCGTTGGTTCGACGATTCCTTCTCAAATAAGGTTATCTGTGAAGCCGCGGTCAACCAACTCAAAGATCGCGAACTTGGACATGAGTTCATCGTCAACCATGCTGGACAACTTGTTTCACTCAGTCTTAATGATACCGTCAGGATCCTCTCTGTCGCTGAATACGAAGAACTAATCAAGCGACTCTTTGCCTCCAACACAAAGAAGCTAAGAAACCTCATGCTCGATGATATTCCTGAAGATTTCACATCTCGGCAAATGGTCGACAGCCGCTATATCAGCCGCCTGATGATGCACCTGCTTTCTAACATTGTCCGTACCGAAGACGAAGAGGGCAATCTCGAAAATTCCACAACCTCAAAGAACGTCATTGCCTGCAATGGCTCCGTCACCGACCGACTCAAACATGATTGGGGGGTCAACGATGTGTGGAATCGTGTCATACTGCCCAGATTTGAGCGGTTGAACGCCCTTACAGGTACATCCGACTATACCGCCACCACTGCCGAAGGTCACACCATACCTTCCGTTCCTATCGAATTGCGTCAAGGTTTCAACAAGAAACGTATCGACCATCGTCACCATGCTATGGACGCCATAGTTATAGCTTGCACCACCCGCGATCATGTCAACCTCCTAAACAACTTAGAAGCCCAAAGCAAAACCCGCTACGACCTCCAGCACAAACTCCGCCAAATTGAATACTACCAAGACAACAAGGGCAACAAACACGAACGCTTTACCACATTCTTTAAACCCTGGCCTACTTTCTCCGACGACGTATACCATACACTACAAAGTATCATCGTCAGTTTCAAACAAAACCTTCGAGTCATCAACAAAACGGCCAATTATTACACCACCATCGCTAATGGTAAACACGAGGTTGTCCCTCAAACAAAAGGTGACAGTTGGGCAATACGCAAAGCTCTTCACAAAGAGACCGTCTTCGGTGAAGTGAATCTCCAACTGAAGAAAACGGTCAAAATCAAAGAGGCTATTGCCAATCCCAACAGCATCGTTAACCGAGAACTAAAAGCTAAGATTAAAGAAAAAATTGCCCTACACTATACTGACAAACAAATCATCGAATATCTCGACAAAAACAAGGATGTATGGAGCGAGGCCTCCGATGGCAAGATTGAGGTCTACTATTACACCAAAGATACTGATGAGCGCTACTTCGCAACCCGATACAAAAACGAATTAATAAACTATTTAAGCAAATGTACAAATGAAAATGATGCACTAGACAAAATAAAAAAGATTACAGATACTGGAATACAAAAAATACTTTATTCCCATTTGTTTAGTGAGAATAAAGATCCTCAAAAGGCCTTTAGCCCAGAAGGTATCGAGAGGATGAATGCCAACATTACCCAACTGAATGATGGAAAGAAGCATCTGCCTATTAAAAAAGTGAGGGTCTGGACTAAAGGCGTAAAATTCAATCTGACAAACAAAGGTTCTAAATCTTGCAAATACTATAACGGAGACGACGGTAAAAACATTCTCTTTGTAATCTATCACAGCGACTCAAACAAAGAACGTAATTTTTTAATTATCGAATTACAAACACTTGTAGAATGTCAAAAGAAGTATACCAAGCAATGGAGGGAGAATTTAGAAGTATTTCTTAAAGAGTATGGGAAAGACAGCAATCACCCACAAGGTATGCTGCCTAATGATGCCAAAGTCCAGTACATTCTTTCTGCGGGTGACATAGTATATGTTCCTTCGAATGAAGAGCAAATCGACAATAGCAGCATCATAACCGATACTAGTCATATCTACAGGGTACGATCTTTTGATTTTGATTACAATAAAACTAATTGTCAGAGCAGTTTTAAGTTTTACTGTATACCTCTTAATGTTGCCAAAGTCATTCCTAAATTGAGCATTAATGGGAATGGCGATAAAAAAATCGAAACAGAATTTGGCTCCGTAGATAAAACTCAAAAAGATTTTATGGATAGAATGATTCGGGACACCTGTATACCGCTACAAGTAGATAGACTCGGAAATGTTACGATAGCTAATCCAATATAAACCTACCATCCATGATTAAGCGTACCCTCTGTTTTTCCAATCCAGCCTACTTGTCTATGAAAAATAGGCAGCTAGTAGTGCGCTTGGAAAAACAAGGGGACGAACCTGAGCGGACCGTAACCATCCCCGTCGAGGACATCGGTATTGTGGTACTCGACAATCGGCAAATCACCCTTACTCATGGTCTGATGGCTGCTCTGCTCGACAACAATGCCTCTGTCATCACCTGCGACGAGCGTCACATGCCCGTGGGACTTATGCTCCCCTTAGAGGGTCACACCGTGCAGAGCGAACGTTTCCAAGACCAACTGTCAGCCTCCGTACCACTCCGCAAACAACTATGGCAGCAAACCGTCCAACAGAAGATACTCAATCAAGCCACCCTACTACACGAACTGCACGGTTGTGAGATTGGCAACATGCACCAGTGGGCTGCCGATGTGCGCTCCGGCGATAGTACCAACCTCGAAGGTCGTGCCGCAGCTTTCTATTGGAGCCATCTATTGCCCAATATCGACCACTTCACACGCGAGCGTGAAGGCAGTTACCCAAACAACCTTTTCAACTACGGCTACGCAATACTCCGTGCCGTTATTGCTCGTGCCCTTGTTAGCAGTGGGCTCCTTCCCACCCTCGGCATCCACCACCACAACCGCTACAACGCTTTTTGCCTTGCCGACGATATTATGGAACCCTACCGCCCATACGTTGACCGACTTGTCATGCAGACGATACAACAATACCCCAATACCGAAGAACTTACCTCCGACCTCAAACGCTCACTCCTCACCATACCCACCCTCGAAGTACACATCAGCGGACAGCGAAGTCCCCTTATGGTGGCAGCAAGCCAAACTACGGCCTCGCTAGCCCGTTGTTTCGCGGGTGAGAGTCGCAAACTGACCTATCCCGAAATGTGATGGACCGTTTCTCCGAATATCGCATTATGTGGCTGCTTGTATTCTTCGACCTGCCAACCGATACCAAGAAGGAACGCAAAGCCGCCACAACTTTTCGTAAGAACCTACTGGCCGACGGATTCACCATGTTTCAGTTTTCCATTTATGTGCGCCACTGTGCCAGTCGCGAAAATGCCGACGTACACCTACGTCGTGTTCGCGCCATGCTACCCCAATATGGGCAGGTGGGATGTCTGACTATTACCGACAAGCAATTTGCCGACATCGAACTATACACTTGTCGAAAGGAAGTTGAGCCCAATGCTCCTGGTCAGCAATTGGAAATGTTTTAACGCTTGGTAGAATTTGAAAAAGCCCTACTACAATAAAAAATCCCGCCTGTTATGGCGGGATTTTTTTAGTCTTTGACCTGTTTTGAAACACTCTGTTTCATATACTTATTGACATCGTGATGTCAAAGAGCTATTACTGTGTTTCCTTTTTAAGCAATTCACAACTCGTACTTGTGTATGATGTCGAGAGCTTGAGATGTCAAAGAGCTATTACTGTGTTTCCTTTTTAAGCAATTCACAACAAGCCTCACGCACAGCTGCTATCTTCCGGCGATGTCAAAGAGCTATTACTGTGTTTCCTTTTTAAGCAATTCACAACTGAACGGGAGTGTTCGGCACAACGAATGTTGATGTCAAAGAGCTATTACTGTGTTTCCTTTTTAAGCAATTCACAACGAGTTTGTGAAAACGCATAACGGCTACGAAGATGTCAAAGAGCTATTACTGTGTTTCCTTTTTAAGCAATTCACAACTGGTCGAAATTGCGGATAATTTCCCCGATAGATGTCAAAGAGCTATTACTGTGTTTCCTTTTTAAGCAATTCACAACTGGCTCTCTAATACCTAGTTTGTTGCATTGATGTCAAAGAGCTATTACTGTGTTTCCTTTTTAAGCAATTCACAACTACAGCGAACACATTGTTGCCTTGACGACCGATGTCAAAGAGCTATTACTGTGTTTCCTTTTTAAGCAATTCACAACACGTGCGAAGTTCACCATACTGCTGACCTGATGTCAAAGAGCTATTACTGTGTTTCCTTTTTAAGCAATTCACAACTAAGTGTAACGCTGTTTATGCGTTAATGGGATGTCAAAGAGCTATTACTGTGTTTCCTTTTTAAGCAATTCACAACTACAACCTTGAAGAAGTCCGCACTGGTCTGATGTCAAAGAGCTATTACTGTGTTTCCTTTTTAAGCAATTCACAACAACACCACAGTTGTTGTAACACCCTCTGACGGATGTCAAAGAGCTATTACTGTGTTTCCTTTTTAAGCAATTCACAACAGTATAGGCTTATCTTGTACGATTCAAGGTGATGTCAAAGAGCTATTACTGTGTTTCCTTTTTAAGCAATTCACAACTTTGCGGTTAATGGCATTTGGGTTATCGTTGATGTCAAAGAGCTATTACTGTGTTTCCTTTTTAAGCAATTCACAACTGCGTGACAGTGCGGTGTGGGAGCGAGAAGGATGTCAAAGAGCTATTACTGTGTTTCCTTTTTAAGCAATTCACAACTAATAAACAACAACCGAGGTGCCATGGTTCGATGTCAAAGAGCTATTACTGTGTTTCCTTTTTAAGCAATTCACAACCTAAATAGTCAAGAGAGCAGCCACCCCTCGATGTCAAAGAGCTATTACCGTGTTTACTTTTTATTAGTTCACAACAAAGTACGGAGTTGATAGGGCATATTATTCTTAAATAGTCCCATCTTTTTCGTTCTTTATTTTTTATAACGTATTATACTTTTTTTTATTGCCCGAATTGGGATAATACTACGATTTATTTCAAATCGCTCATTGGGAGTATGTCTTGAATTTTTTTTGTGGGGTGATAAGGGTAAAACGAACTGTAGCAACTGTAGCACTGTAGCACTATGTATATTTTATCGGGGTGATAAGGGTAAAACGAACTGTAGCAACTGTAGCACTGTAGCAGTATGCTTGCATAGTTACCATAATGCCCTATTCCAGTGTGGTGCGAACAAGCCTATTGGATAACCACTATTACTGCTGTTGATAAAAAAAAGACGACGGAAGAACAAGTCTTCCGCCCTCTTAGTAGTTTTCACAACGGAATAATCCTTATTGTGAATTGCTTAAAAAGTTTTGCAAAGATACACAATCTTTTCTATATACACAAATATTATTTGCAAGTCGTTGGTATAGAATTGGCTGCAAGGCCTATGTTTGGCGCTGGGTATGACGAAACGGATTGCTAAAATAATGCTTTTTGCGCCTCTTGTCGGCTTTGTCAGCCGACCGCTTGTGCCATTAGGCAACTACTAATTATCCATTTCTTGACGAACACGAATAGTAATTCGTCAGATTAGTGAGATTCGTGTTCAGAATTAATAATTGGAGGTGCCCAATTATCAATTCTCAATTTGTTTAAACTTCACCCCTATCGCTTCGCTGACGTTGATGATATAGTCGCCCATCTTCTCATACAGGGCATACAGCGAGCTGTAGGCAGTGCCGATGGCATAGTCGTACTTGCCCTCCTTCAATGCCTCCAAATGCTCGTTGCGCAGGCGGTTGCGATACTCGTTGATGGCAGCCTCTGCCGCGTTGGCATCGTCCATGTTCACATGGTCGTAGTCGCCCCGCAGGTTGGCGTCCATCACGTCCAGCGCGTGCTGCACCAGTTGCTTCATCTGGTCGAGGTTGTCGTTCAAATGCTGGTCGAAATGCACCTCCGCCTCGCGTTTGTTCCTTCGTGTGGCGGCAATCTGGTAGATGCTGTCGCCGATGCTCTCTAGGTTGTCCACCACGCGCAGCATCGCGCTGATGCGCAGCGAGCCCTCGTGCGACAGGTCGCCCTCCGATATCTTGGTCAAGTAGTTGGCAATCTCCATCTCCATGCGGTCGGTCAGCTCCTCATACTTCTCCACCCGTTCCACCAGCTGGTCAAACTCCTCGTCATCCTTGGCGGTACGCAAGCCGGGCAGGAAGGTATACATGCGCAGCACCCGCTTCGAGAACTCCTCTATCTCCTTCTTCGCCGCCTCCATGTTCAGCTCCGCCGTGCTCATCCAGTGGCCACCGATATATTTGAGTCTGAACTTGTACTCTTCCTCCTCGGGCTGGGTCTTCACCATCCATTCCACAATGCGCACAATGGCGGGGATAAACCACGCCAGCACCAGCGTACACGCCACGTTGAAGAAAGTGTGGAACAGAGCCAGCGCCATCGGTATCGCGTTAGGGTCGTACCCCTCGGCGCCCACCGCCGTATAGGGGTCGCTACCCACAATCCCCGTAGTCATGCGGGCTATCAGGTTCAACAAGGGATGGAACACCACCAGCGTCATCAGCACGCCTATCACGTTAAACACCAAGTGCGCCCGTGCCGCCCGCTTACCGTCAGTATTCGCCACCATCGCGGCAAGGTTGGCGGTGATCGTGGTACCGATATTCTGACCCATCACCAACGCCACAGCCGCATCCAGCCCTATCCAACCGTTGTAGCACATCACCAACGTGATGGCCATCATCGCCGCCGACGCCTGCACCAAGCAGGTCAGCAACGCACCTATCAGAGCAAACAGCAGTATCGACCAAAAGCCGAAATCCGACAGCCGTGCCAGCGTCTCCAAGAACTCCGGGTACTGCTCCAAATTGGGCATAGCCTTCTGCAAAAAGCCCATGCCTATCAGCAGCAGCGCCAAACCCATCACAAACTCGCCTATCGACTTCAGCCTACTACGTTTGGCAAACATAAACACCAAACTCAGCGCACCCAGCAACATCGGCAGACTGAACGCGCTGCCGCTCTCGCCCAAGCCGAAGAGGGTGATAATCCACGCCGTCACCGTAGTGCCGATATTGGCACCCATAATCACCGCCACCGCACCGGCGAGACTCAGCAGACCCGCATTCACAAACGACACCACCATCACCGTCGTCGCGCTCGACGACTGTATCAGCGTCGTCACCGCCGTACCCGTCAGGATGCCCCTCACGGGGCTGCCCGTCACCCTGCCGATGATGTTGCGCATCTGCGCACCCGCGAACTTCTGCAAGCCCTCGCTCATCAGTTTCATACCAAACAGAAACACCGCCAGCGCCCCAGCGAAGTTCAGCACAATCACCACAATCTCACCAAATGTCATATTTTCAATTTTTTGTAGTTATCAATCATTCTTTTTTTCCAACTGCAAAAATAGCACGAATTATCATCACCACAGTTACGATTCAGTTACATCTTTGTTACGTTTTTGTTACGCAAAAGGACAATCCAGCGGATTCTCCTGATACCGAAGCGGAGAAAGCCCCGCATCCGCCCAACTTTCAACTTTCAATTTTCAATTTAAACATACCCCCCGCCTTCGGTAAACCCTCCACTGGGGGCTTTAATTCCCTTTCAAAAGGGGACGGGGCGGCAGCCCAACTTTCGACTTTCAACTTTCAACTTTCAACCTTCAACTTTCAACTTTATCCTTCCCTTCGTTCTGCCTTCGTTCTGCCTTCGTTCCTAGAGGCGGAGAAAAAACGACTTCATAGAGGCTCCACAGCGGGAGCAGCATGCATCATCATCGTGGGGGGAATTACGTTGCAAAGATACGAAAAATAATTCAAATATCAGACATTCAAAATGTTAAACATCTATAATGTTAACGTCCTTTCCTCAATCTGCTGACTCAAAAGAGATTATAGCACCGTTATGAGGCATTCTGCTACAGTGCTACAGTTGCTACAGTTCGTTTTACCGTTGTCAAAACCCTAAATAATAAATTATATCTATATATCTATATATGCAAATATATAGATATATAGATATAAAATTTTTTTTGAAAAAATGGATACCCCAAAATGAACTGTAGCAACTGTAGCACTGTAGCGCAGTATTCACTAAACTGTTCAATCAATGGTCGTTTTGTCTATGTCGTATTGGTCATGTAGAAAAATACAAGGGGTTCAAAAAATTAGGGGTGTTCTATTAATTCATTTTCCATGACGCGTCTCTTCGAGACGTAGCTTTGGTTACATTCTGGCTATCACCGCACTGCGCCTTACGGCTTGTATGGTGTTATTGATGGTCACACCTCTTCGAGGTGATTTATCGAAGTCACCATTAGGATTGTTAATCCACTTTAAGGGGTTGAAAGGTCAAAGAGGTTTCGCTCTTATGCAACGTATGACTGATTTTTGCCAAGCTGTGTCAATGTCGCGTCCCTTCGGGACGCTGAGTAGTAGGGTTATCCCTGACCCCACACTGCGAAACCTATCGGTTTCTTGTATGGGGTTATTGAAATTCAGCCTCTACGAGGCTGTTGAAAAATCAGTCAGATATATCATAAGAGCGAAAGGTTTTAATGTATTAACCCAAATCGGTCATTAGGACGGAAAGCACACAGAAATCATTTTGTTTTGTCCTTTTCATGCCATAGTGGCATTTCTTTCGGAATCTTACTGACGAAATCATCTCGCCGTAGCCCGCTACGCCTTCGCTGGTTTCGCCAGTAATCTTCTCGAAACAAATACCACTCTGACAT
>JAFWQP010000041.1 GCA_017509045.1 Bacteroidales bacterium
CGGTAGCCTGCGGGGTCGATGAGACTCTGCGTGGTTGCCTGATCCTTCCCTTTCAATAGCGGCTTGGAGTCGGGATGGGTAAAAGCCCATACCGACGGGACCAATAGTGCCACTTCCGCCAGCATAAAGACTACTATGCGGATTCGGGCATCTGCGCCTTCCGGCATTCTGATGAGGTTCCAAACAACCGACATCAAGCAGGCCGCACCTGCCAGTGCCAGCAATACAATTCCTATGATTCTACGACGTTCCATGATTATTATTACTATTCTGTGACAAACTTCAAGATGTCCTCCTCGCTATATGCTGCCGAGGTGATGCGGCGCAGCTCTTTCCCGTTCTCGAAGAAGATGACCACGGGGATGGTCAGCGTGTTGTATTCCTTTGCAATCGTCCGACACTTGTCAATGTCCACTTTGATAAAACGGTAATCCTTGCCTACCTGTTTGCTGACATTCTCCAGGCGTGGATACAGCAGCCTGCAGGGACCGCACCATGTGGCCGTCATCATGCAGACAGTGCGTCCGTGGGCAATGGCACTGCGGAACCCAGCGGAGTCCACCTCCTCAATCAGTGCCGAGTGGGGAGCCTGCATCATCCCGGTGGTGTCGCCGCTGAACATGGGCTGCCCGTCTGCACCCATGCTCAGGTGCACCATTCCCTGTTCGTCGGGGATGGCGAAAAAGGTGTCGTCCACCTTGCCGGCAGTCACGGAGACCAGCCGGTTCACTATCTTCATGGGCTGTGAGCCCTTCATGGTCATAGTCATCTCCTCCCGCACGGGCAATCCCCAAGGCACCTCCACGTTCAGGCCGTAGTGGAAGGGGATGTGGTAGGTGGTGTCCAACCACACTGTCGAGTTGATGCTGATGGCCTCGTTCTCATTCTCGTATTGCACCTTCAGGCATTTGTGGCCGTCAACAGTCTCCATCTCGTCGGAAATGTCGAACAGCGGTATATCCATCGTGTCCGGGTCTATACCGTTGGACATCAGGATGGGTTTCCCCATCATGGCGTTGATGGTGTATTGCTTCTTCTCTTTGGCGAGGTAGAGTGTGCGCAGCTTGTTCTGTGGCATGTCGACAAATAGGTCATTGCCCCTGTAATAATACGTGCTGATGGCCTCAGAAGGGGTCGCCCCACCCGCCATCGTGGCTGATGAGCTGAAAGTGGCTACGCCTTCAAACAGTTGTTGCGCTGATGACTTAGAGCCAAGGGCTATCATGGCCGCTATCGCCATAGTGACTAAAACAAAACGTTTCATTGTTGTTCTTCATTTTGTTGTGGGTTTTTCTTTTTCGGGGTGCGTTTGGCACGTTTGAGGGCTTCGGACAGAATCCATTCTATCTGCCCGTTGGTGCTGCGGAACTCGTCCGCAGCCCACTTCTCGATAGCCTCGTAAACCTCGGCATCAACCCTCAGTGCAAAACTCTTTTTCATTTTTTCTTTCTAAATGGTTTCTCCTCAATTAGCCACAAAATGGCTGTGATAAAAGTTGCCTCAACAGGATACCATATTATGGGCCACATCGTATAACCAACCTTGGCATGTCCCGCAACCCAATCCATCCCATACAGTCCTATCATATACATCAGCCAAAACAAGGCATAGAATTTCCAAGTATGTTTGTGCATGTTGTTCATATTAATATGTTGTGCGGTAGCCAACTTCTTAGTTCTTACCTCTTAGTTCTTACTTCATCATCACCCCCACCACTGTGTCGTGGTGGTTGAAATCCTTAATGTCGAATTGATAGTAGTCGTTAGGCAGGTAATAGGCATCCAGTGTATCCAAATCTTTATTAACTAAGATATAATAGTCCGTCAACAACTGCCCTGTGCGGTCGGCCACAAAAAGACGGGGAATGCCATCATGCTCGCAGCGGAAAGCCACATCGGAGTGGAACATCGCATTTGCCAGCTGGCTGAAGAAATCGCCTTCGGGATACTTTTCCTTATAGTCCTTCGAACTCTCCAGCACTGGGTCGTAGTGCAGATACACGTCCTTCATATCAAACCCCAGCGAAGGCAGCAGTTTGCGGTACTCCTTGGCAAAATGTCTGATATTCTCAGCGGGGGTTTCCTCCACCAGGTTGCCCTCTGCGTCAGGCTCCGAGTGATGCAGCCCGTTCAGTCCTGCCACCAAATAGATGCGCCACTCAGCAGTGTCGTGGTTGGCATAAAACTCGGCAATCTCATGCTGCAGATGATGGCGGCAAGGCTTGCACAATATGTCGAACCAATACACCACCTTCTTGTGCGTCGTGTCGCTCTTGACAAGAGCTATAATCTCGTCGGTCGACACTAGCGCAGACTCCTCGGCCTTTGCCTGCTCGAAAGTCAGCACATCACTGTGCTCCTCCTCATTGCCACGCCCCGCGCAGCCACACACCAGCGACATCATCATCACGCTAGCTACCAGTAAAAAAAACTTCTTTTTCATCTTCCGATAATTCTTATTATTCTGAATATTCCGATTATGCCAACAACTAGTTATACAGCGTTCCTGTGTTAATCACCGGACTCGCGCTCTCGTCGGCGCAGAGCACCACCAGCAGATTGCTCACCATTGCTGCCTTGCGCTCTTCGTCCAGCTCCACGATACCGTCGGCGGAGAGTTTCTTCAGGGCCAAGTCGACCATGCTCACGGCACCCTCCACAATCTTCTCGCGGGCGGAGATGATAGCGTCCGCCTGCTGACGGCGCAGCATCACACTGGCAATCTCAGCGGCATAAGCCAAGTAGTTGATACGAGCCTCGATAACCTCGATGCCGGCAATACTCAGGCGGCTGCGCAGCTCCTCTTCCAGGCGGTCGTTAATCTCCTCGCCACCACTGCGGAGGGTCACCTCCTCGGTGTTCTTGTTGTCGATATTGTCGTAGGCATACAGACCAGCCACTTTACGCAGGGCGGCATCGCTCTGCACATTCACAAAGTTGTCGTAGCCCTTCAGCGTGGTCACCTTCGTGCCGTCCTTCTGGGTGATGGTGGTGTCCTCCACCTCGATGTCGAAGCAAGCCTTGTAGGTGTCCTTAATCTTCCATACCAGCACCAAACCAATCATGATGGGGTTGCCGTTCTTGTCGTTCACCTTGATGGGTGCCACATCCATGTTGCGGGCGCGCAACGAGAGGCGACGCTTGCCATAGAAGGGGTTCACCCAAAAGAAGCCGTTGTCGGTCACAGTGCCGCGATACTTGCCGAAGAAGGTCAGCACCCGGCTCTGATTGGGTTGGATAACCATAAACCCGACACACTGCAGAATGTAGACGAAGCACATCAGGATGCAGAAAGGAACGGCAAAGCCGTCGCCCGCCACCATAACCAGGCCCATAGTGCCAAACACGATAGCCGCCAAAAGCAGCAGATTGATTAACAAATGCAGGAAGCCATTGTTGACTCCTTTCATTTTACGATTAAACTCTTTTGTTTCCATTTTATTATTGTTTTTATGTTTGTTCAGATTGATGATTTAAAGTAATATCATTTTAATATCACTTTGCAAAAATACAACCTTTTTTTTATTCCGCAAATATTTTTTTCCTATTTCTTTCCACAAAACAAGAAAAACCACTGAATATTCGCAACTTACACGCTACAAAAAAAATCTCACATCACAATCCAACCTCTGGTTTTTTACCCAAAACACCTATCGTCAGCCCATAATTATTGCTATTTATGGAGAACTAAAACCATGATGATTATTACCACTATCCACACAAACGCAAACACGATACCAAATCCCCATGTGAGATAGCCATAATAGAACCTTGCCCTCTTGGCATCTTCCTCCGACAATCGTGGGTCCGACCTCATCCGTCCCAAACGCATCACTATCTCTGACGAAGCATTGCGAAAGGACGATTCCTTCAAGCGTACACCATACTTCCCCAACAAATCTTGCGCCTTGTTGCATACAACACGATACCCAACAATAAAACCTATTACTATTAAAATAAACAGATTAATAGCAATCTCAACAAAAAGATTAAAAGCAGTCATATACAATTCTTAAAATGGAATCTGAAACGATTTCGCCATTCCCTAATTCTTTTTCATGCAATTATAACGTCATTTAACATACCTTAGTGTGTGCCATCGCAGAATCCCCTCTCCTTCTCTACACCATAAGTTTCATCCCTTCGCTACTTATCCTATCCTTATACCTTAGTTATACTTTAGTTATACCTTAGTTATACTATTATATATAGAATAACTAAGGTATAACTAAAGTATAACTAAGGTATAAGGATAGGATAAGTAGCGAAGGAAGGGGGACTATTCTCGGGACATGTGCTGGCGATGGAGAGCCGTTTTGGGGGCTGCAAAAGAATGATTCGGCTACGCGATATGGTGTCCCCCACAAGAGGTTGAGAGGCTTGTCGGTGTTTTTTTTATGAGTGATTCAATTTTTATTCGTACATTTGCAGTCCAATAATAAAGCATAGATTATGAGGCGCATTATTCTCTTTCTTGCACTTGTGGCAGCTTGGCGGCCTTGCGGGGCGCAGCGTTTGTTTGTCACCGACTTTGGAGCCAAAGGCGACGGCATTACCCTCTGCACCCGCAGCCTGCAGGCGGCTATCGACAGTGCCCACACCGCATATGTGGGCAGCGGCGTGCAGCAGAGCGTCATCCTGCCTCCAGGGCAGTATGTGAGCGGCACTATATACCTGAAAAGCGGGGTGACGCTGACAATCGGCGAGGGGGCTACCCTGCTGGGCTCTACCAACCCCTTCGACTATGTGAAGGACCCCGTGTGCCGCTGGACGGCGCTCATCTTCGCCGTGCGGCAGCACGACATAGGCATCACCGGCAAGGGCACTATCGACGGCCGCGGATGGGAGGTGGCGAACAATCTGGTGCAATATATCCACCTCGGACTGGTGGACGACCCCCTGAAATATGACCGCCCCAACGAGACGAACCGCCCAGAGAATATCCACTTCCGCGAATGCGAGAATGTCACCATCAGCCGCATCACCCTGCGCAACCCCGCCAGCTGGAACCAGCAGTACGACCAGTGCCGCCATGTGGTGATTGAGGACCAAACGGTGGACAGCAAGAGCTATTGGAACAACGACGGGGTGGATATTGTGGACTGCAGCGATGTGGTGATACGCAACTGCACGATGGACGCTGCGGACGATGTGTTCTGCTTTAAGAGCCACAGCGTGGACGGGGTGTGCGAGAATGTGACGGTGGAGAACTGCTATGGCCGCTCGTCAGCCAACGGCATCAAGTTCGGCACTATGACGCGCGGCAAGTTCCGCCACTTCCGCTTCCGCAACATCGTGCTGCGCGACACTTACCGCAGCGCCATCACCATTGCCAGTGTGGACGGCGCCACGGTGGAGGACATAGAGATTGACGGCCTGCGCGCCACCCACACGGGCAATCCCCTATTCCTGCGCTTCGCCGAACGTCGCGAGGGGAAGGGCACTCCCTGCCTGAAGGATGTGGTGATTCGCAACGTGGAGGTGGAGGTGCCACTGGATAAGCCCGACGCGGGCTACAGCTACGAGGGACCTGTGGAGGATTTGCCCCGCAATGTGTCGCCCTCGAGCATCGTGGGCACTCCCGGTCACCGCATACAGAATGTGCTGCTGGAGAATATCGTATTCTCCTACCCGGGCCATGCGGACAGCGCCTACGCCTATCGCGGCTGCTCGCCCGAGGAGCTGGCAGCCATACCCGAATGGGAGCGACGCTACCCCGAGTTCTCGATGTGGAAGGAGCTGCCCGCCTGGGGACTCTACATCCGACATGCCGACAATATCACCCTGCGCAACGTCACCCTGCGGCTGGAAGGCGAGGATTACCGCCCCGCCATCGTGGCGGACGACGTGAACGGGTTGACAATCGTAGGGGCGTACCCCTGTGTACGCCCTTGCGAGGCGAGGGCTTACACGGGGGCAAGCCCCTACAATTCCCAATTAATCGCCAACGACTGCGGGAAGGTGAAGGTTGACTCTAAGGCGATAAAGGTGAAACGGCAAAGGAGCAAGGGCAGCACCAAGCCCGCGGTGGATGCTTCGCAAACCTCGTCCGACATCATCCTGGCACAGGACAACAGCACCCCCTGCTCGGAGGGGGCGACGCTGTATAAGGCATCGCTGTTTGGCTGCAAGAGCAACGGCACCACGCTCAACACCGCCTCTATCCAACGCGCCATCGACCACATCGCCAGCCAAGGAGGCGGCACGCTGGTATTCGAGGTGGGTCGCTACCTCACGGGCAGCATCCACCTACGGCAAGGTGTGAACATACAGCTGAACGAGGGAGCCATCCTAGTGGCATCGCCCAATATACACGACTACGACAACGCCGACGGCAAGCCAACGCTGATCATAATGGAGAATGGAGGATTGAGAATGGAGAATGGAGACATAGTGGCTCCACGTATTTGCGGCTTGGGATTCATCCAACCTACCCTAGAAAATGTCCGCCTTTTCTCCTCAAGCATCGAACAATCTGTAATGCCTAATAATTAATGTGTTGGCGGCATCGTTCGCATGCCGCTTTCTTACTTGCACAAATAAAAATTCACAGGGGGCTGTAACAAAACAGCCCTTTTTTGCTACATATATGGCAAGAACAGCAGCTGATTTCTTAACCATCATCAATTATTAACCAAACAAAACAATCTACAAAGATGAAAAAGTCAATTCTTCTCATCGCTGCCGCACTGTTGCTTTGCGGCAAGGTACAAGCACAGGAGATGGCAATGTCCACAACTACTCAAGAAACAGAGGAACTAGTAATGGATGTGTCGGCAACATCGCTGCTCAACGCCCCCATGCCCGCTGCCGAACTGGGCGCTGACTATCAGTTTGGCGGGCAGCAATATGCTTCGCCTAAAGGGTGGGGCATCGCCTGCATTATCACGGGCAGCTTGACTATGTTGAGCGGTCTGACAGTGTGGCTGGGCGGCAACACATTCGGCAATGTCGCCTCCACCATGCCTGACGGCTTCGAGCCTGACCCCGACTTCCAACAGGCGGCGAACACTGTCAGCAAAGGTATCAAAACAGCCGGCATCATAGGTACGGTCATCGGTGCCGGACTGGTGACAACGGGCATTATATTGGTGTCGTCGGACGGCCGGTCGGGCAGCCGCCGCTATTCCGGTCGTCATCGTCACCGCCGCTATTCGGAGAACCTGTTGGCTCCCGAACCCTACAGCACCGGATGGGCACTGAGCCTGAACGCAGGCCCCACAGGCGGTGGATTAGCCTTAACATTTTGAAAACCTAAATACTAATAACCATGACTACTAATCAACATAAATCAATCATCCTATTTGTTGCCCTATTGGCAATGCTCACCGCCTGCACCAAGGAGAACGAGACAGGTGGCAACACTCCCCCTACGCCCGAGACTCACGGCAGGATGTACAACACTCGTTGGCAGACGACCTACGACGACCACTCCATAATGGACGAAGGGTATTATCAAGACCACTACTATGTGTACCGCTGTACCGACGTGATCCACTTTAGCAACAACAATAGCGGGACAAGGCATATAGACAAGAAGGTCTATGACCTGATAGCACAAGAGGCCACAGGCGAGCACGCCGACAGCACAATACGCTTCACCTACGTATATAGAGGGGGCGACTCGCAATATGGGCCCGGAGTAATCTATTGGGAAGACGGCGACAGCAACAAGTTCTATGTGCAGAACATAGGCGGAGAGCGCATCTATGTGGAAGACCTAGAGCGGCCAGACTACAACCCTCCCTGCTTCTATTTAGTGCCATAGAGACTACACCGATTCACGCCGCCACACAATAAAAACAGTGTGGCGGCGTTATGATTTTGTGTGTTTTAATAATATAGGTCACCTCCAATAATTAATTCGGAACACGAATTACACTAATCTGACGAATTATTATTCGTGTATGTAAAAAATGAATAATTAGTAGTTGTTCCAACAAAACAGATTGAAAAGAAACAACAAATACTGACAGACGATGAATAAGATACTTTTAGTATGTGTTATGCTGTGCACTCTTGGATTGAATACAGCGTGCCAAACGCCTATCCGAAACACAGAGCCCGACGATTCTGCTGTTTGGGGAACAACAGAGGATGGAGGCGAGTTGTTTCTGATTGTAGAGCACGAACCTGAGTTCCCTGGAGGCATGGATTCGTTATATTCTTTTTTGAACAAGAACATTCACTATCCCCAAAAGGCTATAGAGAGAAAGTATGAAGGCAAGGTCTATGCTCAATTCATAGTTGAAAAAGACGGTAGCATTACCAATGCACAAATAGTACGGGATATCGTTTACGGTAGCGAAGAGGCAGACAGTATAGCAGCCGAACTTGGCTGTGGCGCCGAGGTGCTCCGTGTGATAAATAGAATGCCTAAATGGAAGCCAGCCAGCAACAATGGTACTATCTGCCGTTACAAATTCATACTACCCATTGATTTCTCTTTGAGTGAAGGAATACTGTGAACACCATCTATCTGCAGCTCGGCACTGCCACACAACCAACCGATGCCGCATACACTGCCTCGCTCAAACACAATAATCAACCTTTTCTTTCGTTATCATCAATATGACTAAGGACAACAACGAATAGAGCCCTATGGACAAAGAGAAACTTACCGACCTTGTTCGCAACATCCTAGAGGTCGCGTTGCTCATCATAGCATTGATACGAGGCATAGCCTCTGGGCATTGGATAGCCTTTATCATTCTAGCAGTGCTGTTTGTTATCAGCAAATCAGCGTTGCTGTTAGGGCAACGCAAGTTGCGTAAGACCATCAAAGAGCTGGAAGGCACGCTGGCATCTCAGGGCAGACCGTCGTATGTCCCCAAACCGAGTGAGATAGAGGCAATGCAGAACAAAGCCAACGCCATCTCCGACCACATCAAGAAGCAATGCCCACCGCAACGGTGTCTTTACTTTGCCATTTGCCAGAAGGAGAACCCCATCACCCCCTTCGACAGCAAGCTAGGCGGTATACCCTATTGGGACACCGCAAAGCCCTATCCCACCGATGCCAAGGGCAGGCCTATGGCCCTGGTGATGCAGGTAAACTTCGAGGAGATACAGATTCCCCACGTCGACCCCTTGCCGCAGTCGGGCATGCTACAGTTCTTTATCACCTCCGACGAGTCGGTGCTGGAGGAAAGCTACGGCATCAATTTCGACGACCCCACCTCGCAGACCAACTGCCGTGTAGTCTATCACGAAACCATCAACCGAGACATCGATATAAAGCTCCTCGAGCAGTATCCCCGCTGCGAGGATTTGGAGAACAGCCCTGTGAAGGGGGAATACCCGCTGTGGGCACTGCCAGGCGATTCGTGCATCAATAGGACGTGTAACGGGTTCGAGCAGCTGTTTGCCGATGCGGTCAAGCAACTCTACGGCGACGAGATAGAGACACCCTATTTCGACGACTACCTCAAGAAAATCCTGCCCGAAGAGCATCGCGACGAAGTGGACGATGCCTTAGTAATGGGCGACAACCCCATGTACTACGGCCCGACAGAGAAGAACTTCCAGATGCTGGGGTTCCCTGCCTTTGAACAATACGACGAGCGCCCCGAAGGCTGCCGTTGCGACACCCTGCTGCTACAAATCCCCACCATCGAGGAGTCCCAAGACGGCAATTGGTGTACCATCTGGGGCGACTGCGGCTCGGCTCGCCTATTCATTAATGCCGACGACCTCTGCCAACGCAACTTCTCACAAGTATACTTCGAGTACCAATGCTATTAAATAATATGAGAATTCGTTAATTCGTTAATGTGTTAATTCGTAAGTCTTTGACGCGGCAGCCTACTATTTAGTTTTTAGTTTTTACCTTTTACTTTCCAAAGGCGCCAAGGACTAACACATTAACACGTTCACACGTTTACACATTCATTAACACATTCATCCATGGATTATATTCTGCCCATCGTCTTTTTCATCATCTTCTTTTTGACGGGAAACTATATCTCATATACTGCCTGCCAGTACTATAATAAGATATGGCACTCTCCCTGGGACTGGGTGCGCTATTGGCGGATGTTTCACGAGACAGGAAGCAAACTCCATAAATGGATTTTCGTCATCAATATCGCATCGCTGATTGTGGCGATAGTCTTGATTCTCACACTCCCCGAAAAGGATTACGAGGACTCCCCCACTGAACAAGCTTATGCCGAGCAATGCCATCTGGAGCGACCCGATCACATCACCCCCGAAGAATGGGCTGTGATTGAAAACAACTGTGGCTACTTTGTGCGGTTGTTGGAGGCGGAAGACAGCCTCAATGCGGGGAAGACCCTTTCGGCTCACGAAGTTCAGGCTTTGATGCCACGCAGCGAGATGGAATTTCGCGCTTTCCTAATACTCGGATTATATCCTGACAACGGTTACAATCCTTATTTTGAGAGGTTGGCAGCACAATATGCCATCGCCGACAGTCTCGACATGATGGAGCACTTCCTGATGTGGTCCGTCTGGGCAGACAGCTGGGAATACCCATGGGAAGTGGCGATAGAGATAGAGCAAAAGCACCCTGAGAAGTTCCGCCGCACCATCGAGCGGATATGGGACAAAGGCTGGATAGAAGCCTATGAGGAATACCGCGACGCATACCTCGAATATATCAATATTAAAGATAGTAAATAAAAAATCGTATCTTTTCAATCATAAAAAAGAGAGAAAAATGGCAGCTCAAGCAAGAATAATGAAGTTGTTTCTCCTGCCACTCGGTGCGTTGTTGACCGTCGCTTGTGTCGAGATAGGCACAACCGACTTGGGAGACGGGTACTACTACACTTGGGACTACCCTTTAGCCGTATGCAAAAGGGTGCCACATCACCCTTCAACAGGGGTCTATGTGCTGCCACCCCACGACGGTATTCACGATGATTATATTGCCATCAATGTCTATTGGGACGACGAGGTGGTGCTGGCTGTCTGTTGTGAAAACTACCACTCCACAGACTCCACCTGCTATCTGCTCAACAAAGCTACAGGGGCAGTGACGGAAATCGTCTCAGAAGAATTCAATGCCCGAACATCCGTCAAAGGCATGAAGCATGAAAGCGTCTCTCAAAAAAAGTAAAAACTAAAAGGTGCGGCAGCCACCTCTTAGCTCTTAGTTCTTACTTCTTACCTCCAGATATTCCTCCCGGCCAGGGAAGCAGTCGCCGCCGATGGCTCCACCTGCGTATTCGAAGACCACCGTGTTGTTGTAGGGTATGAGCGAACAGTCCATCTTGTCCCACTCGTCGGCGAGGATTGGACGATTATAGAAACGATATAAATACAGGCCGAAGCCCACGCGGCGATACCTCAATTCTGTATAATCCGCGTGTGTCGTTATCCCGATGCAGCCTGCCTGCCGTAGCATTCGGCGGATATTGTGCATCTCTTCTTTCGTCAATCCCACAAACCGCATCTTCTGCTCCAAATCCGCCTCGTCGATGGCAGAGTAGGTTCCATTGTTGATATAAAATGTTTCCAACCTCCCATGACTGAACTCAATGGTCACTCTGCTGTCTTTTGCTAGGGCTTGGTGGGTATAGTCGATGGCGGCAAGCATGGCATCCTGTTTCTTTGTGAGGTGCCGCTCCATGATGTCGGCATCGCACCGCTGCTGGGCATTGCCTAGGGTGAGGTAGGCTATCAAAAAGACCAAGGCAATACTATCTAACACAAACAACGCCTTTCGAACCTTCAAATTCATGAACCACGACACCACCACAACCACCACCATAGGCAGCAACAGCCACCCCGCCAAAACCATCAGGACGACAAACAAAAACTCCTCCCACCAGCACAACACCGTGGCAACAATGACGCACAAGGCTGAAAGATATTGGACAACTTTCTTAACGGACATGTACTTGAAAAACTTTGAACATACTCAGAGGAACAAAGGGCAGACACGGGGGTCAATGAGGGCAGACACGGGGGCCAATGAGGGCAGACACGGGGGTCTGCCCCTACGGAATATGCTGCAAAAAGATTACGCACCCCACCACTGCGGCGGCGATGGCACACAGCAGCACCGCCCCTGCCGCAAGGTCCTTGATGTCGCGGATGCGTTCGTCGCGTTCGGTGGTGAGATAATTGGCCATGCGCTCTATCGCAGAGTTGAACGCCTCTGCCGCCAGCACCATGCCTATGCATATCACCAGCACACCCCACTCCACAGGCGACACCCTCAGCACAATCCCCGCTACCACCACCAACACAGTGATGGTAGCGTGAATCCGTGCGTTGTGCTCCTCGCGCAGCAGCAATCTCAACCCCGCAAAAGCATAGAGGAAACTTCGCAGCCGTGCCATTAACTCGTTCATTTGCTGATAGTGCTGGCTACCGCCCTTACTTCTTAGTTCTTACCTCCAATTAATCTTCTGCGACGCATACATCGCCACCGCCAGGATAACAAACACCCCGATGCTGCCCACCAGCAGGGCGTAACTCTCCAGCTGCATGATGACATAGATGAATGTGTACAGCACTGTCAGCAGTCCACCCACAGCCAGCGCCGCAGTGCGGTGCTTAGTCAGCCCATGGATAAAGGTAGAGATAAGTCCCACCGTCATCGCAGCGGCAACCAGATAGGCAAAGCCAAAACCGATATGCTCCGAGAAGGCCAGCAGCAGCGTGTAGAAGAGTATCAGCGCAATGCCCACCAAGGCGTACTGCACCGGGTGTATAGGCGTTTGGCGGCGGTTCTCCACTAAGAACACCACGGCAAAGGTCAGCAGGATAATCAGGTAGGCATACTTGATAGTGCGAGTGGTCTTCTGGTACTGCTCCACCGGCACCTTCAGCTCCACATCCATCGTGCCCACGCTGGCCAGCTCCGTGCGGCTCTTCAGCACCTGAGTGAAGTCGCGGTTCAGTGCCAGCACCTTCCAGTCGGCGGTAAAACCTGTATCCGTCACCTCACGGTCGGCGGGCAGATAGCGTCCCCCGAAACTGGGTGTCGTGCAGTCGGAGTTGACATACAGGGTTGTTGTGCGTCCTACAGGCACAAAGCTGATACTGCTCGACCCCTTCAGCGACACCTCCAGCGCAAACTCTGCCGAGCCTCCGCCCATTATCTCACCCACCTCCACGGGGCACGACAGCGCATCGTCGTTGCCCAGTTTCATGCCTTCCGCCTGCAGCTCCACCTGCTGCCCCCCGTAGGTCAGTGTGGGATAATCCATAAAGCCCTTGAAGTCGTTGATTGAGAAGAGCAACTTAGCCCGACCCGTTTTCAGGTAGCTCACCTGCTCCGCGCTCAACTCCTTGGGTAGGGCGAAAGTGCCTGTCAGTTTCACCGGTGCCTCGTAGACCGAGAAGTCGTAGATGCCCCGTTTCAACGTCTTGGTCTCCACCTCACTGCTGATGTCCAGCACCTCAGGCAGCAGGTAGACATTGTGCGTCGAAGTGTCGCCCGGGATGAACAGCACCGGCCCGCGCACTGTGCGTGTGCCGCCCCACTTCTCGCACACCTCCATATTCGCCTCCATCTCCGTGCCGCGCCGCTCGTCCACCATGTTCTGAATTATCGCCTGCGGGATAAGCAGCAGCAGGCTGAGGGCAAAGATAATCGTTAATTTGAGCCACAACTTGGCTCCGTTCTGATTTTGAGTGTTGTTTTCCATATTGTGTTTTATTTTATGAATTAATTTTCTAATCAAAGGCAGTGCTAACAAAACGCCTGCCAGCAAGAGGAATATCAGCAAACAGATACCAAAAATCATAATCTCTATTATTAATAAAAGTTCTTTGCGTTACAAAGTGTATAGAATAAAAAAATTAAACCGATGGGGCACTCTTAAAAAAATCCTCCATGGCCTGTAAGTGCTGTCTGAAGGCCTTACTCCCTGCCTTAGTGACCGAGTAGGAGGTGTTTGGCCTGCGACCTATAAAGCGTTTCTCGGTCTGCAGGTAGCCCAACTCCTCCAAGGCGCGGATATGGCTCGCCAAATTGCCGTCGGTCAAGCCCAGCAGCGACTTCAGCGTCGAGAAATCGACCGATTCGTTCACCATCAGCACCGACATAATGCCGAGGCGTACCTTGCTCTCGAACGCCCGATTGAGGGCAGCAAATTTCTGTTGATAATCGTTCTTTTCCACGGCCTTGCTCCTCAAATCTATAGAGTTGAATCCTTCTTCTTAATGGCAAAGTACGCCCCAAACAACAGATGCAGCAGCCCAAAGCCTAGGAACCAGAACAATATGGCGTGGCTCATCACAAAGCAGTCCAGCACCCCCAGCACCAACTCGCAGTAACCCAGCAGCGCGATGGCAGGACTGGTATAGTGGCTTGCATTCAGCAGCGCCAAGCCGTAGAACACCAGCATAAATGTCGACGTCAGCCCGTAGTGCCCCTGCATCAGCATCGCCACACAGAGCAGTCCGCCCACCAACATCGGCACAGCGAAATGCAGCAACGGACGACGGACAGCCTTTCCAAACTCCAAGCCGCCCTGCCGCTTCATCATGCGGTACGACCCGAAGCACACCACCGCAAACGACACCACCAGCAGCACCAGCGCACATGCCGACGCTATCAGTGTGCGGTAAGGCGAATTAATCAGCACGCCTCCCAGCCCTTCGGGCAGCCACGACTCCTCGTGCGGCAACAGCAGCAGCCAAGCCCCTGCCGACACCACGCTCGCCAACAAACCTATAATAATGATAGACCAACCGCTGATGGACTGAAATCGCGACGACCTTTCCATCAGGTTCCTTATCTCATGCAGCGTATTTAGTGCCTCGTTATTTTCCATATTGCTTAAAAGTACTTTGTGCTGCAAAGGTACAAACTTTTTTCAAACCACCAAGAAAATAATGAAAAAAAAGTTACTCAGGCTCTATATCACCTTGATTATCGCCATTCTACGAACTTAACTATTTCTCCCATCGCCCCAACAATTCCCTCCCACAACAGCCATTTTCTACCCCAAAGAAGCAAAATTTCGCCTCTTATCATTGCCAGAAAACATACAGCACTGAATAATCAGTTGTCATACAGACACAAGAACAAAACCTCCCATATCTTTCCCCCTTCCCAAGCATCCTCCGACATAGTACACTCTAGCACCCAAATGGCACCATTACGTATCTTTTATTTACTTTGTATTTTGTTTGTATTTATTTTACTCATTATTTAGGTTAGCTAAATAAAAGGTAAAGTAAAGGTAAAAGAAAACTAAAAGAAAGGTAAAATATATAAGGGATAAATAGAGGCTCTACAATGAAGGAAAAACAAACCATCAAAGGTTTTGGGAGGTCTAATCTAGACCTGTGAAAGTTGAAAATTGAAAATTGAAATTGGCTGCCGCATTCATTTGTCTAATCACTATTCACTAATCACTAATCACTCAAAAAACACTGGTCATTTAATTTCAAGTGTGCGTTTGGTGTATTTTTTGTATATTTGCAAAGTTGAAATCAGTGCATTGAAAATATGAAAAGAAAGATTTACAAAAAGTTGTAAGAATGGAAGAATGCGTGGAATGGAAAAATCGCAGTTTTAGTCGATGATGCTCGTCGAGTTGGCAAGAGTTATATAGTTGAGGAATTTTTGAAGAACAAAAAAAACGGGAAACGCTATAGACGATTTCTATTTATCAAGAACTTGAGAATTAAAGAATTCGTAGATTGCACATTTTGAATTTGATAAGTATTTGAGACTTTAATTGCAAGCAATTAATAGAGGCTGCCTATAAACAATGGAGAACTACGGAATATATTGACTTATATATGGAATCTACAAAAACGATAGTGGCGCGGAAGCAACCGGACGGATTAGCTATATTAAACCTACTTGGTATCACTATATTCTGTGTGGCTTTTACCATAGCGGGGTGGTACGACACTACAGATATGTTTATTCTCGGTTTGATTCTTGCAATTGCCTTTGTACCCGCTTCTGTGAATGCGCTTTGTTGGCAATTCTTTGGCAAAGAAACTTTTGTTTTCAATGGTGACAATGTGGATATTGTCAAGAACTACTTGTTCTTTTCAAGCAAACAAACCGTAGACTATTGCCAGATACAGTCGATTGATGTGCCGAAAAATAGACAGTGCTATGCTAATCCATTTTACGGCTTGAAGGTCCTACTGCAGGCATTCTTTCTGGCAGGTGGGGCAATAGAACTCCATAAAAAAGGAGGCTCGACTATTACATGTTGCCAAGGTGACAAGAAAAACACAGCAGTTATAGTCAAAGAGTTCAGA
>JAFWQP010000042.1 GCA_017509045.1 Bacteroidales bacterium
CTCTACGACTTCGTCGACTGCAACGAAAACATCGAGCTCTACCCCGTCAACTACACCAACGACCCCTTCATCATAGCCCAAAACTACCGTATGGTCTCCATCAACTCATGCCTCGAGGTTGACCTCATGGGGCAGGTGGCCAGCGAATCCATAGGCATGAGGCAATACAGCGGCATCGGTGGGCAGATAGACTTTGTGCGCGGTGCCACCATGTCGCGCGAGGGAAAGAGCATCATCGCAATGCCCTCCACCGCAGCAGGCGGCACTATCTCGCGCATCAAACCCTTCCTCACGCCTGGCGCTGCCGTCAGCACCACCCGCAACGATGTCAACTACATCGTCACCGAATACGGCATCGCCCGCCTCAAGGGACGCACCCTCAAACACCGCGCCGAAGACCTCATCCGCATCGCCCACCCCGACTTCCGCCCCATGCTCATCGAAGAATACGAGCGACGATACCAATGCCGCTTCGAGGCCTCCGTATAAGTCAAGCATATCAACAGTATTTCAACGCTACTTCGACAGTATTTCAACAGTATTTCGACACTTTTATAGCGTTAAACAACTGTTGATAAAATGTCGAAGCAGCGTTTAACAGATTAAGCAACACAAGAATAAGAAAAAAAGTATCGGTGTGGAATAATGTTCTTATTCTCGTCGTAAGCGAAAAAAGGTGTATCTTTGCATCGTCATTCAATAAAACAACAAGGTGAAAAACAGAATCATTCTTATTACGTTAGCCTCAATAATGGCATTGACAGGCTGCAAGCAGAAACCCGTGGAAGACAAGTCTGCCTCGTTCGACTGGGACAATAACGGCAAGCTTGAATACACCATCGACTATGAGGTTAATTTCACCGCCGACCACGACAGCACAATACTGGTGACAGCGACTGGCAATTACGGCACCGTGAAGGTGGCTCAAGTAGAATCAAAAAACCTGCTCGATGCCGATGGAAAACCAGTAAAGAACACCTTCATCATGCTTGAAGACTCCGTCCCTATGGGCAAGAGCATCACCTTGCAGCGTGGCGGTCTGTCATACGGAGGTGGAGAGGGAGAGTCGGGATTCATGCATGTGCAGATCGTCGGCAGCGACGATATGGTCGAGATACGAATCCCTGGCAGCGATGACTACACAATGTTGTATTCCATCCGCGACAATATGTTCTACGAGCCTTACGACGAGCAGAGTATCACTATTGGAGAAGGTAAGCACTTCTTAATAGTCCTACCCGTCATGACCGAACTCAAATACCCCAAGGAGAAAGAGGCCCACCGCATCCAGATAGGCTTCACCGTTGCCGCTACAAAATAATCTTTGCAGGCTGAACGACATAGCGAAACCTCATGACGAAAAACAGACCCGCACAGGAGCTGAAGGGAGTGTATCGCTCTCCGCTAGGCGATATCGTGCTGACCAGCGATGGCTCGGCGTTGACGGGGTTGCGTTTTGCTGAGGCCACAAACGAAGAGCTAGTTCAGGACATCCCGCCCTTGGTGGATGCCTGCCGTTGGCTCGACCTTTATTTCTGCGGAGCCAAGCCCGATTTCACCCCACGGCTTGCCCCTCAGGGAACACCATTCCAGCAGTCGGTATGGCGAGAGTTGCTCACCATCCCATACGGGAAAACCGTCTCATACGGCCACATTGCCAAGCAAATCAGTTGCCGCTCGGCACAGGCTGTGGGTGGTGCAGTAGGACGCAACCCTATTGCACTGATTATCCCTTGCCACCGCGTGATTGGTTCCGACGGATGTCTGACAGGCTACGCCTATGGCCTAGACAGAAAGCAGTGGCTGCTGGCGCACGAAGTACGGTCTACAGGCCAGCCTTATGATTCAAAATAGCCCTGTAGCGCTTCGTGATAATCCTCTGCGATTTCCTTGAAGTAGTCTATATCACAATACTCGGGGTCGAAGCCGCTTTCACTGTCCATTTCATTCCACTCAAGATTCTCGCGTTCTTCTGCTGTAAGTTTCTTCTTTTTAGTCAGCTTAAGCAAGTCGGCATAGCCCCAGACACCACCGCAGTCCTCGGGCGGGCATTCTCCGTGCCCGTTGACAAACGTGATGCTCGGCTTCTCCCCTTTATCATACTCGCGGATTCCCTTCACCCACACATCGTGCTCCCAGCTGTCGCCATAGTCATATTCCAACTTCATACGCACACCTTTCTCCGTGAGAAGGTCAGACAGCGTAACTTTCGCGAAGTCCTTATCATTTGACGGAAACAATGAATCTTTTATTTGTTCTTTTGAACAATAATACTCACCCTTAAAACGGAACTGGTACATGTGTTCCATCATCCATCCCATCACCTCAAGCAGCAACTCGGCAAGGGCTGGCAACGTGATATTCGACGGCACCTTCACTTCTCGCCATATCTTAAGGTCGATGTTGTTCAACTTAATGCGCACATGGTACTCCTTAACGTCTCGACGTGGGAGAACCATCAGGTACTTCCTACCCATACAATTATATTCTTCATCACCATCGGAATCGTCAATATCGCCAAGCACATCGAGCATGCCTCTCTGTTTCTCATAGTTATCAATGAATCCCAAAACAATCTTCTTTGCGGACTCGTCACCATCGATGGCTGCATGGATTAAAGTAAGAAAGCTATCCAGGGACATCTCCTGAAAAGGGTGTAGTATCTTATCTTTTGGAAACAGGTCTATTATCTTTGCCATAAAAAAGTGTTTTAATATATAACGCCAATAGGGTTAAATTATTGTATCACAATCGATAGTTTTCTACTAATTACCCTTACCATTCAAACCAATAGCTCGCCCTTCGCCACAATGCGGCATTTCCCGCCTACGTATATAGTGCCGTCGGTGCGCACCATAGTCTCAACGACAGAAGGACGACCCATCTTCTCGCCTTGCAGGAAGGAACACTCACTACCCTGCTGTATCAATCCCTGACGCTGCAAATAATGCGTCAATGCCGCATTGGCAGTGCCTGTGGCGGATTCCTCGTCCACCCCATACAGGGGAGCGAAGTTGCGCACATGGGCGGTATATCCGTCGCCTGCTTGCACAAAGGCATGCACCCCCACCACCTCCAACTCACGGCTCAACTCTGCCAAAGCAGCCATATCGGGATTAAGGGTTTCCAGCTCCTCCTCACTTTGCACAGGCAACATGATGTCAGGCAACCCTGTTGATATAATCTCAATCGGCAATCGAGGCTCAGCGCATTGCATGATGCGGCACAGCCGCTCTGTCTCCTTCACCTCTCCCACCATGCGCGGTGTCGCCATCTGCATCATCACCCTTTCGCCCGCCATCACCTCCAGGTCGCCCGCCAAGGTATGGTTCAGACATAGCCCATCCCCCACCTTGCCCAACTGCCACATCAAACCAAAGGTGGCTATCGTGGCGTGTCCGCAGAGATCCACCTCGCTGCGGGGCGTGAAGTAGCGCACGGTGAACTCGTCCGCGCCATCCCGACGGACAAAAGCCGTCTCGGAATAGCGCAACTCGGCCGCCACCTGCTGCATCAGGCTGTCCGCCGGGGAGTCATTATACAACAACAACACCCCTGCAGGGTTGCCGCCAAAGAGTTTGTCAGTAAAAGCATCAACGATATAGTATTGCATATCTTTATTATTTCGTTAATTCGTTAATCGATTTACACATTAACACGTTCACACATTCACACATTCAAATTAACAGTGTCGGCTATCTTGTCCACGTTCATGCTGCGGGCGGAGGCATCGAAAATCTCTTTGTACAACCCGCCTTGCTGGTACACCTCTGTGGGCGTGCCGTGCTGCACAGCGTGGCCGGTGTCGAGCACATAGAGGGCGTCAGAATCAATAATCTGCCCGATATTGTGGCTGATAACTATCACCGTCCTCCCCTGCTTGATAGCATCAATGGAGGCCTTAATCTGCTCGGTGGCAATGGCATCAAGGCTGGCCGTCGGCTCGTCAAGGAAGATGATGGGCGGATTCTTCAAAAACATACGCGCGATAGCAATCCTTTGCTGCTGTCCCCCGCTCAACTGCAGGGCGTTGGACTGAAATCCGTCGGGCAATGCCACAATCTGGTCGTAGATATACGCCTGCCGTGCCGCCTGCTCCACCTCTTCGCGTGTGGCGGACGGGTTGCCGTAGCGGATATTCTCCTCAATGGTGCCACTGAAGATATGGTTCTTCTGCAACACCAGCCCGATGTTGTCGCGCAGCACCTGCGTGTCCCACTCTTTCAGTGGCACACCGTCCAGCGTGATGCTGCCGCTGTCGGGGGCGTAGAACTTATCAAGCAGATTGACAATCGTCGTCTTGCCCGCGCCACTCAACCCCACCAAGGCGGTCGTCTTGCCGGGCTCTATAGTCATAGTCAAGTCGCGTATGGCGTGTGTGCCGTTGCTGTATGTGAACTCCACATCTCTGAGCTCAAAGCAACCCTTCACCTCCCTAGGTCGATAGTCGCCCGACTCTTCCACCTCGTCGTCCGCCTCCAGTATGCCGAAGAAGCCCTCGGCATAGATGAGCGCGTCGTTCAAATCATCGTATATACGGTGCAGCTGACGTATCGGCGCGCTGACATTGCTGAACAGCAACACATGGTACATAATCTTACCGATGGTCATGCCCGGATAGTCAATCAGCACCAAATAGGCGGTCAGGATGATAATCAGCACCGTGCCTATCTGCTCCACGAAGGTCTTCAACCCCTCAAAGAGGAAACTGATGCGCCGTGTCGCCATCTGCTGGTCTGTCGAATCGTTCTGCAACTTTGCCTGCCGCTCTGCCTCCACCCGCTCGCGGTTGAACGATTTGATTACGCCCATGCTCTCAATGATGTTCATGATGCCGTGGTTCAACGCCTGGTGGGTACCAAACACGCGCCTACGCCACCCCTTCATCCGCACCCCTTGTCGGGCAGTGATAAAGAAATATATCGGGATAATCGCCAGCGCTACCAACCCCACATACACATTGGCGGCAAACATCAGCACCAATGCCATCACCGCGCTGGTAAACAGGGGCAGGATGTCGATAAAGAAGTTCTTCACCGTATTGCTCAAGCTCATCACCCCGCGGTCGATACGTGTCTGCAGCTTGCCCGGCTCGTTGCCCTCGTTGCTGAAGAACGCCATGCGGAACTGCAATATACGGTCCACCACCCGCAGCGATAGGTCGCGGCTCACGTTAATCCTTATCTTCTCACCAAAGATGCGCTGCCCGAAGGTGATAACCGCCGCCAGCACCTCCTTGCCCAGCAGCACAGCACTGACGATGAGCAACAGCCGTGCCGCCTCACCCCAGTCGAAGCCTCCCTCCACATGCAGCAAGGCATTGATAGCATCCACCGCACGGTCCAACACCACAGCGTTCACCTGCGCCATCAGCGACCCCACAAAAGTGAGTATCAGAGTCAATATCAGCAGCCACCTATATGGCAGTACAAAAGGCAGCAACTTCTTCAGCAGTCCACCTATACCCATTTTCGAAACCGATTCATCCATCGTATGAAACTAAAAACTAAAAGGTAAAAACTAAAATTTATGCTTGCAAATACAATGCAAAAGTACAAAAAAAATCCCAAACCAAAACATCTTAAAGAAAGTAAGTAGTGATTAGACAAATGAAAGCTGCCACCAATATTAATAATGCGCCTGTAATTTTTTTTAGGGGTCTGTAACAAATCGCCCACTTTTTGCTACATACTATCAGATGGACAAGAAAACGCTAGTAGAGGAACGGCGTCGCCAAGAGCAGTTTGTAGCACAAGTGCAGCAGTGCGATGCGCTGATATACTTAATATATAATACATCAACCCCAACAGCAATTTTTTTGAAATAATTTCGTTATATATTCAACAATAAACACTATACCTCATGAAGAAAAAACACTCATTGGTCGCTGCCATTCTGCTGCTTGCAGTGTCTTCGGCATGGGCTGACTCGCTCGATGTTTGTCTTCCATGGACCCACGCAGAACGTTATGTTCCCATCAACACCGTATATGCTGACTGGGGCTTCGAGAACGAGTTCATCTACCCCGCCTCGCGTGTGAACGAGATGTCTGGCGGAACGATTACGCAGATCACTTTCTACGCCATAAGCGACTCGCTGGATTTTCCCGAGACCTTTCAGCTGCGCATGGAGGAGGTAGCCGACACTGCAACCCAGCCACTTGCGTGGGTCCGCACCAGTGCTGTGCGGCTCGTATGGACAGGTTCGGTCGCCATCCGCGACAGTCTATGGACTATCACCCTCGACACGGCTTTCCCCTACATGGGTGGCAACCTGCTGCTCTCGTTCCGTGGATTGGGGCAGGACAATGGCTTCATGACATACGATAATGTTTTCTGTGTATGCTCGACAGGATACCATTCTGTCACTTGCCGCAATGCCAATGCGCAGCATGTCATCAACAGCTGGTTGGTCAATTCACCACAAGTATTGCCTTCGGCGACATTCGTCTACACACCCGGTGGCTGCCGCCGCCCCATGGCCGTCACCGCCGACAGTGTGGGACCACACGCTGCCCTACTGAGCTGGGACACGGTGGGCGGAGCCATGGGGTATGAGTGGAAACTATATGCCGATGGACTGATAGTGGACAGCGGCCTCACCACTGCCTCGACGGTTACTTTCTCCTCGCTCACTACTGCCACCGACTACACTTTCCTCGTGCGGACGGTTTGCGATTCATCTGCCACCAGCGCTTATGCCAGCAGTTCGTTTACCACCCCGTGCGATGTGATTATGCCATACGACCTTCCATTCGTGGAGGATTTCGAGGATTGTCCCACAATGGAGAATTTCCACGGTATACGTTGCTGGACTTTCCTTGCCTATAGCCGTGAGGCATGGCTGCGCGTGGAGAGTTCTTCGGGCAACAATATTTTTAGTTTTTTCCCACAGGATAATAGTACCCCGCAGTTTGCCGTCCTACCGCAGATGCAGGGAATATCCGGCCTGAACCTTAGCTTCAGGATGCACAACAACAATAGGCCAGGCAGCTTGCAGATTGGCGTGATGACCGACCCAACCGACACGCTGACATTCACGCCTGTGGCAGTCTTCGACACAGTGCTGACAGCCAATACTTGGCAGAATGTTGAGGTGAGTTTCGCCAACTATACCGGCACCACCGGTCATATAGCGTTCCGCGCCGGTATGCCCCCGTCGATTACTCTGAGTTGGATTGAAGTTGACGACATTGTGGTTAACGTAACCCCCACATGCGACCAGATGCAGGGCATCGAGGTGGCCAACGTCACCTCCTCGTCTGCCGATATTGTCGTCCACGACACCAATGCCGTCGGAGCCACTTATGTTATCACCCTCACAGGCGGAGGAGCCATTCGGACAGTAACACACTCGGGCAGCGGCACCATATCCTTTGCTGGCCTTGCACCCACAACCGACTACACTGCCAGCGTCAGGAAACTGTGTGCCGACAGCACCGCTCATCTGCCCCTCTCTGTCGTCTTCCGCACCTCCTGTGCCCCGATGCCGCTGCCCTGGAGCGAGTCGTTCGAGGACTGTGGCCTGAATATACCCGAATGCTGGAAGGCAATAAACCGACAGTCAAACAGCCTCTCTATCGCCACAGCCGTTGGATATGGTTCGGGGAACCGTTCACTCACATGCTACAGCTCGCATACACCGGAGCTGCTGGTGGTATTGCCTGAATTCAGCATGCCACTCGACAGCCTGTTGCTCGGCCTCGAAGTGTCGCGCTACACCCATGGCAGCGACTCGGCCACGGGTGTGGAGGTGGGTATCCTTGTCGATACCGCCGACGCCTCCTCTTTCGTGCCTATGGCCACCTGTATACCCTCCAGTTTCTTGACTTGGCAGCACTACAATGTCACTTTCCCCGGCTATACTTCGGGGAGGATTGCCTTGCGGTTCCTTCTCGTCACGAACGTTTCTGAAACGGCACACACATTTGTCGACAACATCACCGTTGAGGCATTGACCGACTCGTTTGTCGACACCTGCGCCCAACCCACGGAAATACGGGTGACCGACATCCGTGGCGACAGAGCCACACTGCATATCGTCTCACCGATGGCTGTGCCGCACTACATGGTGTATGCCGATGGCGACAGTGTCGAGGTGTTCAGCAGCGTCTGCACCCTCACCGGCCTTGTCAACGACAGCCTATACACCGCTGCTGTCAGCTCCATCTGTGCCGACAGCAGCCGCACCGCCCGCATCCAGGTGCAGTTCCGCACAGACTTATGCGCCCCGATGCCGCTGCCTTGGAGCGAAGATTTCGACTCTGTGAATACCTCCGGCAGCTCCAGCGTGCAACTGACCGATGCGCTACCTTGCTGGAAACGTTGCGGTAGAGGCACAAGCACTGTCGATAATGAGTATGGCACGACCAACTACCGGCTCAAGTTGGAACTCGGCTCCTACAACCGCAACAACATCGTAGTGCTTCCCGACCTGCAAGGCGATTTAAGCAATATGGAAATGAGTTTTTCAAGCATCCCCAGCTACCCTTATAATTCCACCGACCATATTCTGCAGGTGGGCTACACACTGACACCCGACGACACTGCCAGTTTCCGTCCGCTATATTCCTTCAATGCAGCCGACTATGTGGTTAGCTATAATGTAGTGCCGCGCACAGAGACAGTCTCCTTCAACGGTGCGCCTGCCGACAGCCGCATAGCCCTGCGCATCCCCATGGGCGACATCGCTTTCCAATGGTACATCGACGATATCGAGGTGCATGCCATGCAGCTATGTCCGCGTCCGCAGGCGGTAGCAGCACGACGTATCAGTGCCGACACAGCCGAGCTATGCATCACAGACACAATCCCCGGCCAGACGTATCGTGTGTCCCTCACCGGTGGCGGAATGACTCGTACCTTGACACATTCAGGTCCAAGCCCAGTAACACTCACCGGCCTGATTCCCGCCACAGACTACGTGGCGACAGTCAGCGCTATTTGTGCCGACAGCACACTTACTGCCGAAGTCTCATGCCAGTTCCGCACCATGTGTGTGCCTCTCAACTATGCCGACATGCCCTATATGCTCGACTTTGAGAATTATCCTGCCGGTACAGCCGAAGAGCCTTGCTGGCGATACTACAAGGTGTTGGCCGACGGCTCGACCATCGTGGAACCATATCTTGTCCACATAGTAGAGAATGACGCACTTTTGTCCAGTGCACAGAGTGGCATCCACGCACTGGTTGTCGCCTCAGGTTCTAACACCCCGACCTACTGGGTACTGCCTGCAGTAGACTCTTTGGCCTACCGCGAGCTGGAGTTTGGCTACCGCACAGCATCGGGGGCAAATATCAGTTTCAACTATCGTGCCGACATCGGTGTGATGACCGACCCGCTAGACCCAGCTACATTCATCCTTGTTGACAGCATCGTTTCCGTGGCCGACACATATCAGACTGCCCACGTCGAGTTCTATTCCTATACAGGCAACTGCGGGTACATAGCCATCCGCAATCTCAGCGACGGCGGACTGACCATCGACGACTTGACGGTGCGTCCCATCGCGCCACCCCCTTCACCATCAGGCTTGGAGCTGATAGCAGTGGACAGCCTCACTGCAACAGTCACGTGGCAACTCGGTGGCGAGGAGGAACTCTGGATGGTGGAACTGTCGTGTGCCGACACACAGACGGTAACCCAATCAAACACCCAAACCATAACCTTCACCGACCTTGTGCCGCTAACACACTACACTGTGCGGGTAGCAGCCGTCGACAAACACAACCGAATGAGCGAGTGGAGCCAGCCGTTGGAGTTCACCACGCTCGACACTACCCACACCATTGGTGTACCGTCGGCTGAGGCTGGAAAAGTAGCGATATATCCCAATCCGGCACACGGCAACGTAACCATCGAGGCAACGAGCCCCGCAACCATCACTCTCCTCAGCCTCAACGGACGTGCGGTCAACACCTTGACGACAGAATCCAACTCCATTACCATCGACTTGTCGGCTGTTCCACAAGGGGCTTATTTCGTCAAGGTGGTATCCCGCGGCAGTGTGTCGGTTAGAAAGTTGATAGTGAAATAACACCACAAACACTACCGGCAACAAGTGGTGCAGCAGCCTATGATACCTTCCATATAAAACTGGATGAAACAACAGATAAAAGATGCTAAAGTTTTACAAATACTGTTTCTACAGGATAACGCGTTTTTGGGACCATCCCGTGCATTACTCCTTGTCCTACGACCCGCTGACACAGAAAGTGGACCCGACCCATCTGATATCCTCGATGGGCATCGTATCGCTGCTCCAAATCTCCAACCTCAACACGCTGCTGATCCTGCCCGTCCTGCTTCTCGGCCACCAGCTGTCGGCCAACCTGCTATGGATTATCGTGGTGGCAATCGCCGTTTTCAACATCTTCATCCTTAACAAAGAGAAACTGTACGACGACTGCGAGGCCCGGTGGAAAGACGAGCCCCCGAAAGCGCGCAAGAGGAACCGCTGGCTACTGATAGCCTACTTTGTCGCCAGCGCCGTGCTGATGTTCGTGTCGTCCAAGATAGTGTATCTCCCTCACTCAATGACATTGCCCTA
>JAFWQP010000043.1 GCA_017509045.1 Bacteroidales bacterium
GTGGGCTATTTCTGTCCCATGCGCCTAAGCGAGGATGACGAGACGGTGTTCAATTGCCTGGTGTTCATCAGCAATTGTGGAAAGAAGTGGCTCTATTACGACACCTATATCTCGACAGATGAAAATGGAAAAAACTTTACTTCCACTTCCAACAATGGTATGCCGCGCGGTGTGTTGATGAACGAAATGTGGCCTACCGACGTAAAAGTCCTGAGCATCGACAATATCCGCACGAAGAAATAATATCGTCTCATCCGATAAGCCCTGATGACTGATTTGGGTTCAAAGAGATGTATGTAAACCAGTGATGCAAATCTGTCAAAGTACTCTTGTTTGTGCCGTGTCTCTGCTGCCGCATTGCCTTGTGCTTTTCTTCGCCTCCTGAAGCGAACCCAGAGCGAAGGCAGAGCGAACCCAGAGCGAAGGCAGAGTGGAGGCACTCCGTGAAAACGAATCCGAGATTGGCCATTTCCCGACCGTTTTCGAATGCAAAGATAGTGCGGAATAACGACATGACAAACTATTTTCGCAAAAAAATGTCACTTTTCCCTCTTTTATAAAAAAGAGGCTCTTTTTGGTGACAAAAGAGGCTCTCTTTGTCACAAAGGGTGTATGAGGGTGAGTCATGAAAGACCGTTTCTATGGCTGTCAGATGAGGAAAGAAAACGATAATTTCAGGACTTGCAAATAAAGGTTTTTTACAGGATAGATGTAAGTAGATTATTATCAGTACGATAAATGATATTGGCTATCACAACTATGAACTATGAATTCATAGTTTTTATACGTCAATTCTCACAAATAACTGATATTTATATTGTTGCAGAACTATGAACTATGAAATGCATTGTGTTTTGCTTTTTGCAATATGGGCTATAATATAATAATATTATATTATTATATTATAGAACCTCCTCAATGACCAAAATCATACGCATTTCACAGTTCATAGTTCATAGTTCGCGGTGAACACTTTTTACCCCATGCAATAAAAAAACGGATTGTGTTTTTCTGCGGTGTTGGATTATTCTGCTGAAAAAATGAAGTCTTATGGAGTTGCATTCAAGGTGGTCATGTGAATACACTCGAAAAATGTACAAATGACACAATATCAGTCGATAACCTAAATTGACACACTGAATGTCAAATAACATCTAACGCTCCGTTTTTGCATAATGTGCTAAAAACAAAAATGTTGCACAAATGTCCAATGTCCAATGTCCAATGCAATGTGTTTTGTTATTTCTATATGGCCTATAATATAATAATAATATAATAATTTATTATTATATTATTATTATATTATAGAACTCTTCCAACAACCAAAAGAATATGCATTGGACATTGGACATTGGACTTTCGCCCTCTCTGCTGTGTCGGATTTCGTTCAAACCCTTGGTATGGCGGCGAGGAGGCGTTGGGTGTAGGGGTGCTGGGGGTGGGTGAAGATTTCGTCGGCGGGGCCTTGCTCTACGATGCGGCCTTGTTGCATGACTAGTATACGGTCGGAGAGGTATTTGACGACGGAGAGGTCGTGGGTGATGAACAGGTAGGTGTAGCCGTATTGCTCTTTGAGTTCGTTGAGGAGGTTGAGCACCTGTGCCTGCACGGAGACGTCGAGGGCGGAGACGCTCTCGTCGCAGATGACCAGCTCGGGCTGCAAGATGAGGGCACGGGCGATGCATACGCGCTGGCGTTGTCCGCCGCTGAACTCGTGGGGGTAGCGGTTGTACCAGTCGGGTTCAAGTCCTACCTGCTGCATAAGGGTGAGGACTTTCTCTTTGACGGATAATCTTGTATTACTCGCTCTGTGGACTTTTAGGGGCTCGGCTATTGCTTCGCCTATGGTGATGCGTGGGTTGAGGGAGGAGTAGGGGTCTTGGAAGACTATCTGCATTTTGCGGCGAAGGGCCTTTGTTTCGGCAGAGGTGAGTTGGTCGAGGCTGCGACCGTCGTATTCGATGGTGCCAGAACTGTGTTCGACCAGTTGCAGTATGGCGCGGCCTAGGGTACTCTTTCCACAGCCGCTTTCGCCAACAAGACCGAGTGTCTCGCCTCGGTAGATGTCGAAGGAGAGTCCGTCGACGGCTTTCAATTCTTTTTTCACCTTGCCGAAAACAGAGGTTTCGAGGGCATAGGTGACATCGAGGTCGCGGACACGTAGGAGGACAGTCGTGTCGTCGGTGACATTCATTGCTGCCGCACCCAGATAGTTCTCATTTTTTAATTCTCCATTCTCCATATCGAGAAAGTCCTTGACGGTCAGCAGGCGGCGTGGGCGGCTGTCGAGCGGGGGGCGGCAGGCAAGGAGCCCTTTGGTGTAGGGGTGCTGTGGGTGGTGTAGCACCTGTTGGGCGGGACCGTGCTCGACAATCTCGCCGTGGTACATCACCGCCACGTTGTCGGCGATTTGGGCTATGACACCTAGGTCGTGGGTGATGAAGATGATGCCCATGTGGTATTTCTGCTGGAGGCTGCGGAGGAGGTCGATGATGGTTTTCTGCACGGTGACATCGAGGGCGGTGGTGGGCTCATCGGCAATAAGGAGGTCGGGGTGGCATATCAGTGCCATGGCTATCATGACACGTTGCTTTTGTCCGCCGCTGATTTCGTGGGGGTAGCTGCGGTAAATCTTCTCGGGACGGGGCAGCATCACCTCTTCGAATAGTTGGATGGTGCGTTGGCGTGCCTCCTGTCGCGACACCTTTTCGTGTGCCAGCAGCATCTCTTCGACCTGTTTGCCGCAACGTTGCACGGGGTTGAGACTGGTCATGGGCTCTTGGAAAATCATAGAGACACGTCCGTGAAGGTCGGTCCATGAACCTGAGATATGTGCTGTTTTGGGAAGCAGTCCCATGATGGCAAGCGAAGTGACGGACTTGCCGCTGCCGCTCTCGCCCACAATGCCTAGTGTGGTGCCACGACTAACCTCGAAGGTGACTCCTTTGACGGCTTCGATATATTCGCCGTCGTGAGGAAATGAAACATGCAAATCATCAACTTTCAATACTATTTCGTCCATGGCATCCAACTATTTTTCTTAAAAACGCAATTTTTATTTTTTTATTTGAAATAATGTGTGTAAATTTGCAAATTATTTTCAACATCTGCATTATTGGTGAAAATTGAATCAAACAAAATAACAACAAATCAATTAAAAAGATATTCTTATGACAAAATCTGAAGAATTCATGGAGATGGAAGCCCGTTATGGTGCTCACAACTATCATCCTCTGCCCGTCGTTCTTGCCAAAGGTGAGGGCGCATTTGTTTGGGACTGCGAAGGAAAACGCTATTTTGACTTCCTCTCTGCCTATTCAGCCGTCAACCAGGGTCACTGCCACCCCAAGATTGTCAAGGCTCTTTGCGACCAAGCTCACGAACTGACGTTGAGCAGCCGTGCTTTCTACAACAACTGCCTTGGTGAGTGGGAAAAATATGTGACCGAATACTTCGGCTACGAGAAGGTGCTGCCCATGAACAGCGGTGCCGAGGCCGACGAGACCGCCTTGAAACTGGCTCGCCGTTGGGGTGTGGTCAAGAAAGGCATTAAGAACGATGAGGTGATGATTGTCTGCTGCGAGGGCAACTTCCACGGCCGTACAATTACCATCATCACTATGAGTAACGACCCCGAGAGCTATGCCAACTACGGTCCCATGACTCCCGGTTTCATCCGCATTCCTTATAACGACCCTGCTGCCCTTGAAAAGGTGCTTGAAGAAAAGGGTGACAAGATTGCCGGTTTCCTGCTCGAGCCTATTCAGGGCGAGGCTGGCGTGTATGTCCCCGACGAGGGCTATCTGAAGAAGTGCTACGATATCTGCAAGAAGCACAACGTGCTGTTTATGGCCGACGAGGTGCAGTGCGGTATCGCCCGTACGGGTAAGATGCTGGCTTGCGACCACGAAGGTGTGCGTCCCGATATTCTGATTCTTGGTAAGGCTCTGGGTGGCGGCGTAGTGCCCGTGAGCTGCGTGTTGGCCGACGACGATATCATGCTCAATATTAAGCCCGGTGAGCACGGCTCCACTTTCGGTGGCAACCCCATTGCTGCCAAGGTGTCTATCGCTGCCCTGCAGGTAGTGAAGGACGAGCACCTGATGGAGAACGCCGACCGTCTGGGTAAGATTTTCCGCGAAGAGATGGGCAACTTCAAGAGCCCGATGATTGAGAAAGTGCGCGGTAAAGGTCTCTTAAACGCCATCATTATCAAACCCCACAACGGCAAGGAGGCTTGGGATGTCTGCTTGAAGATGCGCGACTTGGGCGTGTTGGCAAAGCCCACCCACCAGCACATCATCCGTTTTGCTCCTCCGCTGGTTATCACTGAAGAACAGCTGCGTGAGGCTATGGAGATCATCAAGAAGGCTATTGCCTCCTTCGAATGATATTTGTTTCATGGTTTTTTTAGTGAAGGATACCCCGCTGTCGGGTATCCTTCTTTTTTAGTGCTGATAGTAACAATTTGGGTTTACTTGTGGTATATGTCGTTGAGGCACTTGAGGGTGACTTTCACTCCAGAGAGGTCTGCATTGGGGTCGCGGGGTATGAAGGTGGCGGTGAGGGTTGCCCCTTTTCCTAGGTCGAAAAAGTTATAGTCGAAATGACCGTCGACATGCGGCACAGTCTGTAGCATCACATCGCGCATATATGTGTTTGCCTTCACGGTGACGGTCAGATGGCCTCTCCTGTCGTTGTTTTGGCTGAGGTCGTAGCTGGCCTTTTTTAGATGCAGCTTGCGGGGGTATGTCTTGTAGTATTCTGCGTATTGCTTCAAATCAACATTGTCGCTGAATAGGTCGCGGGCACGATAGTGCAAGGCTTTCCAGTTGCCATAGTAGTCGATGCTGCTCCACGATGCCACAGGCCAGCAGTCGTCCAGCTGCCAATACAGTGTGCCCATGCAGTGCGGTTGCTGCAGCAGGTGTTGGTAGATGCCGTAGCCCATACCCCAAGCCTGCAATAGTTGGCTGACGTAGCAGAAATCCTCAAGCGACAGGCTTTTGCTGTCCACACCATAGTATTGCATCATGGCCTTGTCGATTATCTCCAATCCTCTCCCGTGTTTCTGGTGTTTTTTCATTGTGGGGGAGTCGATGGTGCGTTGGTCTTCGGGGCAGTAACGGCAGACGGTGCTGTATTCGGGATAGCTCTGGAAACCGTATTCCGACATAAAACGCCCGGTTTTTTCCTTGTACATCTCAAAGGGTTGCTCTCCCCACCATACACCCCAGTAGTGGCTGTCGCCGTGTGTGACACATTCGGGATGCCCCCAGCCGTAGAGGGGTGAGGAGGTGATATAGGCACGGTGCAGGGGGTCGTATTGCTTCACCGCCTGTGCCAATATCCCATTCTCGCCAAAGAGGGTGTCGATGCCGTGCTGTAGTGTGGCAATCTGTTCGGGAGTCCAGTTGTATTGCTGTTGCCAGCCCCAGTCTTCCCAGCCGTTTTTCACCTCGTTGTTGCCGCACCACACCACCACGCAGGGATGCTGAGCGATGCGGCGCACCTGTTGCTCGGCTTCAATCTTCACATTGTTAAGGAAGTTGGTGTCAGAAGGATAAAGGGCACAGCTGAAGTTGAAGTCCATCCATACCATCAGACCCAGCGAGTCGCACAGGTCGAAGAAATAGTCGGGCTCATATATTCCTCCGCCCCATACACGCAGCATGTTGAAGTTTGCCTCCTTGGCGGAGGTGAGCAGGTAGCGGTAACGCTCCTTCATGGCGGGTGTCAAGACGGGGAACGAATGGCAGGGAATCCAGTTGGCACCTTTGGCAAAGATGGGTTTGCCGTTCTTGTAGAAAGTGAACGACTGCCCTATAGAGTCTTTCTCCTGACGCAGCTCCACGTTCCATGACTTGGGTTTAGTGATGGGTTCTTCCTCACGTTCGCCATTGTAGCATTCGAGTTTTACCGAGCCAAGGATGCCCACAGTGCTCAGTTTGGGGCCCCAGTCCCATCCCAGCATATAGGGAGCCATGCGACTCATGGCGCGGTGGTCGGGCAGGTCGTAGTCCATATCTGGCCATGGATAGCCATCTTCCTTGCACACCTCGTTGGCAAAATGGTTTTCGTTGTTGATTTCGATGGGGTAGAAGGTTATCTCCAGCAGGGTACTGTCGTCCATGTCGGGCAGCATGTTGCCTTCCATCAACACGTCGAACAGGCACACGCGGTATTCGCGGAACATATTGTCGCACATGATTGCCTGCCTACGGAAATGACCGCCGCTGACATCTCCTTCCAACGTCACGTCGCAATAGGTAACCCCTTGCAGCACCAGTTCGCAGTGCTCAAAGCCTTGCCACATATCGCGGGTGATGATGGTGCGGTATTTCCACACCCGTTCACCCACCCATTGCACCGAATCCTCGTTGGTACCATAGAATGGGTCGGGGATAATGCCTTGTGCCATCAGGTCGGTGTGGATGCACCCGGGCACTGTGGCGGGCAGCCACTGGTCGTTATATTGAAACTGCCAGTCGGTCAGTTCTATAGTCTTAAGGTCTCTTCCACAGCCCATCAGTAGGGTGGTGGCGACAATCAATAGTGCTAGTTTCTTCATATCAAGAATATTATTTAACGGAATACTCCGCCACGTCAGTCAGTTTTCAAAAAGGCAAAAAACACGGCAAGGATGATTAGTCCGAATGCCACCAGATGGTTCCAACGGATGGGCTCGCCCTTGAACACCAGCGCCACGATGAGTGTGAACACCGTCAGCGACACCCCCTCCTGTATTATCTTCAGCTGCATCAGCGAGAATGGGCCGCCCGTGATTTGCGAGCCGATGCGGTTGGCGGGAATCATAAACATATATTCAAACAACGCCATGCCCCACGACAGCAGGATGATGGCAATCAACGGCCAGTCGGTAATCAGTTTCATCTGCTGTAGTTTCAGATTGCCATACCAGGCAAACGTCATAAACACATTCGAGCAGATAAGCATCAATACAGTTAATAATCCTCGAGACATTATATATAAATTGAAAATTGAAAGTTGAAAATTGAAAATTATGCTGGCGCAGGCAAATTCCTCAAACACACAAGCATTCTTTTAGTTTTTACTTTTTAGTTTTTACTTTCTTTATTAGTTCGCTCCACACGGCGTTGCAGGTTCTTTCGATGGTTTGGGCTCTGCGGTCGCCGAATTTCAGTAGTTTGGCGGTTGCTCCGTCAGGCCCTGCCACAGCTATCCACACTGTGCCGACAGGCTTTTCGGGTGTGCCACCTCCCGGACCGGCAATGCCTGTTGTCGCTACGGCATAGTCGGCTCCTAGTCGCTCGCGTGCCCCAGTAGCCATCTCGCGCACCGTCTCCTCACTTACGGCTCCGTGCGCCGCAAGGGTCTCGTGTTTCACGCCTAGGGCGCATTCCTTCACCTCGTTGCTATATGCCACAATGCCGCCGCGGAAGTATTCCGACGCTCCCGCCATAGCGGTCAGCTGGTGTGCCAGCGTGCCGCCCGTGCAGCTTTCGGCGGTAGCAAGGGTCTTGCCCTCCTTCTTCATGGTGTATGCCACCAGTTCCGGGAGGCTCTCCAAATCTTCACCTACAATGTATTGCCCGGCAATAGGGTAGAGGCTTTTCACTGCGTCGGCAATTTGTTGCTCCAGCAAGGGGCGCTCGTCGTGTCCGCCACGGGCGGTCAGCCTCAGCTTCAGCATCCCTGCCTGAGGTAGATATGCAAGCCGTATGCTCTTAGGCAGTGCCAGCTCCCACGGCTCAATTAGGTCGCTCAAGAACGACTCGCCGATGCCCTGTATCAGGATGTTCTTATTGACAATTTGGTAGGTACGGAAATGACGTTGCAGACGTGGGATAACCTCCGTCTCCATCAGGTTCACCATCTCGAACGGCACGCCAGGCAGCGACACTAAGACCTTATTGAATTGAGAATTGAGAATTTCTTCGAGACATTGCTTAGGCTCGGAATAGTGCAAATCTTGAGATTTGCCCTCTTCACTCGCTTTTCGCAATGTTGAGAATTGAGCCGGTGTGTTGCCGGAGACGTTTAAAGTTGCCGTACCTGTCCCCTCTTTAGAGGGGTGGTCGAAGACCGGGGTATGCACATTTCCAATTATCAATTTTCCATTTTCAATTTCAAATTGGAACCACATGCAGGGGGCTGTGCCTAGCACGTTGTTAATCATCGTGCAGCAGCGTGGCACCCAAGCTTGCTGGCGGTTGATAGGGGTCAGCTCGTAGCCTCGAGAGTCGAAGATGCGTTTAATGTTTGCCAACGCCTCCTCGTTCTCGTACAGTTCGCTGTCGAACAGCTCGCACAGCGTCTTCTTCGTGATGTCGTCCTTCGTCGGTCCCAGTCCGCCGGTCATCAGCACCACGTCGCTCCTTTCAATGCAATGTCGGAGGTAATATTTGATGTCGTCGGCGTTGTCGCCTATCACGTATGTGCCGCAAACGTCGATGCCTGCCGCCACCAACATCTGTGCCATGCGGCTGGCATTCGTATTGACAACCTGTCCGATAAGCAGCTCATCGCCTATGTTGAGTATCGTTGCTTTCATGTTGCAAAATTACACCTTTTTTATGACATGTTGAAAAAATATCTGTCGAATGAATTGGTCACGTTGTGAAGTCTGTTTTCCTTATGCCTTTTGTCGCTCTACCTCCACCTGTAGAGCGAAGGCAAAGCGAAGGCAGAGCGAAGGCATGGTGGGTTTGATATGAGTGATGTGTTATTATAGTTATACCGAAAACGGCAAAAATCAGGGTGCCACTTTTGAGAAAAAAAAAGTGGCAGTAAACGGCACTCGATGACAATAACAATAACAATAACAATAGGTAGGCGTGCATTGTATTGCATCTCGGGCATCCGATGCCTTTTTTTTCTTTCTATGTCGGGAAAAAGTTGTAATTTTGCAAATTGAAACGTAGGGGCGTACCCCCGTGTACGTCCTCAGCAATAGTAAAGTAATATGAGTACCTCAACGTATAGTAATCCGGCTATGAACAATCTTTGGAACTACATTCAAGGATTGTCACTTTCTGCCAGCGACCGCCAATGGCTTGCCGATAGGCTTGTTGAGAAGACTGATGAACAGCAGACGGCAAAGTCCGAGAAAGAACTGGTATTCCCACACTTCAACGACGGCTTTGTACCATCAGAAAGCCTTCTTTCAATGGTGTTAGGACCACTGCCTGAAGGGTTCGACATCGACAAAGAACTTGAACTAATGTGGGAGGAACGGGCCAAATGAAAGTGTTTCTTGACACAAATGTTGTTATTGACTTCATCTGTAAAAGAGAGCCATTCTTTACAGATGCAAAAAACATTTTTGTCTTGCACGAAAGAGGGGAAATTGAATGCTGTGTTTCTGCTCTCACCATTATCAATTGTGCATATATCATGCGCAAAGCATTCGATAAAAAAGAAGTATTACGGGTTGTTGGACTATTGTGCAAAAGGTTCAATGTGTCTGCTATAAACAAGTCAACCATAATGGACGCAGTCAAAAAGCAGACTTACGACTTTGAAGACACTGTGCAATACTTGTCAGCATTGCCATACCAACCTGACGTAATCCTTACTCGCGACAAGAAAGGCTTTGCTGATTTGGGCATATTGGTGATGACCCCAGCCGAATTTGTTGCTAGGAGCCGAATGTAATATTGTTCAAAATTAGTAACTCACAAAAAACAGCTACAAATTAGTCAGAAGAAACAATATAACAATTTCTTCATCCCTATTCCTGCTGGCTTTTTAGCTGGCAGGTTTTTTTTTCTTTCTATGTCGGGAAAAAGTTGTAATTTTGCAGCGTCAAACACCCCGAAGCCCGCAAGGGTAAAGGGGTGGGCGACAGGACATATAGATAAGACGTTGTAACGGCGTTTATCTGCGGCTCATGAATCTCGCAAATTCTATTTGGTACCGCAATAACGCAATGTTCAATGTCCATGTATGGGCATATAGTGTTCTACTATATACCGTCAGCGTGGGCTTCGGCATTGCTTATTCTGTACCAAGGGCAATGCGAGAGCCTCATGAGCGGGATAAGCAAAGTGGCAGATTCCCGCGCTTTTTTTATATGTTTTCCACGATTATTAACATCATTATTGACGTTGGGAGTCCGTCAAACGTTAATTCTGGCAAGACATATTATGTTGCAAAAACATAGAGACTATAAATCACTTACCACAGAATGTGATGGCGAGAGAGAAATTCGTCAGTATATGGATTTAGATTACCTCATTCGACTTCTTGTCAAAAAGGAGTATTATGTTCAACAAAAACAAGAATTCAAAGATGCAAATGAAAGTAGAATACCATTTAAATGGCAGATTGGACTATCTGACTATGAGAGCGATTATAAAAAAGGAGAAAGATGTCGTGAGATGAGCATAATGCTAACGTCGTGTTGGACATGTGCGAGAAAAGAAAGTTATCTAATGTGGAAAAGTTATACCAATAAGATGGGTGTATGTATTGTGTCAACTATTCAAAGTGTAGTAGATTCTTTTAGGAATAACGATACTTTTATGATTGACGATTACAATATATGGACAGCACGTATGGATTATAAATCATACTATTATTCCTCACAACCAGAAGACTATCTTCATGTAAAAAGTGTTGCATATTCTGACGAGGATGAAATTCGTTTCTATTTTGACAAAAAAGGGAATAATAGTGAAAGTCAAAAAGGAATATTTATACCCACTGACTATAAAATAATGATTAAAAGAATTATACTGTCACCCTTTATTGAACCAATTGCATCACGGTTCCTCGCTGATATTATACAAAAAGAATATCATTTCAATAAGAATCAAGTGTTAACATCAACAATAATATTAAAACAATGAAGGCAATAAGATTTATTACATTATTCATTCTTATCCTGTTTTTTGGAGAAGAAACGTTAGCGTATGACTTTAGTGCTATCGCACCAAGTGGACAAACTTTATATTACGACATTGCAGATGGGTATGCGCAAGTCACGTATCCCAATATTAGTGGTGGTTATTATTGTTGGTCTGGTTTCTCTAAACCAACCGGAGATTTAATCATTCCCGACAGCGTATCGAATGGAAGTAATGTATATATTGTGAATTCTATTAAAATTCGTGCTTTTTCCGGATGTGATGAATTGACGTCTGTTATCATACCAAACTCTGTTATTTACATTGAGGCATACGCTTTTGCAAGTCTTGGAATATGTTCCGTTACTATTGGAAATTCTGTCACCAATATTGAAGACTATGCTTTTTACGGCTGTAGTGGAATACCTTCAATCACTATGAAATGCTATCCTCCTTTAATCAGTCTCAACACCTTTGCAGGATTACCGATAAATATTCCTATCCATGTTCCTTGTGGGGCGTTGACGAGTTATCAGAGTGCTCAGTACTGGAGCAATTTCACCCACTTTGTGGAGGGGTGTGCCACTATATCCGTTACGGCTAACGACTTCACCCTAGGTGGTGTGACTGGAGGTGGTACATATTCCACAGGTGATAGTGTGACGTTAACAGCTATTCCCTTTTTGGGGTCACACTTTGTTGGCTGGAGCAATGGCACACAGGTTAATCCGATGTCTTTCATCGCTACGACAAGTGCCACCTATGTGGCTGCTTTCGCTGCAGATAATCTGCCAGTAGATACCGTATTTGTCCATGATACCACGTATATCTCTTATGCGATTCATGACACCATCATTCAGGATATACATGACACGGTGATTAATCTCATTCACGACACAATTTTCATCAATAACTATATTCACGATACACTTTTTTACCCCGTGTATATACATGATACAACTATTGTGAATCACACTGTTTACGATACTGTTTATTTTCACGATACAATCTATCGTGATCGGTACATCCACGACACAATCTATGTCCACGATACAATCTACATTCAGGAGGACGAGGGCATTGACAATATCACCCAGCTCAACGCTAAGATTTATCAGCGCAATGGTATGATAGTCGTGGAGGGAGCAGAGGGCAACCCCGTGTATCTCTACGATGTGGTCGGGCGGTTGCTTGCCACGCGGCGTGAGACGATGCAGGAGGTGCTGCTCGACGTGCCTGCCTCGGGTGCCTATCTTGTGAAGATTGGCGACGCTCCCGCACAGAGAATTGTGGTAAAGAGATAAAACTATCGAAGAATATTTCTCCCATTCAAATATTTTATGCAATTTTGCAATCCGATTGCAAAATTGCATATAATATTTCTACCATATGATAAGCAGGAATTTAGCATCCGCCACCAGTAATCCCACCTTCGAGGTTAGCTTTGGTAGGATAACAGAGCTATGTCCGCCCTCGAGCAATCTCGAGGACGGGACGAAAGTTGGTTATATACCTAGATGTCAGTGTTCTTGGTTTGGCATGATGTGAAAGTTCACAAAGTTGTGGTCCACAAAGTTGTGAACTTTACCCTAATGATATGATAAGATATTGGTTTACCGATTAATGAAGTGGATGAAGTTGTGACTCCAAAGCCGTTCTTCATGCTTATTTCTTCCCGTATTTCTCCTTGAAATGGGCGTTTTCTTTCTCGCGGCGGCGGTTCCAGCGCACCTGCAGCCAGGCGGAGACAAGGGCGATGACTACGCTCAATACTATGTCCAGCGGTATCTCCCACCACGAGAACGATTTGAGGAAGAAGATGTCGACGACCCAATCAGCCACAGAAAGGACTAACAGGATGGTTACAAATTCGATAAAGTAGTTCTTGAATACTTTTTCTTTGTTCTTTAGTAGCAGTAATTTGCCTTCTTCGATAGGGCTGTCCATGGTGCTGTTTTTTTTGTATAGTGTTAAATATTTCGTAATAACGAGAGTACGTCATCTATATTGTGTTGTGTAAAAAAACAGAAAAAGGAGCGAGCAGAGGTTCAAAAGGGTGTGAAAATGAGGAATAATGGCTGTCTTGGAATGTAAAATGCAGCGCGACTTGGTGAAAGAATTGATTCTGTGAGTGACTGGTACACAAGTGTTTCGATTTTTGATAAATGTTTTTCTTTGCATAATTGAACGGAAAGTCGTATCTTTGCAGTTTAAAAAACGGTGTGTTGCCGATGACGCTCATGGGCGAATTGCCGTAGACATAATAGTTTTTTGACATGAATAGTATCCCTAATTTGGACGAGCTGATACGCATGGCGTTGCTCGAAGATGTGGGCGACGGCGACCACAGCACATTGGCATGTATTCCGCCGACAGCAACCAACACCGCTAAGATGGTGGCAAAGCAGGACGGTATCGTCTGCGGCATGGAGGTGGGCGAGCGGGTATTCCAGCTAGTGAATGACTGGTTTTACCACAGTACTGTGCCCATTAAGATAACCTGTTTGAAACAGGATGGTGACAGTGTGAAGAAGGGCGATGTGCTGATGATGGTGGAAGGCGCTTCGGGTGTTATCCTCACTGCCGAGCGCACTGCGCTGAACTTCATGCAGCGGCTGAGCGGCATTGCCACCGAGACACACCGCATGGTGCAGATGCTCGAAGGGCTGCACACCCAATTGCTCGATACCCGCAAGACGACGCCCAATATGCGCCTGCTGGAGAAATACGCTGTGAAGTGCGGCGGGGGTACTAACCACCGTATCGGTCTGTACGATATGATAATGTTGAAGGACAATCATATCGATTTTGCTGGCGGAATTGAGGCGGCTATCGAACGCACGCGTGCCTATCTGAAAGAGAAAGGCAAGAACCTGAAGATTGAGATAGAGGTGCGCAACCTCGACGAGTTGGAACAGGTGCTGAAGCACGGAGGTGTGGACCGTATTATGCTGGACAATTTCGACACTACTACGCTGCGTGAGGCAGTGCGGCGTGTCGCCGCTGACAATCATAATTATGAGACCGAGGCGAGCGGCGGCATCACCGACGCCACGTTGCGCCAGTATGCCGAGACGGGGGTGGACTTTATCTCTGTGGGCGCGCTGACGCACCATATCAAGAGCATGGACATCTCACTTGTGAAAAAATAATATTGTAGGGGCGTACTCCCGTGTACGCCCCATCTGTCGGATAAGGCGTACTCCCGTGTACGCTCCATCTGTCGGATAGGCGTACACGGGGGTTCGTCCCTACGGATTCGAAATATGAACCTTTTCGACCATATCAAGGAGCTCAAGGATCGTGTGGTGAAGAGCCGTACGGTGAGGCTGGGACGCTATTTGGTGCACAACACGACGTTGCCCGGCAATAAGGGCGTGCCGCTATATGATGTGGTGAGTTATTTGCTGCAGGGCATCATCGATGGCAAACTGTGGCGTGCGGCGAAGGGACTGGCATTCTCGTTCTTGATGGCATTGCCTCCGCTGCTTATTTTCATGTTCACGTTGATTGCCTTCCTGCCATTCGACGGGTTGCAGGACGAGCTGCTGTTTCAGCTGCAGGACATTGTCCCTGAGAGTGTCTTCACACCGTTGGCCAACACCATTAACGATGTGATGGGCCACAAGCATACCAGCTTGTTGTCGATAGGTTTTGCTGCATCGATAATTTTGGCGGCCAACGCCATTCACGGTATGATAATGTATTTTGCCGACCGCAACAACGAGCAACGACGCTTTGTGAGCCGCTACCCGATATGCATACTGCTGGTATTCTTGCTCTACTTCATGGTAGTGCTGGTGCTGATACTGCTCATCGGCTACAAGACCATCCTGTTGTGGCTGTTTAAGAATGGGGTGCTGATTCCGGGGTCGTTCACACATATCGTCATCGGTATTGGCCGATGGATAATATTGGTGTTTATGGCATTGCTGACGCTGAGCTCGGTCTACTATATCATTCCGCTGAAGAAACAGCGGGTGGGCTTCTTCTCGTCGGGCGCGATGTTTGCCACCATCATGTTCATATTGCTTTCGTGGGGATTTAAAGTCTATTTGGCCAACTTCAACCGCTATAACTTGTTGTACGGCTCAATCGGCACGTTGCTGATTGCCATGTTGTGGCTTTTCTTGAATGGGTTGGTGATAATGATGGGCTACGAACTGAACACTGCCATCCTCAACGGCAAGTTGAGGGGGCGCAAGGTGCAGCATAGAATACACAATTGGAGAAAACCTAAAAATAAAGAATCAAAATAATAAGATATGATTATTCAAAAAAATAATGGCAAAGTGGTGCCGCAGCAGTCGGGCAGAGAAAAATTTAAGATGGTCGCAAAGACCATGATGGGTTTGGAAGAGGTGCTGGCGGAGGAATTGCGGGAGTGCGGTGCTGAGAATATCGAGTGCCTGAGTCGTGCGGTAGCCTTCGAAGGCGATATGCGGCTGTTGTATCGAGCCAACTATGTGTGCCGCACGGCACTGGCTATATTGAAGCCCTTTGCCGAGTTTGATGCTAACAACGAACAGGAGTTGTACGACCAGGTGTACAAGATACGGTGGGAGAAGATTTTGGACGTGGACTGTACCTTTATGATTGAGAGCACCACAAGTGGCGAGGTGTTCACCCATTCGTATTATGCTGCCTTGAAGACAAAGGATGCCATCGTGGACCGTTTCCGTCGTAATTTCGGACAACGTCCTTCGGTGGACACCGAGAATGCCGACTATAAGTTTAGCCTGCATATACGCGACAATCATGTGACGCTGTTGATGAACTCGAGCGGCGAGTCGCTGCACAAGCGCGGCTACCGTCAGGCTGTGGGTTTGGCACCTATCAACGAGGTGCTGGCGGCAGGCATGATAAAGTTGGCGGGGTGGAAATGCGACTGCAACTTCTACGACCCCATGTGTGGCTCGGGCACACTGCTGATAGAGGCAGCGATGATGGCAAACAATATCCCCGCTCAGTATTATCGCGAGGACCGTTTCGCCTTCAAGCGTTGGAAAGAGTTCAATTTGGGCGAGTGGAAGAGTGTGAAGGCACAGGAGGACAAAAAGATTGGGTCGGGCGACTTCGACTGCGAGATTTGGGGCAACGACATCGACCTACAGGTGTTGCAACAGGCTGAGAAGAACCTTGAATACGCCAAGCTGCACAAGGATGTGATGCTCTTCAACGGCTCTTTCGAAGACCAAGACCCGCCCGAAGGAAAGACCCTGATTGTCACCAACCCTCCCTATGGCGAGCGTATCAAAGTGGAGGACTTGAATGCCATGTATGAGCAGTTGGGTGACACGTTTAAAAAGAGATATGGCGAGAATTGCGAGGCGTGGCTTATCACCAGCGACTTTGAGGCTATGAAGCATATAGGGCTGAAACCTAGTAAGAAGATACCTCTGATGAATGGTCAGTTGGATTGCCGTTTCTTGCAGTTTGAGCTATACAAGGGAAGCAAGAAGGCCTCGAAAAATGAAAACTAAAAGTTAAAAATTGAAAGCTGATAATGGTGAAACAAGCCCCGGCCTTACGGCCACCCCTCTAAAGAGGGGACAATTATCGCATACTGATAATTCTCAATTATTAATTTTCAATTCTCAATTAGTAAAAGAGGCTGCCCAAGCGGTGGGCTTCGATGCCTGCGGCATTGCGGAGGCGACAGCATTGACCGATGATGAGTTGCACCTGCGTCCGTGGCTGGCAGAAGGCTGCCATGCTGATATGGGCTATATGGCTGAACATGTGGACATGCGCTACGACCCACGGATGTTGTTACCCGGGGCGCGTTCGGTGATTTCGGTATTGTTGGGCTATAAGCCGTCGCAGCGTATGGAGGGCAAGGCGAAGATTGCCCAATATGCCTACGGACAGGACTATCACGAGCGGGTGAAAGGGATGCTCTTTCAATTGATTGCAGCCATTCGGAAAGAATATCCCGATTTTGAGACAAAGCCGTGTGTGGACACCGTGCCCATTAGCGACAGGGCTTGGGCGGTGCGTGCCGGACTGGGCTGGCGGGGACGCAACACGCTGTTGGTAAATCCCGAGTTGGGGAGTTATTGCTACATTGGCGAATTGGTGACAACGTATTCGTCAGACCAATACGACATACCGATGGAGAACGGCTGCGGCAACTGCCACCGTTGTGTGGAGGCTTGTCCCAATAGTTGTTTGGTGCCTTTGGAAAATGGTGATTATTGGAACGATGCACGTCGCTGTGCCTCGTATCATACGATAGAGAATCGTGCAGAAACCTTGCCCGACGAGGTGCGATTGTCGGGCTATGCCTTTGGGTGCGACTGCTGCCAGTTGGTGTGCCCATACAACATTAAGGCAGCAACGCGTTACCAATTGAGTGACAGTGATAAGGACCGATTGGAACAGTTGGCAGATGCCGACGAGGCGACTTTTAAAAAAGCAACGCGCCACATGGCACTGAACCGCATCAAATACGCTCAGTGGAAGAGGAATATTAGTTTTTAAGGAAGGTATTGTTAAATAGTTAAATGGTCGGATTAAATAAATTTAAACAACTCGACCGTGTTACATATTTCCAAAATAATGAGTAATTTTGCAGCGCAAACCGAGTTGCGGTTATGTGCTGTAGTTGCGTGTGAACGAAAGCGTTACGATGGTTTCGATGTGTATGGAATAAACTATAATATTGAAAATATATGACAAAGTTAAACAAGTATGATTCGCCTGTAATAAAGGTGGTAGCGTTCAAAGTAGAAAGCGGATTCCTTACAAGCAATCCCAATGCATCATCGGAAAGTCAAGTCAGCTTTGGTGGTACCTATGAGACGGGTGGCGTGACCGATGACGCAAGCACCAATCAGTCGGGTTTGGGCCAATACGGCTATGGTAGCCTCTTCGGTAGAGATTAGTCCATCCTTTTGTTCAATCGATTAAAAAACTGAATGATGAAGAACAGACATTTCTTTTCAATTGTAATGGCATTGACTTTCACAGTCTTCTTTGGTGCCTGTAATAAAGACAATCAAGTTATTGACATGGACGCCACTATTGTCACGTATGGTAATGCTGGCTCTAAGGTCTATGTAGATGGTGGCGAAAATGGGACACATTTCGCCTATTGGAACAATGGTGACACCGTGATGATTAACGGTAATGAGTATTATCTCTCAGTGACCACTAATAGTGAGAACCAAACTATTGCTGCCATTAATGGTGTTGCGGTGAACTCGGGCGGCTATTATGCCATTTATCCTTGCGATAGGGTTATTTCCTCTAACAATGGCGGTTACCCTTCAATACAGATGCCTCAGGTGCAGATTTATAGAACGGACGGTAATGGTCACCAGCTTATCAAGGCTCCTATGGCAGCATATAGCTCAAATAGTGGCCGTCGAGAGCTTAAATTCACCAATCTTTGCAGCCTAATAGAGGTGTATCTCCCAGTAGAGAAAGAGGTTGCCTACATCAATGTCACCAGTGATGACAACTTCCTGTGGGGTAAGGCGACCATCAGTGGCACTACCAACCCATCGCTGTCGCTTAATGATAATGCAACAGCACAGGATTACACCACATCCAACAAGACTGTCACCCTCGACTGCTCCACAAACGGTTATGCCGGTAGTAACAATGGTGGTAATCCTGCATCTGGTGTGTCGAGTGCTGGTCCTTTCTACATTGTGGTGCCTGCCCGTTCTTATTCCAATCTCAAAGTGGATGTCTATGTGTTTGATGGTACAGAAGATGGTCATCGCAAGGTCTATCGCTATAGGGCAGGTGAGGCAACTACCCATAGTGCCAGTACCACTGTCGCATCCAATATGATTTATACTGTTGAGGTGGGTAATCCAGAAAGAATTCAGCCTCCTTACCCCTATCTGGGAACTGGCGAGTTCTCAGTTTCTCCCACCAAGAAGGTGCGTTTCGCCATGGGCAACCTCCAATATCAGGCAAGCACGGGCATGTGGCGTTTTGCCGAAACCCAATTGGTCTCTTTCTCGGATGGTGAAGGAAATCTTGTTACTAATAATCGCGACCAGCAGGCTTTATGGATAGACCTCTTTGGCTTTGGTACAAGCGGAAAGGGCGGTTATTATCCAACAACTTATACAAATAGCGTCTCAGGCAATTACGCCACCACTTCAATTAATGGTACACTCAACGACTGGGGTGTCAATGAGATTAGCAATGGCGGCAACCAGCCTAACAAATGGCGCACCTTGACAAGGTCTGAGTGGCAGTTTTTGATGGCTGTAAACTATTCATCTGATGCGGTTCAGAGTGCATTGCGTCATGATAAACAAGTCTTGGCAGTTGTCCATGAGGGTGATATTTATTCAACATCTGCCATGGCTGAGGGTATTCTTATCGCCCCCGATGATTATACACCTAATCCGGCATGGCAACAAGAAGGGGCAGCAATACATATCACCCCCAATCAATATAATGCATTTATTCAAGCGGGATGTATTTTTCTTCCAATGACAGGTGGTTATTATTCTTATAATTACTATACACAAAGAATAGTATTGTATCCAGATGGAAATGAATTAGATGGTTTCTATTGGTCATCCACCTATGAAGATAGTAAACCCTGGGCATTTAAATTAAAGTGTGAAACCAATGGTGGAGGTACACAGGTTAGTTGTGTTTATTTTACTGGCGGTTATGAAGGCTGCGCAGTCCGTTTAGTTCGTGACGTGGATTAATAATCAACAACAATCTAACAAAAAGGGGGCATCGTCATGGTGTCCCTTTTTTGTTTGGTGTTACGGAAACTTCTTTTTAGAGGGATTGAAACACACTCGCTTCACCACCATCACAAGGAAGAGCACTGTCAATAGGCTGCCGATGGCAAGGAAACAACCTTCACCATGAGGGTGCTGGGGGACGTAGTGTGTCCAACACTGTGTGTCGGAATTGAGGATGTCGACGGCGTAGACTCTGACTTCGATGTCGGGGTTGGCTCGCAGGCGTTCTAGGTCTTCTGCCATAATCCAAAATCGGATATTATCGCCACAATGATATGAGGCAGGCAGGGCAAAGTCGACGAGGAATGTGGTGGTTGTTCTACCGTAGAGGTGTATGCAGCGGTAGCCCATGCCGAAAACTACCCATGAGGCGGGGAAGATGCCTTTGGTTTCATAATAGGAGTTGTGATTCTCGTGACCTTCAATGCTGACAAGTTCATCTGGCTGCTTGGGGTAGAAGAACAACAGTAGGCAGACGACAGCAGTAGTGGCCACAATGATTTCAGCAAGCCAATGTTTCATCGTGTTGGGTGTTTCTTGTGTTTCGGGAACCGAATGTTAGGAAACCAGGTGCGAACAGGTTGTTCCAATCCTAGTCCGTTCATGTAGTTGTAGGTGGCAATTCGTAGGCCGTTGCCAACCTCCTCAATGTCGTAGTCAAATTGGTTATCCCCATTGCCATGCAATGGCGACCAGTCCACCTCGTTATTGCAGAAAGGATTTGCTCCCAAGTCACTGCGACAGGCACCAAATCGCTCTGGTTCGCGTCCCGAGGGGCTGTGGCAGGTCATAGCGTAGCGGTGCCAGAAAGCACTCTGCACAATGCCTTCGTCGAACATGCGTCGCACGGTGTCCAGTGCATCCAATGTTTCTTGGAGCGTTTCGGTGGGGAATCCGTACATCAGGTAGGTGTGCACCATGATGCCAGCGTTGCGAAAATGGCGGCACGCCTTTATGGTCTGCCCGATGGTCACGCCTTTGTCCATCAGTTTTAGAAGCCGGTCGGATGCCACCTCCAGTCCACCGCTGACCGCCACGCAGCCCGACTCTGCCATCAGGTCGCACAGTTCGGCTGTGTATGCCTTCTCAAACCTGATATTGCCCCAGAAACTTACCACCAGTCGGCGGCGCAGAATCTCTTCGCACACCTCTTTCAGCAGCTTGGGTGGCAATGCCTCATCTATAAAGTGGAAGCCGCTGATGCCCGTTTGGGACATGATGTGTTCCATGCGGTCCACCACGGTGGCAGCCGAAGGAGTATCGTAGCGGCGAATGTAGTCGAGGCTGGTGTCGCAAAAGGCGCAGCGGTGCCAATAACAGCCGTGAGCCATCATCAGTTTGTTCCACCGCCCGCAACTCCACAGTCGGTGCATGGGGTTAGTCATCTCGGCCAATGAGAGGTATTTGTCGAGTTGCAACCCTTCGAAATCGGGCATGGGGAGCTCTTGGTTGGTTGGATTCTCGTCAGTCTCTATCAGTTTGGGAGTGTTGGGTGTTACGGTGCGCAGCAGTCGGTCGGGGGGAAGTCTGCCCTCTAGATGCTCGGCAATGCGCAGCAGGGGCAGTTCACCATCGTCAAAGGTGATAAAGTCGCAATAGTCGAAGATACGCCTCTCGCTCAGTTGCCGCCATTCCGTATTGACAAACCCACCGCCGAATATGACAGGCAGGTGGTATTTCCGCTTGATGTATTGCGCACATCGCAAGGCACCATACAAGCATCCCGGGAAGGGAATGGTAAACCCCACAGCGTCGGGTCTGTCTGCTTCCAAGTGTTTCTGGAGCAATGCCAACATCAGCTCGTCAATCATGGTTGTAGGAGCCTGTAGGGCTGCATCCATCTCATCGAACGTGGGGGCATAGTTGGCTATCTGTTCCGCATAGCGTATCAGGTCAAAATGGGGGTCTGTGTGGTCGCGGAGGTAGTCGGCGACCTCTTCGATAAAGAGCGTGGCAAGATGGCGTGCCTTATCCTCAGTGCCGCTTGTGCCAAAAGCCCATTCCATGTCTGCCAACTGCTCAAAACGCTCTCCTTCGGGCAGCAGGCTGCGGTTGGCTATGCGACTGGCTAGGGTATTGTCCTGCCCTCGTAGAAAGGCTTTCACATGCTCCACAATTTCGCTGCAACGCAGCAGGTACGCCCTTTCATCCTCCTTGTCTACACTCATGGCATATTGGCTGAGCCACTCCCGACTGTAGATTTTGTCCACCAGCTCTATTCCTAGGTCGGCCTGCACGGCTGTATGCCCGTGGGCTTGAAGGAAGGCCTTCAACATCGTGGTGGCAGGGTAGGGGGTATTAATCTGCGTCAAGGGCGGAGTGATAAGGAGGAATTTCATGTGGCATTATTGTCTCTTACAATCTGCAAAGGTACGATTTTTTACCGAAATGAAAAACTTTTTGTATTTTTGCTTTTCCAAACAACTCTCCAATAATGAAACGTATATTCATTTTCTTGCTGATAACCATGTGTATAGGCACTGCTTTTGCCCAGTCCTATTCCGATGCCTTTGACGAGGCTTTCAGCCGCGATGACATTACTGCACAGCGCGAAGCACTCAAATTGTGGCAGCGCGAAGCGCCCGAGGATGTCAACCTTTTCATTGCCCGTTACAATTTTTTTGCCAATCAAGCCATGGGTCAAAACTCCAATCAGGTCAGCGCATCGTTAGCGGACAGTGCCTTGATGGCGATAGAGGATGGCATAGCTCATTTCCCCGATCGTCTTGACCTCCGTTTTGGAAAGATTTATTTCCTTGGCGAGTTGCGCAAGTGGGATGCCTTTGTCGATGAAATCGGTCGGGCGATGGACCATTCCGTCCAAATCGGCCATCATTGGCTCTACCCTAATGTTCCCGACGATTTGATTGAGGATTTGCTCACGGAGTCAATGAACGACTATCTGGTCACTATGTGGCAGAGCATCGCCGACACAGCCCGCCTCTCGGCTGCCGACACCCTTGTGGTCAGGCAGATACAAGGCTTGGCAAAACGTGTTGTACAACTCTTTCCTGGTGATTTCCCAAACACCTATATGTTGGCACTGAGCCACCTGATACTGAATGAGAACGACAAAGCCTATAGGTATCTTGTGCGTGCCGAAAAATTGTCTAGTACAAGCAAGCCTCTACTGTGGTCGTTGGTAAAAGTATGTCGCAAACTGGGCAAGGCCGCCCAGGCCGAAGAGTACCAGCGCAGGCTCAACAGCCTGCAACAACAGGATTAGTTCCCCCCATCAGTATCTCTATCGCCTTTTCCGCATCCTCGCAGGTGATGCCTGTGTCGGACGAGGTGTCAACCAAATAGGGCAGCTGTTCGGGAAGGAATATAGGGCTGTCGTCGATAATCACATAGCGGTATTCGCTTGGATTCTCGGGCGCATTCTGTGCCAGCCATTTCATGATTTCCATGCTACGCACGTAGAAATCGCTCGTGCTCACTTCGGGCGTAATGCCCAACAATATCCCTGGCATCTCGCGCAGTGTCCACAGCGTGTGCATGGCGTCGAGTCCCTTGTATTTCCATGTCGAGGTGATGATTACGTCGGCATGGGTGACGTCAATAATGTGCCGAAGATTGCCCACCGACTCGTAGTCAAAAAACGGGCCATAGTCGTCGCGCCATGGTTCGCCAGCCGCCACCCGTTTTTTGTAGCTCCGTGAAGTGTTCAACACCCCGTCGATGTCAAGAAATATATAGCGTTCCATACTTTTTTCGTAAGGGCGTACCTGCGTGTACGTCACTGTAAGGGCTTAATTATCAATTATCAATTTCTCGCCACACCCCGCGACGCACCACCCGTGCGGGATTGCCGGCAATCACCGTTCGCTCCTCGTCAAACGTCCCATGCACGCAACTCCCAGCACCGATGGTGGAATGTGAGCAAACGTGTGTGCCTTTCGTCACAATCACATTGCAGCCGCACCACACATTGTCGCCAAACACGATAGGGCGGTCCTCGTTGCACCTATGTCCCTCGTTGTCAACCAGCCGATGCTGGTCAGTGTCCATAAATGTGCATCGCCACGACGTGAGCACATCCCTGCCGAAAGTGGTCGCCTTATGGCAAACGATAAGGGAACACGGCCCCATATTAAAATGGTCGCCCAGCGTCAATGTGCCTGTCTCCGCCACCTCTATGCTGCAGCCCGCCCCTATGGCGCATTCGCCCAAGAAGTCAAGCCTACCTCGAATGTTGAGTATCGTGCGATGATAGCGGAAATCGGTCGTCTGGCATGTGTTGAAGCCAATCTTCACCATGCCTATCCGCAACTTCTCTGTATTTAGGCTAATCCTTCCCGAAACGTCGACAACCCGAGTGCGATGCGAAATGAGCAAAGGGAGGTGCCGTGCCTGCCGAACAGGCAACAAGCGGTAGTTATACCACACGCTGCGTGGCAGTGCCAACACATATCGTATGGCGGCAAGGCGTTTATTTCGGTGGCGTTCGTTCATGCTTCTCCTCGCCCGTGTGTAAATCTGATTAACGCATTAACGCATTCCTATTGTCTGTCGAAATCCAACTCGTAGACGTAAGTGATAGGATTGCCCTCGTCGTCACGACTCTCATTGACAAAAGAAACAGAGAGCTTTTTATTATCCAACTTCTTGATATCCATTGGAGTAGTCTTGCCTGCGAAGTCGGTGGTCAGTTTGTCGCCCTCTATAGTGTAGGTGCCGTTTTCGGTGCGCCCCATCATAGTGGCGGACATAGACTTATCGGCATTAAAGACCATAGTGAAATCCAGATAGATGTTGATGAGCTGAGTGTAGGGAGTGCAGGTGGCTGTGGTGCATTTCCAAGTGCCGACGATAAGGTCTTCCTGACTTTTTGTGCAAGAGCTGAACAACGAAATCGAGGCGACAAAACATACGATTGTCAACAGTGTAAATACTTTTTTCATGGTTATTGAGTGTTAAGGGTTGATAAAATGTGTTGTTTTCGATTTGCAAAAATACACTTTTTTTTACAATTTTTATCGTTGTTCTGTAAATTTTTTTTTTCACCCAAGCTCAGGCACTTTTGTTTACCAAGTTTCTTCCTCCTTACTTTTATTGTTATCCTATCGTTATACCTTAGTTATACCTTAGTTATACCTTAGTTATTCTATATATAATAGTATAACTAAGGTATAACTAAGGTATAACTAAGGTATAACGATAGGATAACGGAAGAAGGCAGTAAGGAATCATGGGGAGGGCGAAAGGGTGGAATAGAGTGGTGGTAATGAATTGTGTGTTAGGGTAATAAAAATATCTCACATCCTTGTTTAGGGGATGAGGACATGATAGGGGTGATGTGCTGGGTGTCTACTTCTTGATGAGGGAGATAATCCACAGCAGCAGGCAGGCACCGATGACGGAGGTGACGAGGGCACCGATAAAGGTGGTTCCCCAATGAATGCCCAACCATGCAAGAAGGTTGCCGCCAATAAAGCCGCCGACAATACCAACCAAGAGGTTGACTATGAAGCCGAAACCGGCACCTTTCATCAGCTTGCCGGCAAGAAATCCGGCTAATGCGCCAATAATAATACTGACAATAATACTTGTAGAAGTCATAATAATGTGTTTTTGGTGAATTTTATCTTATTAACGAATGTTTTGATGATTTATTGTGTTATGGGGGGGGCTACTTTTTGTTGTGAGTAGGGGGGGGCGGTCAGTGTAGAATGTCTTTCTGCGCGGTGACGTGTGGGAAGAAACGTTTGCAGATGGGTATGGCGGCGGAACAGCACAACATGGTGAGCGCGAGGGTTATTAGCGATGCCGTCCAAGGCTGGTCGGTGAAAAGATGGTAGTGCTTGAATATTCGTACGATGTGTAAGTAGAAAGGACCGTGAAGTATGAGTATCATGATGGAGTATCTGCCCCACCAGCGGACGACGGGGATGTATTGTATCCATTTGGATAAAAGGATAATGAATGTTGCGCCGACAAAACCGCTGATGTGATATAAGAGGTAGTTGTATGTAGCAACGGGGATGGGTTCAAGGACGCTTTCGCGAGGGGCAAAGAAGTAGAGGAATAGGGCGAGAGAGACGAGTATGAGGGGGACGAACTTGTCAGTAGGATTGGGTTGAAGAAGTTTGGTATGGCGGAAGCAGACATAGCCAAAAGCAAAAAATGGGGTGGAATCTAGCGCTCTGTCGAGGTAGAAAGGAAGATTGATGTTTTGTCGGAAAAAGAGCAACCCGACGGCACCTAGCATCATGGATAGCAGACAGATGGCCAGGGTTTGTCGACGTTTGAAGAATTTGTATGCAAGGGAGTGAATGAGATAGAAGATGATGTTGATTTCGAAGAGGCAGAGAAGAAACCAGATGGGGAGGTTGACAAAGTTTGTTTCGTGGTATAGTTTCCTAAAACTGTAGAGGGGGCTGATGGGGTGGCGTGTGAATACGGGAATGCCTAGTTGCCCGTAGATGTAAGCAATGATTACAGAAACGAACAAGAACCAAAAGACAAAGGGGATGAGGAGTTTGTTGGTCTTGCGCTTTAGAAAGTCAAAAAATCCGTTGTATTGTTTGAAGAAACAGCCAGAGAGGAAAAAGTACAAGGGTAGCCGTATCGCTCTGAAGACATGAGCCATCGGCATTTCTGCATGATAAGAAATGGTAATATGATAAAGAACTACGAGGGTGATGCACAGGCCTTTGGCGAGGTCGAGGTATTCTATTCTTGGTTTTGTGGGCATTATTTGATAGAAGAGTTATTAGGTGGGGATTGTATTGGAATGAGATCCTTCTGAGCAGTGACGTGTGGGAAAAAACGTTTGCAGATGGGTATGGCGGCGGAACAGCACAGCATGGTTAGTGAGAGAATTATCAGTAAGGCAATCCAAGGTTGGTCGGGCATGATGTGTAAGTGACGGGCAATATGTACAAAGTGATGATAGATTGGACCGTGAAGGATGAGGATGATGATGGAGTATCTACCCCACCAACGGATGACTGGCAGGTACTTTATCCATTTGGTTCGTAGAATGATGAACGATGCACCAGCAAATCCACTAAGGTAGTGGCAGAAGAAGTCTTGAATATCGACACGGTCTTTTGAGGAAATAGGTGTTTTAAGTGCAAGGAAATAGATAAACAGAACAAGCACGATAAGAAGGATGGGAATATATTTGTCAACCCGGTTGGGCGTTAATATTGTGGTGTGGCGAAAGCAAACATAGCCAAATGCGAAATATGGTAGGTCGCTTAGTGCAGAGTCGATGAAGAAGGGTAAGTCAATTTCATGGTTGTGGAGTATCACGTAGACTATTCCGAGTAGAAGAGATAGAATGCAGATGACGGGTGTTTGGTAACGTTTGGATAGTTTGTATGAGATTAGGTGTATGAAGTAGAAAAGAATGTTAATTTCGAAGAGGCATAGCAGAAACCAAATAGGTATATTGAAGAAGTCCTCTTCTTTATAAAGTGTTACTAAGTCATGCAATGGGCCAACAGGAGTAGAATAGATGGTGTGTATACCGAGTAGGTTGTATAAGTATACGACGAATATTGAGATAAGAAGAAACCAAAAAGCGAAAGGTATAAGTAATTTGTTGGTTTTGCGTTTCAGGAAGTCGAAGAATCCATTGTAGGGTTTGAAGAAACAGCCAGAGAGGAAAAAGTATAAAGGAAGTCGTATGGATCTGAATACATGGGCAATAGGCATCTGTACAGAAAAATAAGCGGTTGCGTGAAAAAGCGCAACTAGAAAGATGCAGATTCCCTTGGCGAGGTCGAGGTATTCTATTCTTGGTTTTGTGGGCATGGTGGGGCGATGGGGTTATCTGCCTTTCGCCCAGCTGCGGTAGCGGGCCCAGACGTGAAGCCATACGCGGGCGATAGAGTCGATGGCATCGCTGAGGATGTATTGGCTGTATTCGTCGAAGCGTTGGTAGGTCTCGGTGGTTTTGAATACTTCTTTGGTGAGGTCCTCTTCGTTGTAGCCTTCGGGTATGAGGCGGTAAGACATGAGGTAGGAGTATTCTGAGATGGCACTCATATAGTCCCAGGTGTTGCCGTTGCCTGTGCCCCAGCTGTGGAGGTATTCGCGGTTGAGGAGGTCGTTTTCGACAGCCTGAATCAGCGGCGTGGGCTTTTTGGGCAGGGGGTAGCCGTCGGGGGCGTAGAAAAAGCGGTTGTTGGCAGTGTCGATGGAGTAGGAGTTTTTGACTTGGGTGTCCCACTGTGTTTCGATAAAGCCGTGTATGTTTTGCCCCGACGAGAAGGAACGGCAGTCGCAGTGCAGCGGCATGTGGCAGTCGGCAATGTAGTGGCTAAGGATGAAAAAGCGCATGGCAATGTGATTGCCTGTGGTGGCAATGGGGTTGCCTCGGTCTTCCATGCGGAGAATCTTGAAGCAGTCGATGATGCTGTGGGCAATGGATTCGCAGCGGTCGGCACAGTTACCTGCTTCAATGACGAAGGGCTTTTGATAGAGGTCGGATTTCTGCCCTAGCGTATAGAGGTTCATGGTCTTGGGGAGTTTCTTGAACTTCTGCTCGCGCGTTTCGTTGCTGGGGCGGTATTTGATGATGTGGCTGGTGGACATATCTTTGAAGACTTCGTCAGGATACCAAGAGCCTTCGATAACGAAGTCGCGGTAGTCGTGGAACCATTTTACGAGACTTTGGGCGTCTTCGCGGTTGGCTTCGGGAATGTCGGCGTATTGGAGTCGTTTGATGGCCATGAATGCCAGCCAGGCGTGGGTATACTTTTTCATAAGCGTGGGTATTTTTTTTGTAATAATAACGTATTTTAATTTTTTTTAGTATTTTTGCATCGTAATATTTACATTTTCTAATATGGCATTAAGATGGATATTTATACTGCTGATGATGGTAATATCGGGTATGGCATCCCAAGCACAATACATTGGTTGCATGTCCGACAGTGGCTTTGCCGAGACAGCGGTGTTGCACAAGCACTTTACCTTGACTGGTTCGACAGAGGGCGTGTATGCCGTGGTCAATTCCATTGGCTACCATCACCTTAACGTCAATGGCTATAAAGTGGGCGACTATGTGTTGCAGCCTGCGGTGTCGCAACTCGATAAGCACTCGTTGTCGGTAACATACGATATAAGTGGCAATCTTCGAACGGGAAAGAATGTCATTGACCTTTGGCTAGGGCAGGGGTGGGGAAGGATATATAATATGCCAGCAGTAGCACAGATGGTGGTGTGTCGAGAGGTGGACGGACATACGGATACACTTCTTGTCACCGACAGCACATGGGAGGCTTCGCCGGGCTTCCGCAGTTATACCGATAGTTGGCAGCCGTTGCACTTTGGGGGTGAACGATTTGACCCTTGTCGGAAAGCGGCGTGGCGGCCTGCCGCAGTGGTGAGGCTTCCGCAGATGAGGGTCACGCCACAGGAGTTTGAGGGCAATCGTATCGTGGATGTGCTGTTTCCGCAATCGGTTCAACCACAATTGGACGGAACGATTCTGGTTGATTTTGGACGTGTTGTGACTGGATGGCTTCACGTGGACTTTTTTCCGCAGCCTGTCGGTCGAGAGTTGACACTGGAGTATCTTGACCACTTGCAGGCTGAGCCGCCTCACACCGAGACTGACGTATATGTTGCGCACGGTGATAATGGTGAAATGGAACATTTTCACAGCGATATGCACCTCCATTCTTTCCGCTATGTGAGAATAAAAGGGGTGGTGTACGGCAAGGTCTTTCCCATGGCGTTGCAGATAAGTGCCGTCGACCCCAAGGAGGGTGCTACCTTTGAATGTTCCGACCCAAGGTTGAATGCCATACACGATATGGTGAAGTACACCCTCTCGTGCCTTACCTTCAGCGGCTACATGGTGGACTGTCCTCATCTAGAGCGCATGGGTTATGGTGGCGATGGTAACTCTTCGGCCATGACATTGCAGACTATCTATGATGTGCGCAGCACCTACTACAACTGGCTCTCGGCCTGGGCTGACGCTATGGACAGCACGGGCTCGCTGCCATACGTGGCACCGGCATTCCCCACAGGGGGCGGCCCCTATTGGAGCGGTTTTATCGTCAAGGCTCCGTGGCGCACCTATCTCAACTATGGCGACCGCACTCTGATAGACCGCCATTACAAGCAGATGAAACGTTGGTTGGGATACGTGGAGCGGTACAGCCCCGAAGGGCTGTTGCAGCCGTGGCCCGACGAGGGACGCATGTGGTTTCTTGGTGACTGGCTGGCACCCAAAGGCATCGACGTGAAGGGAGAGTCAGCGCTGTTTGTCAGCAACTGTTTTATTAGCGAATGCCTTGCCGACATGGTGCGGATGGCACGTCTGACGGGCAATGACGAGGATGCGCAATATTACGCTGCTCGTCGCCAACGGCTGCTGAAAGACATCCACAACACGTTCTACCATTTTGAAACACACACCTATGCCAATGGCACCCCGCTCGACCTTGCCTACGCTATGCTGGCCGATGTCGTGCCAGACAGCCAGACGCGTCAGACCGTCAAAGACAAACTAATTGCCGACAGTTATGGCAAATACAAATCCCATATTGCCGTAGGGTTGGTGGGAGTGCCTATCTTTACCGAATGGGCTATCCGTGAGCGTCAGACTGACCTAATGGCGACCATTCTGCGACAGCCCGACTACCCTGGTTATCTTAATATGATTGAACAAGGAGCCACCACTACCTGGGAGTCGTGGGACGGGGACCGCAGTCGTGTGCATAACTGCTATAACGGCATTGGCATCTGGTTTTATCAAGCGTTGGCTGGTATCCGCCCTGACCCTGAATATCCTGGATACAAACATTTCTTTGTTGACCCACAACCATGTGATGGCATCACGTGGGTTAAAGCCACGAAACCTACCATCTTTGGCACTATCAGTGTGGACATCAACGAGGGTAATATGCACTTGACTGTTCCGAAAGGCACATGCGCCACTATTTTCCCTGGAACAAATCTGGAACGCAAACTCCCTGCTGGCGAATGGAATGTAGAAGTGCCCTATTTTAACTCATCAAGATAGGCGTTAAGAAATTGGGCGGCAAGGCTGTTCGGACGGATGTTAAGGCGTGCATCTTCTGGGTTGAACCATTGGTAGGAATCTATTTCACTATTGGGAGATAACTCGCTTGAATCCTTCACATAAGCGGTAAAGTTGCACATTAGGGTGTTCGATGGCTCGAAGAAACTGGTGCGGTTGAACTTGATATGACTGGCGGTCATGCCTGCCTCTTCCTTTATCTCACGACAGACGGCATGTTCTACTTGTTCGCCTCGATTGACATATCCCGCCACGAGGATGAACGATGGCCTGCCGTATTGCTTAATCAATAAGATCTCACCAGTCTGTTCGTTGATGACGATCATGCTAACCGCCACGTTATACATCGGAAAGCGGAACTGCTGACATTGGGGGCAGTAGGGGACAATGCCTTCGCCCTCTAGTTTCTGCTCTATCAGTTCTGTTCCGCATTCGAAGCAATGTTTTTGTATCATGTTGTTTCGTTAAGTCTTAGCTTACATACCATAATCAGTTCTTCGTCGGTTTCTTGCAGCACTTTGAATCCTGCCTTCTGATACATTCCGACCGCGTAGTTTGCCTTTTGCACCGACAGCGATACCTGCGAGTAACCATCGTTCTGCAATAGTGCAATCATCCTCTCTAGCAGTTCTGTTCCGATGCCTTTGTTGCGGTATTCTTTGTAGAGTGATATCGCCAAGGAGGGGGTGTCGTCGGAAATATGGCCGTAGTCGTGCATAATCCTAGTCCATACGGCACCGACTATCCTCCCATCGCATTCGGCCACCAGACATCTGTCGTCGGGTTCGTGTCCGAAATTGCGCACATATACCTGTAGCTCTTCGTTTTCGATGATGGATTGGGGCGGTGCCGCTACTCCCTCAGGTATAAAGATGGCTTCATAGAGGAATTGATTCAAAAGGGGTGTCTCGTCTTGTTGTATTTGCCTAATGAAGGTGGTCATAAAAAAATTATTTCTTTGGAGCAAAGGGGCATTTCTTGCCTATGCACTGATTGTTGATTTGGCTGCGGGAGCAGTGTACCTCAGGTTTTTGCATCTCTACTCCAAGGTTTTCTTTGACAAAGTCGATGGCAGTCAGCACCGAGAGGTAGGAGTCGCGTTTGCAGCACCGTGGACCGCCATTCTCAGCCACCTGCTCCAATGCGCGTGCGGTCATCAGGTTGCACAGTCGCCAGGTGTCGGTGGAAAGGGGTGTGTTGCGGGTGATGACCGACATGAAGATGCCTGTGCTGATGGCGGCACCGCAGGCTCCCATGTAACCGCACGCACCTCCGGGAACTTGCCGACCGCGCTCCATCACCTCGACAAGGGCTGCCTTCATGTCCAGCTTGGCGCTGTCGGGCAGACAATTGTTGTAGGCTGTCAGCAGTGCGGCCCCAACAAGCACGTGGTGCTCGGGGCCGTGCATGTGGCAGAATGGCTTTGACATCATCGTCTCCAATACCTCTATCGGGTTGCGTGAGGTCGACTCCAAACACAAGGCAATTATGGAGTCCATGCCCGCGGTGTGGCATTCGTTGCAGACGTAGTGGCCATTCACACAGCGTGTTTTGCTAGGCTCTTGTTTATGGCATAGCACACACTCCATCAGCGTGTCCTGTGTAAGGTACTCCAGCAGTGCGCCGCAGATAAGGCATTCTTCGTTTTGCATCATGTTTTTCTCATTATTGTTCTCACTACATGCGATGGCAGCGAGTGCTACCATTGTTAGAAGCAGTGCTTTAGATAGGATATTCATTGTGTTGCGTAATATTATTTCTTCCAAGCTCCAATCACCTCGCCGATGTAAACGGTGTGAATGCCTGCTTCAAAGCCGTCGTACCACTCTTTGGGGGTGTTGCTGCGGAAGTCGTTCTCAGTTTGGTGCCATGCGGTCATGGTTTCGCACTCGATGACCGTCTTGGCCTCTTCGTAGTATGGCGTACCGTGCTCAGTGTAGGCGACATGTAGTCCGAGGGCGGCAGCCTTGTCGCCGTCGCGGCCGCTGTTCCTGCCCATGTACTGCCAAATCTCAGGGTTGTCGAATTCCATCACGGTGAAACGGGGATGTCGTTCCATGAACTCATAGGTGTAGCGTGCAGGTGCAACGTATACCGTCACGGCAGCCCTTTCGTGGCCGAGGTAGTTGCCAATGCCACCCCAGCCGATGGTCATGGCGTTGCTCTCGGTGGAGTCGCCCACGCAGATTATTAGATTCTTGGTGAAGTAGGTAAAGCCGTTGTCGGCAAAGTCTTTCTGTACGTCGAAGGGTTTCAATTCGGTGTTCATAATCGAATCTTGTTTGTCGTTGTCTTGATTCTGTTTGCCATCACAGCTGGCCATCACGGCCATTAGCATGGCTGAAAAGAGGAATGTGTGTGCTAACTTTTTCATCGTATGTGTCTTTTTAGATATTCAACCAGTTCGTCGCTGATGTTGTTCCCTATCTGGCGGCAGACGTCCTGACTCCACCGTTGAGCCATCTCAATACGCTGGGCTTGGTCATGCAAGCCCTGTAGCATCGCGTAAATATAGCCGGCATTGAAATTATCACCGGCACCGACGGTGCTGACCGTCTCTATCGCCTGCACGGGAAACCTCTCGCAGCCGTCGGGTGTAAAGACTCGTATAGGTCCCGCTCCGTCAGTCAGTATCAGTGTGCTGCAATGGCGGCTCACCCTTTGGTATATGGCATCACCCTCATGCAGTCCGAACAGATAGTCAAAATCCTCAACCGACCCGCGAACCAGATTCGCCAGACCCATGTTCTCCTCGATATTGGACATCACATCAGGCAAATCGGCAATATGGTTCTTTCGGAAGTTGACGTCATAATAAATCCATGCACCTGCCTCGTGTGCTTTATGCAAAAGACTTGCCACGACAGGACGTATCACAGGGTTGATGGCAAAAAATGACCCGAAAAGCACTACATCGTCCTTGCCTATTTCGGGCAGTTTGCCGTCCAGGGAAACTGAGGCGTGGTCTTTGTAGAACAGGTATTGTGCGTCGTTGTTTTCATCAAGGAAAGCCAGTGATATGTGCGACTTGACCTGCTCATGTCGGCAGACATATTCCGACGACACGCCGTTCTCTTGCAGATACCGGCAGATGATGTCACCAATATGGTCGCCACCCACCTCCGTCACCATGGCGCAAGGCACTCCGGCACGCCCTAGCGAGACAATGCTGTTGAACGTAGAGCCGCCCGGCACAGCCTTCTGAGGCTGGTCGTCCTTGAACAAGATGTCCAGCACGGTCTCTCCTATGCCTATCACTCCTTTCATGGTTATAAAGTCAAGGTTTTGTTGATGTTGTCGTTAAGTTTCATAAGGCTCCACGGGTTTCGTCATATTTGCCTTATGAAAAACGCTCCTATTATTAATCAATATCAATTGAACAAAAAGGGTCTGCTGTTTTTCTGCTGGCAGACCCTTTTTTGATAGTGTTATAGTGTTATTGTGAGACTAACACAATAACACATTCAAGCAATTAACTTGTTACTTGATACCTAGTTTCTTCTTGATGTCCTTGGGCAGGGCGTCCTTGTGGACGATGATGTTCATGGTCTTGTAGCGGACGAAAGCCTTGCTGGCGTAGAACATGCCGTGGTAGTCGCCATAGTCGCCCCAGCTGTTTTTGACCATGTAATATTCGTTGCCCATCTGGTCTTTGGCGGTGCCGTAGATCAGCATGCCGTGGTCGTCGGTAGTCTCACGGTTGTCGTAAGCCATTTGGCGCTCCTCCTGAGTGACCCAACGCTGGGGAGTGGGGTGCTTGGCGGCTTCGTCTTGGATGTCTTTGGCCTTCATGCCGGTCCAATGGGCCATGTCGCTACCCATGGTGGCAGTGACGGTGGTGGCGGGGAGCACGCAGAAGCCCTTGCGTGTGCCCATGCGGAAACCCTGCTCGCTCACGTCGGCGCCCCAGGCAACGGGATAGCCGTTGGCGACAGCATTGTCGAAAATCTGCATCATCTCATCGAGAGGCACATTGTAGCACTGGGCATGACGCCAGTTGTCCTGAATCTCAAGGGGGAACTTCTCGTAGAAGGGGTGATGGGTGTAGGAGGTGATGCTCACATAGTCGTCGGGGTTGAGCCCGAGGCTCTCGTAGAAGCTCTTGGGAGTGTACTGCTTGCCGTTGTAGGTAAACTTCTCGGGCATCTGACCCAGATAGATGGCGTGGGCGGCACGGATGGCCTTCATGCAAAGGAGCTGGCCGTCCTTGTCGGTTTGCAGTTTCTTCAGTTTGTCGCTTTTGGCGATAGCGGCAACCATAGCGTCGGTGACGGCGCTGAGCTCGGTGTGGTCGCTGAGGGTGTCGCCGTATTCAACACCGGGACGCATCTCGGTTTCGGGGATAAGACCGAAGGTTTTCATGCCGTACATGACATCGTAGAACGAACCACCCTGCGAGAAACTCACGTCGCCGCTGGTGCGGATGGCAGCCATGGCGCGGTCGTTGTAGGTGTTCTCCACAATGTACATCTCGCTGAAGTCGTAGGTGCCCTTATTCATGCGGAGCAACTCGGCTTCGATGAAGGCAAGTCCGCTGTAGCACCAGCAGGTGCCGGCGCGATGTTGGTTCTTAACAGAGGTGACGGGCAGCTCTTTCACAACGGTGAATTTGTAGCCTTCGTCCTCCTTCTCTTTTTGTTCGGTCTGTGCAAAAACGGTGGTGCACATGGCGATAACGCCGAGGAATAGGAATACTTTTTTCATTTGTAGGTGATTAAATTATTATTTTGTTTACATTCAAATCGCGCTGCAAAATTACGATTTTTTTCCCACATATTGACTATAGATGAAAAAAATAGTGACTATTTAATACTATAATCAGCAGGGGGACGTTATAATATTATGAGTAATAAACACAATATCATGAGTAATAAGCACAAGAAAACAGTCGAATCCATACCTGAAATGGAGGGGTATGAAACTGAATTGAGAACGATTGGCATGCTCAAGGCCAATATTGTGGTGATATTGGTGCTAGTGATATTAGGATTGCTGGGGTGGGTTGCCATGTATGCCATCTGGGGTGGTGTCTCTTTTGGCAGGCCGTGGAGTGCCATGCTGTTTTGCATAGGCATTTTTGCAGGCATTGCCGTGCACGAACTGATACATGGCTTTACTTGGATGTGGGTAACCCACAGCAGTTTCAGCCATCTACGCTTTGGTTTGTTGCAAGGAGGTGTCTACTGCCACATTGATGTGCCGATGAACAAACGTAAATATGTGGTGGGAGCCTTGATGCCCTTGCTGTTGTTGGGCATAGTGCCCTTCTTGCTGTCGTTTGCCACACACAGCCTTTGGCTGATGCTATTTGGGGTCATCTTCATTGCCTGTGCCATGGGCGATGTGCTGATAGTGTGGGCAATCCGCCACGATTCTGCCGATACGCTTGTTTACGACCACCCCTCAGAAGCGGGATGTGTTGTGTATCGTCCGATACAGAACGACTGAGTTACAAGAACTACATAGAGTTCTCTCCCTCTTTTGATTAAGAAAAAAATGTGGAGCCTATCGCACAATCTCAGAGGTGAGTTGCTTGTCGAGGAGGGCGGTGTGCATGGGGAGGAGGGTTTCGTAGCCGCCATGCTTGACGGTGCATTTGCCGTGGCAGTGGACCAGGATGGCGCACTGCTCGGCCTGTGAGGCACTGATGCGGCAGATGTCGACGAGGGCCTTGATGACGTAGTCGAAGGTGTGTACGTCGTCGTTGTGGAGCACTAGGCTGCAGCCGGAGTCTTCAAGTACTGCGGCATCGTCTTGTCCTAGGGGAGATATTTGGGGCTTTTCCATGGCTTTTATTGATTAATAAGCACGATGGCATGGGCGCTGATGCCTTCTTCGCGACCTTCGAAGCTGAGGTGTTCGGTGGTGGTGGCTTTGACGGATACTTGGCCTAAAGAAATGCCGAGAGTGTCAGCGATTGTTTGTCGCATGGCGGGAATATGGGGCGCCAGCTTAGGTTGCTGAGCTACGACGATGCTGTCAATGTTGGCGATGGTGAAGCCTTCGTGTTGGAGCAACTCACCGCAGCGGCGTAGGAGTATCTTGCTGTCAATGTTTTTGTACTGAGGGTCTTTGTCAGGGAAGTGCTTGCCGATGTCGCCGAGGGCGGCGGCTCCGAGAAGGGCGTCGCAGATGGCGTGGAGGAGTACGTCGGCATCGCTATGGCCGAGGAGGCCGAGATGGTGGGGTATCTGTATACCTCCCAGCCAAAGAGGACGGTCGGGGGTGAGTTGATGAACGTCGTAGCCTATTCCGATGCGCATAGTTGGGGAGTGTTAGGGGTTAGGAGTTGATGACAGGTGTGGGTCTGGAGGGTTTGAGATTGACGGTGAGAGAGATTCGAACGGTGTTGGTGAGGGGGTTGGATGAAAAGCTGGTAGTGGGTACGAGGTAGGCGAGGTCGAACTGCATGACGTTGAAACGTAGGCCGAATCCGAATGTGGCGTATTGGCGGCCACCTTTGGTGTTGTGTTCGAAAAAGTAGCCCGCACGTGCGGCTAAGGTCTGCTTGTACCAGTATTCGGCACCGGCAGATATCTGCACTTCGTGGAGTTCCTCGGTCATGCCTCCCGGGGCATCATAGAAGGATTGTATGACACCGCGCATGACGCCAGTTTGATAGTATTCGGTCATATTGCGGTAGTAGTTGCTATAGGTTTCGTCGCCAATAGTAGTGGGAGGAGTAGGGACAAGGAGTTTGTTGAGGTCGAGTAGTACGGATATTTCGTTGTATTCGTCAAGACGGTTGGTGTAGCGACCACCTACACGGAGGTTGGTGGGGAGAAACTCCTTCTTGGTGTCATCGTCGGAGTAGGAGAGCTTGGCACCCAAATTGCTGATAAAGGCTCCAAGAGCAAAGTCTTGTTCTTTGTCAATAGGATGTTGCCAGTAAAGTCCGATATCGGCAGCAAGGCTGCGTGCAGGTTTGGTGGTGACATAGCTGGATCCGTCGGAGAGAATCTGCCCGTTGGTAAGGTCGGACTGGATGAAACGACCTGTGGCACCGAGTGAGAGCTCGTCGTTGAGTTTCATGGCGTAGGTGAGGTCGAAGGCAAACTCATTAGGGTTCATAATGCCGAGGGGGTTGCCTTCCACATCGGTGCTTTGTATTTCGCCTAGCGAGAAGTATGTGAGAGAGGCGGCAGCGGTGCTGCGGTTGTTGATGCGGTAGTAGCCGCCAAGGTAAAGCAGGTTCATGTCGCCGACACCCAGATGGCGTAGCCAAGGAGTGTAGGTGGTGCTAAAGCCGAGGTTGCCGTCGATGAAGGCAAACTTGGCGTTGTTCCAATGAGCGGAGTAGCTGTCGGGCAGCGATGCAGCACCGGCATCGCCCATGCCGCTGGCTATGGCATCGGGAGATATGAGCAGGATGGGCATACCTGTGGAAAGGTAGTTTTGGTTTTGACCAGTGGTACGTCCGTTTTGTGCTGAGAGGGAAGTGGACAGAGCGAGACTAAGAATGAATGTGCTCGCGATGATGATTCTGATTTTTTTCATTAATCGTTGTGAGTGATTTTTGTCTAAGAAACGAAAGTGTTGTATTTTTATTGTTTGGAGGATAGTTTTTTTTAGTTCCGAACAATCTTTGTGTTTTGACTTAGGGTCTGCCCGTCGGTGGTGGTAAGGATGCACCGGGCTATATAGATGCCTTTAGGCAGTAGGGTGCCGTCGGATGTGGTGAAGTCCCACGGATAGATGAGGTTGTAGGCACCGTCGGAAGGGATGATGTTGGTATGTAGTAGTTGACGGCCGCGGATGTCGAAGATGATGAGGGTGGCAGAGGCTATTTGGTCGGGCAGGTTGTGCTCGATGCGGATGGTGGTGCGGTCGTGGGCGGGGTTGGGTGCTGACGTGAATAATCCTATCTGGGCAGTGCGGTCGTTGGAAACATGGAAACTGATGGTGGCGCTACCAGAATAGTTGAATATGTTCCAGCATTTGACGGTGAGGGTGTGCATCCCTTCGTCCAGTTTGCCTAGGGTGTAGCGTACCTCGCCTTGGCGGCTGTCGTTGATGTTGGGTTCGAAGAAGTCGTTGAGGGTGACGGTGCTATAGGGGTTGCCATCGATGATGGCGGTGATGTCGTGGCCGAGTCCGCAGCCTGCGGCGTTGATGCCTACCGAGTCTGAAAGTCGGGCATAAAGGGTGGGAGTTTCGTTGGTGAGGCCTCCGTTGCGGAAGTTGGTGTCGTTGATAAAGAGTTGTACCGTGGGGTGGAATTCAGTGATAACGAGGTCGTCGTTGAAGCCGCCAAACATGATGTTGCCGTATTGTCCGGTGGCGTCGTCGACGTTATTGGTGGCATAGTGCGACAGTTTGGCGTAATCGTAGCTATAGGCTACGTCGCGAGGGATGATGAAAGAGTAGGAAAAATGGCCGTTGATTACGTTGTCGCGGCCTTTGTAGAGTATGTTCTTTTGTTGCACGAAGTCCACTTCGGTACTGTCGTTGTCGTTGGCAAGGGTACGGCATTTTACTTCGCGGTCGAAAACAATGGGATAGATGGTTCCGTTGAAATCGTTGAGCACACTGCCGTCATGCGCAAGGATATCGCCTTCGACGGTGACACGGGATAGCACTTTGGCGGAGTCGGTTACCATAGGGTTGACAGGACGTTGGTTGATGTGGGTGACTCGCACCTCGTTGCGGGGAACGGAGAGATGGAGGGCGGGGTCGCCCAGCAGGGCAATAGAGTGTGAGGTGGAAGACTCATTTTTAGCTAGGCAGAGAGCGTCACCGATGCTGTTGTCGGGGTTGAGAGCGTAAAGGCAGAGGCTGGTGTTGAAGCGTTGGGTGTGGTGGATGGGGCGGGAGGCGGATACGATGCCGATGCCGGCTGCTTCGGCAAGCAGGAAGGCTTCGGCACCACAGATGTCCTGCAGGTGGTCATAGCGGCCAAAGGAGCAGGTGCTGGTGACGAAGAAGGTCAGTTGGTCGGTGTTAGTATATTTCTCGATGTCGGGAAACTCCATATAGCGTTCAGTGCCTATATAGTTGCTTGAGCCGTGGCCGATATAGTTGAGCAGCAGGCATCCATAGTTGATGCGTTGGCGGAGAGCGTTGTTGACGTCGGGATAGTATGAGCCGTCGGCACCCGACTGTTGGGTGAATGCGTCGGCATAGATGCGGTCGATATTAAAGTGGGGGTATAGCGACTTGATGCTGCGGGCAGTAATCTCGGAGTCGCTGGTGAAAACGCTATCGTAAGGGCATGAGGGGTCGGCATCGTCGGCAAGCAAAGCCACATAGTTGCGCCAATCGCCTCGGACGGAGCTGTTGGTGAGGTCGTTGCGATTAATATAACGACTGATTTTGTCTACCATGTGGGAGGCTTCGGCAGCGCTTTTAGCTGGCAGGCGGCCAATGCCAACGCTCATGGTTCCTTCGAAATCGCCGACGGCATAGTCGTCCAGATACCCATAGATATCGTCGCTGGGGTAGACATTGCTTTCGTCGTCAAACGAGTTGGCTGTTTGATATGTGACGACCGTGGTTTGGTGTGCTTGCATGATGTCGCGGTTGTCGTAGGTGCCCTTGCCAAAGAGTAGCAAATAGCGTGGCAGGGGCGTGTCGTCGGTGCTTTTGTGTCGCAAGCATCGGAGCATCCGTCGTATGGCAACGGGGTCGGGACGGCCTGACGAGAATTCGTTAAATACTTGTTCCTGTGTGACAACTAGCACTTTCATTCCGTCATGTTGTCTGTGCAGGTCGGCCAGATTGTTAGCTTGCGACAGGTAGTTGGCATGGGTGACGATGACATAGTCGGGCGCGGTGGCGCCATGAATGTCTTGGTTGTCGATATTTGTTATGCCTGTAGGCACAAGGGCATCAGCGTCGGTAAAGGCGATAAAGGTGCGTGCATGGTCGGTGGCTGCGGTGAAATAGTGGCGGTTGTCGTCTGCGTCTGAGATGCTTCGGGCATCAGGCTGGCACGGGTTTGTAACATCCCAAATCTTCAGGTCAGAGCTGTTTCCGCTGAAATAAAAGGGACATACCTCACCGTCAAGCTGTAGCTGTTGGTTGCGAAAGTAGCATTGTCCGCCAATGTATTGAAGCCGTTGCGCTCCGTTCAGTTCAATATAGTCGAAATAGCCTGCTGCATTGATTTCTTGCGGGGAATAAGTGAATGTGATGGTTAAATTTTCGCCGGGATTGCTGAAAGAGCCATAGAGGGTTTGGTAGTCCTCGCCCGAATTGAGGCGGTGGGTTTGTGTTGCCCCTGAGTTGTTGGCACTGACGCTGAAGGTGGCGGAACTTGAGGAAACATTCGCCAGTCCGTAGCGCGCCAGTACTTCCCTGTCAGTGGTGGGGAAGGTGAAGTTGCAAGTGCGTTGGTTATATGAATTGGATAGCTTGTTGTCCACCCATGTTCTCCCACCGGAAAACACATTTATCTTGTCCTCGTGAATGAGGGCAACGCCCGTGTGACTGTTGATTTCGTATACAAACGGAGGTTGTTCTATGCCATCTTGCTGAGCAATTCTTAGCGAAGTGTTAGTTGTGCTGGTGGTGGTAAGATAGTAATAATTATTGTTCGCATACGCGTGCATACGGTATTCAAACCTGTGGCTCGACTTATTATAACGCCATACGTTGGCTCCTTCGCCGTAAAAGAGGATGTAGTCCCCGTTCTCGAACACCCCGTTCTGGTTCACGTCCACCACCTCGATGGCGGTAGGCACCATGTCGTCGGTATATAGCATGGTGTTGTTCGACGAGAGCATTCCGCCGGCATCTCCAAACATGGCTATGTCGGAGCAAGCAACGCCTTGTAGCGCAGCAATCTCGTTGGTGCTAATCTTATATACACCTGCATCAGCAACGGGTATCTTATACCATACTCCGGCGGACAATAACGAGTGGTCGGCATACTGCTGCTGGGCGAAGGTGCTAGGTGTCGTGTTCTGCCACGCCAAAAGTGCCATAAGCCCGATAAGAGGAAATGTTTTTTCACGCATATCCCCTATAACTCCCTTTTCCTTTTTTTATTGTTCTAGGCACAAAAATATGCTCCGAAAAACGCCAGTTTCGCATCAATAAAACGCTTAAAAAAAGGTCGAAATTTCAAAAAAATGGGTCTGAAAACATCAAAAAAAACACTCTTTTTTATTCGCTGTTGAAAAATAAATCGGTTGAAAATCATTGTGATATATTTTTTTTTTCAAAGAAAGATATTTATTTGACAAAAAAATCGTAATATTGCCAATCAATTTTAGGCTTAATGTATACTAAAATAGTATGATGAAAAAGTACAATAAACTTACGCTAATACTGCTGCTCCTCGTGTTGGGCATGCAGGGTGTCAAAGCACAAGATGTGGGATTTTCTCAGTTCTATGCCAATCCCATTTACCTTAATCCTGCGTTTGCCGGTTCTAAAGTGGCTCCACGCATTTCGCTCACCTACCGTTCTCAGTGGCCGGGTCTTGTAAGTGCCTTTACCACAGTTAGTGGCTCTTACGACCAATATATCCCTGGTCTCCACGGCGGTATTGGTGCCATCGTGATGACCGACCGTCAGGGTGACCACGGTACGTTGCAGGCCACATCCCTCGGTGCCGCCTATGCTTTCCGTTTCCGTATTTACGAGGATATCTTTATTAGTCTGGCACTTCAGGCTACAGTTGTAAACAACAACCTCGATTGGGACCTCAACCATCTGCGTTTCCCCGACCAGATTGACCCCAACAATGGCTATGTCAACCAAACTTCTGCCACAGCTCCCGACCAAACCAGCAAGTTCTTCCCAGACTTTGCCAGCGGCCTCTTGGTATATGGTCCTGCATGGTATGTGGGTTTTGCCGCCCACCATCTTAACCAGCCTAGCCAAGGCTTCTACAGCGAAGACCGCATCCCGATGAAGCTCACCGCCAACGCCGGTGGACTTATCAACCTCTCCGAGGAGCGTCGCCGCCAGTCCTCACTTGGTCTGGGTCAGCCCGTTGTGTCGCCTAACCTTATTTATCAATATCAAGGTGGTTTCCACTACTTCAACTACGGTCTCTACCTCGACTGGCGTCCCTTTATCGTTGGCACTTGGTTCCGCCAATGCCCCCAAAACTTCGATGCCTTTATCTTCATGGTCGGTGTGCAGCAAGACTACTTCAAGGTTGGCTACAGCTACGATGTCACTCTCTCCCAGTTAGGCAACAGCACTGCTGGCTCGCACGAAATTACCATCGGCATCCTGCTCCCCGTTCCTGAGCAGAAACACAAGGTCAAGGCCATCCGCTGCCCGTCCTTCTAATTTAAAAAATCTTAAAACAGAAACAATTTTTCGATAATAACGTATAAAGATAGATATAAAATTAATCTACTATGAAGATCGTAAAAATCTCATTCCTTATGATTGCCTCCATGCTCATGCTTGTGGCATGTGGCGGCAAGGAGAAATCGGCTGTTACAGGTTGGAATCTGAATGATACAGAGTGGGGCGGCTTCGACCGTTCGTCCTATTCCGAGCAGATTACGGGTCCTGGCCTAGTGTTTATCGAAGGCGGCTCGTTCCAGATGGGCCGTGTGGCAGAGGAAACCCGTTTCTCATGGAACAACCTGGTCCACACCGTCAGCGTCTCGTCGTTCTACATGGATGAGACCGAAGTTTCTAACTTCTCCTATCGCGAATTCGTCTATTGGATGAACCGCGCCTACGGTGAGGAATATCCCGAACTTGTCAAGCAGATTTATCCCGACACCACCGTTTGGCGTTCGCGCCTCTCCTGGGTCGAGAACTTTGTTGAGAACTACTTCCAGTGCGCTATGTTCAACGACTATCCCGTCGTAGGCGTCACTTGGGAGCAGGCCTCACAATTCTGCAAATGGCGTACCGACCGTGTCAATGAGAAAATCCTCGTTGATGCTGGCATCATCGAGCTTGCTCAGTCCGAGCTCACCGGCTCCGAAGCCTTCCAAACCGATGTCTATCTCGCCGGTCTCTACAAAGGTGAAGGACAGGGTGTGCCCAACCTCGACCCCGCCGCCGGTGGTGAGAACCGCAATGTGCGTCGTTCCGATGGTATCCTTCTGCCCAACTACCGCCTCCCCACCGAGGCCGAGTGGGAGTTCGCAGCCCTTGGCATGATTGGCAACACCTACGACGAGCGTGTTGTCGAGCACAAGACCTATCCTTGGGCAGGCCAGAGCCTCCGTTCCGCTAACAAGAAGTATTATGGCCAGTTCCTTGCCAACTTCAAGCGTAGCCGTGGCGATGCCATGGGTGTGGCTGGCAACCTCAACGACGGTTGGGAATACACCGCCCCCGTCATGTGGTACTTCCCCAACGACTATGGTCTCTACCACATGGCTGGCAACGTGGCTGAGTGGTGCGGCGATGTCTATCGTAAAGACCCCAACCCCATTGGAGCTGACGACCAGAACCCCTATCGTGGTAACGTCTATCAGTATGTTGCTATGAGCGAGGATGGCGAAGAAGCAGCTATCGACGAGGCCACCGGTAACCTTATCTATCAGAACGTCCCCGACGACATGAACCGTCGCAACTATCGTCAGGCCGATAATATCAACTACCTCGATGGTGACTGGAACTCCAGCATCTATGACTTCGAGAGCAAAGAATCTACCTCCGCCTCTGGCTGGCTGAGAGAGGTTGACGAAGACGAAGACTATGCTGAGGAAGGTTACACCCGTAGCGACGAGGAGCAGACCAACCAGATGTACCACCGCAACGACAGCACCAGCAAGAACAACATCACTTCGATGATCAACAACCGTGTGCGCGTCGTCAAGGGTGGTTCTTGGAGAGATCGTGCCTACTGGATGCAGTGCGGTACTCGCCGCTACTACGATCAGGATCGTAGCACCTCTTGGATTGGTTTCCGTTGCGCAATGGACCGCATGGGTTCGCGTACCGCTAACTAGTATATTATTTGTTTTTCATAATTGTTTTTCATGGTGGCTCGATTTCTATCGAGCCATTTTTTTTTGCCCAATCAGTCCTGCTGCCCATGCCCTGTAGGGGCAAATCTGAAAACGGGACACCTTCTATCACCAATTCAATGCGAATCGTTTCCAAGATAATTCGTGTCCAATTCGTGATAATTCATGTTCCTATCTCCCGTGGGGTTCAGGATGCCCCCCGTGCTCTCCTCTGTTTTACTCCATCCATACCAGACACTACCCCGCCACACCCCACCAAAAGCCTCTAAAACGTAACCCGCCGCTGGTCGTTCATCCCTTAATAAATACCGCACTAACACCCCTTCAACCAACAATCAAGCCCCCATGCGCCACCCATGCCTCTCGCCGTATTCCGATGCGAAACTGATGCCTCTCCCATACCTTTTCCGCTTCCCGAGCGGATATCGAGCGGAAAACGGCAAAGGGCGCTGGGGGGTGATTCGCGTTTGAAATAGACTTAAAAAAGGAGTTATTAGCGTTAAAAAATCATAAATGTGAGTCGCAAGTGATAGTTTTTCGTTTTTCGCGGGTTTATATATAAAAAAGGGTGTTCGATTTGAAAAGTTGGTAATTGAAAGTTGAAGGTTGAAGATTGGCTGGCGCACCAGATGGTTTTCAGTTCTCAGCTTTCAACTGTCGGGTGACAAGGCATGATATCAGAATAAGGTGGGTTATGAGGTTGGATTTTGGGTGTGGGGGTGCAGAAATATGAAAAAAAATGCAATTGTAAGCATTTGATTGCAAGGGCGGAACGAAAATGTTGAAAAAAAAATTGTGTTGAGTGGCAGTTTTTTGATATTTTTGCATCTAATATAGGTAGAGATGTGAGTGTGAAAAATTGAAAATTGAAAGTTGAAAATTAATCGACGCTGCAAAGGGTCTTTAGTTCTTAACGTTCATCTTTTGGGTGACAAGGTGCGGCATCATTTTTAGGTTTAGGTGGGTTATGAGGTTGGATTTTGGGTGTGGGGGTGCAGAAATATAAAAAAAAGTGCAATTGCAAGTGGTTGATTACAAGGATGGAATGAAAATTTTGAAAAAAAATTTGTGTAAAGTGGCGGTTTTTTCCTTTTTTTGCGTCTAATATATATAGGGAATGTGAAGATGTAAGGGAAAAATTTAGAAGTTCGAAAAGCATTTCGTTAATAGATAAAAAACACTTTTTAGAATTTCAGAAAGGCATTAACCATGAAAAAGCTGTTGTTTGTTGTTGTTTGTATGATGGCCGTGCCGCTGTCGTGGGCACAGGATACTGTATACGAGTGCGATTTCGACCAGCCGTGGGATACTGCGGGCTGGATGTTCGCTGGCGAGTACCAGTCGCACTTTTGGGCAATAGGTACTCCAAGCAATATGAGCAGTGGGGGACTTTTTGTCACCTGCAACGGCACTGACAATACCTATTATTTATACGGAGGGCGGAGCGTGTCGTATGCCTATAGAAGGATTGTGCTGCCGAGGGGAGTATTCCGTTTTAGTTACGACTGGCGTTGCAACGGTTGGCGCAACGATTATGGGGCATACGACTATATGCGTGTGTTGCTGGTGCGAGGCGCGGTGTCTCCGATAGAGGGCAGGGTGCCTACGGGTATGGGTACGGTGTCGAGCAACAATCTGCCGGAAGGTTATACAGCCTTGGATGGCAGTGTGCCTCTGTGCGGCTCGACCACATGGGTCAGCCACAGCAGCGACTGCTTTGTGGAGGACTCGGGGATGTATACCTTGGTGTTTATGTGGTATAGCATAATGGTGCAGTACGACCCGCCCGCAGCGGTGGACAACTTGGTGGTGGCTCGCCCTCAGTGTCCGCAACCGGGGCTGCCGTATGTTTCTCCACTCACGTCTACCGCATTTACCGCTCGGTGGAGAGACTTCAGCGAGGGTAACACCGACAACTGGCAGGTGGAGCTGTGCACTGCATCGCAGACCATCGGACAGGGTGTACGGCGGTTGGTGCAGGATACTTCGGCGGCATTTACTGGTCTGACACCTAATAGCGACTATATGGTGTATATCAGTGCGCTGTGTGGCAGCGACACGACGGCCCCGGTGGGGCTGCATGTGCACACACCCTGTGCAGGGCTCGTGTCGCTGCCCGATACCCAGACTTTTGCCACCACCAGCGTGGGCTCATTGCCATCGTGTTGGAGGATGTTGAAAACAGGTGGGAATGCAATGGCATACAGCTACGGCGACGGCCAGGTGCTACAGTGGCAAATGGCCCAGTCGGGCTACTGCTGTGTGGTGCTGCCCAATGTAGACGAGGATGCTACCCCTTCAGGCAATCTACAGGTGTCGTTCAGCGTGTGTCGCGAACATAGCTTATTGCCTTATTCACATACGTTTGAAATAGGGTTGCTGCCCAGTCCGGGTTACATAGGAAGTTTCATTCCCATCAGCCAGGTGGTGGTGAATTCCGACCAGTGGGAGCGGTGTGTGGTGGAGTTCGACGGCTACAGTGGGGGCAACATCGCCATACTGGACATGGGCAATCCATTTGTGATCGGCTACGCGCTGTTTGACGACTTTGTGATTAGTAGGGCAGTCGCCTGCCAGCCCGTAGACCATCTGACGGTGAGCCGCACCACGGCCACCGGCACTATGGTGGAGTGGGAGCCCTGCCGGGGAACGGTGCATCCGCCTATAGGCTATGAGGTGTGGCTGGAGCTGGCCGACCTGTCGGCAGAGATGCCATCGGAGCCCGACACGGCATGGCTGCAATACTACAGCACCGAGCCGCGCTGCACGGTGTCAGGGCTGCTGCCCGACACCACCTACAGGGCGTGGGTGCGCGCGCAGTGTGATGGCGGTGCCTATAGCCAATGGGAGTGTGTTGCCTTTGCCACCATGCCACCGCCCTGTGCGGTGGGCGACACCGCCACAGCCGATACCGCATTGCTGGGCACTGGCACGTCCCATGTAACAGGTGTGCCGGTGTCGAATGTCTATGCCAATTCGTTCTGTCAGAGCATCTACACCGCTGAGGAGCTGCGTGACTCGACAGGCATGTCGTCGGGACTGATAACGGGCATAGACTACACTTTTACCAACAATCCCCGCGATATGATGGTCAGCATCTATCTGTCGACCACCACCGACAGCCTGTATGCCTCCACGCACGACATGATACCTGTGCATGAGGGCAACATTGTCTACGGACCTGCCCTGCTTGCAGCCCATACCGACGGCACGGTACACTACCAGTTAGACCCGCCCTTCTCGTGGAACGGAGCGGACAATCTGGTGATAACCTCCATAATCAACAATGCGGCGGGAGCCATACAGTCCTCTTCCTTTCACGGCAACAGCACCCCCGCAGTAGGCAACAGAACTATCCACAGCTACCTGAACGACCAGCCCTTTACTCCTGCGGGTGCAGCCTTGGTTCCTGCCTCGCTAAGCAACTACCGTCCCTCGGTGGCGCTCCACATCATGGAATGTGCAGAGGCAGCCACCTGTGCGGCACCCGTTGTTGCGGTTAGAGATGTCGGGGAAGACAATGCCACGATAGAGTGGACGCCCGGTTATGGCGAGAGCGAATGGAGCCTGTATTACCGCAGATGGGGCGACAGCCTGTGGACGCTTGCCAGCAGCCGTCAGACCGCCACACACTGTCTGCTGCCCCTGCTCCAAGCCAGCACCAGCTATGAGGTGAGCGTAGTAGCCCACTGCCAGGACGACAGCCTATGCGGCTTTGCCGCCTTCACCACAACCTGTGCCAGCATCTACGACCTCCCATTCGTGGAGGATTTTGAAGATTTTAGGACTTCCCGGACAAACAATGAGGTATTCGAACCCTGTTGGTATCATGGCATAAAGACTCCTAGCCATGTACAGGGCTGCAACCCGTTCGTCGTCACCAACAGTGCCTATAGTGGCACGCACTCGTTACGATTCTTCACCAGTGAAAATGGCTGGCCTGCCTACATTGCCACTCCCGCCATGGCGATGTCTGTGACCGATTTGCAAGTCAATTTCTATACCAACGGTCCAGTCTATTACCCATTGAAAGTAGGTGTGATGACCGACCCTACCGACTATTCCACTTTCGAGCTGGTGGAGCAGGTGACGCCCAACCAGACTGGCGTTTGGGAGGCACACGAGGTGTCGCTGGCGGGCTATCAAGGCGAGGGGCGGCATATCGCCCTGATGCTCTCAGAGAGCGTGGTGAACATCGACAGCTTTAGCGTCGACTACATACAACTGTGCCCGCGACCCACCCACATCTCCTTCGGCATCATCACACGCACCACCGCCGAAGTGCAGTGGGACGGAGGTGAGGCCAGACACTATCAGTTGGAGTATGGCCCCACGGGCTTTGCCCTTGGCACCGGCATACGGCTGGCGTGCAACGCCGACACTGTGACGCTGCGGGGGCTCAACCATTCTACAGACTATGACATCTATGTGCGCGGTTTCTGTAGTGAGGACACCTCGCGGTGGTCGTTCGTGACTACATTCAGCACCCAATGTGGTGAGATAGAGTCGTTGCCCTATACCCAGAACTTCGAGAATTTGGACGGATATCCCTATCCCAAGTGCTGGGTCTGCGGCAACGCCTCGGTGGTTAATTATTTGCCCATGGGTGGGCAGCAACAGGAGCGGGCTCTCTATCTGAGAGGTGCGTATGCCATACTGCCTGCGGTCGATTCGTCGCTGAGTGCCATCCAGCAGTTGCAGCTGGTGGTGAAGGCTTCGAGCGACACTAACTATGGAGAAGTATACTCGCACGACCTTATTGTGGGGGTCTGCTCGACGGAGGGTGACATCACCACCTTCAATCCGCTAGACACTATCACGCTTACGCCTGTATCGACGGTCTACGAAGTGCCGCTGACGGCGGCGGCAGGCGTGGGCAGGTATCTCACCCTGATATCCACCCCCACGGGACGGGCTTTGAACAACCGCGTATACATCGACAGTCTGATAATTGAAAGCATACCCACTTGTGTACGTCCCCGAAGGCTGACTGTGGCCAACCTTACCACCACATCGGCCACCATCACTTGGAGTGGCGGCACAGGGGCTACCACATGGCAGGTGGAATACATGCCCCATGGGGATGCCATAGGTACTGGCGTGAGCCAAACGGTAAGCACCAATTCGCTCGTCATCAACGGTCTCACCCCCGCCACCAGCTACGACTACTATGTACGCAGCATTTGCGGGGTGGGCGACACCTCGGAGTGGTGCTATACCCCCGGACTCATCGTCACCCCGCAGATACCCGCATCGGTGCCATACGCCTTTGGGTTCGACACGGTGGCTGAGTGGAACAACTGGCAGACCCTTTCCAATTGTGCTGCCGCCTGGTGCAGGGGTATGGACGACGGGCAGCCAGCCCCCAGCATCTATCTGTCCATAGACAGTGGTGCCACACGTGGCATCCTTGCGAATACGGCGATAAACACCGCTGTGTATCGCGACTTCGACTTCGGCAACCGCGACACCAGCTATGTCATTTCCTTTGACGCCAGCTTGGAAGGGAGCGCCATGACCAGCCAAAATTACGATGGATTGGCCGTGTTTCTTGTCGAGCCGTCCACAGTTCCCAACATACCATCCAGCTATGCCAACGAGTCGCCATGGGGCAGTCTGAGCGACCTGACCCTATTGGCAAACATCCACAGACCCAGAGAATGGAGTGACTACCACATCACAATCGACAGCCTGAGCGGTGTGTGGCGACTGGTATTCTATTGGTATGGTCGGTCGGGCATTTACACGGCACCTGGCGCAATCGACAATGTCAGCATACAGTATGTGGACTGCCAGCACCCCTACAACGTGCACACTACCGGAGTGACAGCGGTGTCCGCCAACTTGGGGTGGCATGGCCCCGCAAACGCCGACTACCGAGTGTTGTTGTACAACTCCGACAGGACCCTGCTGGCTGTTGACACGGTGCACGGCAACAGCATACATTACGAAGACCTAGTGCCGGGCACTATCTACAAGGTGCGCGTCGGTCGCCTTTGCGACGGCACGTTGGGGCTGCAAACGCCCCGCTATACCTTTGCCACCAATGCCTGTAGCGGAGGTACGAACGACACTATACTCAGCACCGCGACCACGGGCACCACCTACAGTCTGCCTGTGAACAATTGCTACCGCAACTCCTATACGCAGCAGATAATCCTAGCCTCAGAGTTGGGCGGCGCGGGCGACATATCGAGCATCGGCTTCCTATACGAGTCGCCCTATCGCATGACTGCGAAGACCAACTGCACCATCTATCTGGGCCATACGACACGGGCTTATTTCGACCACTCCAACGACACAGTGCCGCGTACCGAGATGCAGGTGGTGTATATGGGCTCAATCAATTGTTCGCAAGGTTGGAACCGAATCATACTAGGCACCCCCTTTGCCTACGACGGCACAAGCAACCTAGTGCTGGCCATCGACGACAATAGCAACAACTATCATAACTATCACTATCAGTTTGCCACATCGCCCACCACCAACGCCATGTCGCTGGCTCATTACACATCCTACTCCGTCGATGCGACGACCCGGCAACTGTACCATTACCGCAACCTTCTCACCATCGAGATGTGCCCTCCCAACGACTGCCCGCGGCCACGGCTTCGCACACCGCGTGTGAGGCCAAACGATGTCACCATTCGTTGGAACAACACTAGCGACCGCTACCTGGTGGGCTACCGTCTCATGGGTAGCGACAGCTGGATTGTGGACAACCTGTTTACCACCGACACCTTCTTCACCATCACCAGCTTCTATTTCGACAGTGACTATGTCTACCATGTGAGTCAGTATTGCGACAGCGGGGTGTCCAACTGGTCGATAGGCACTTTCAACACCGCCGAGATTCCCTGCCTGCCGCCACTCAACCTGCGGGTAATCCAACAGACCAATAAGAAGGCTTGGTTTGCATGGACTCCCGAAGACAACAATATCAGCTACCGTCTGCATGTGTGGGGAGGTGGGGGCTACGACACCATTGTGACCACATACCTTGCCAACGGCATGGTGGAAAATCTCAATCCCGCCAGCCGCTATTATGCGGCCGTGGAGGTTCGGTGCGAATATTCTGACCAGCCCAGTATCTGGAGTGATACCGTCTCGTTCACCACCGCGTCTTGTCCCGACGTTGTCGACGTTAGGGCTGTGGAGGTAGGGGGCAACAGTGTGCTGCTGGATTGGGATAGCGAAGATGGAGTGGTTAGATGGCTGTTGGAGTGGGGTCATCAAGGCTTCGACCACGGCATGGGCGACATCGTCGAGACAGACCACCACCCCTATCTGCTCACAGGCCTCACGGGCGAGACCACCTACGAGATAACGGTTCGTGCCGTGTGTGGCGACGACTTTGTGAGCGAGAACTGGTCCAACCGCCTCACCGTCACCACCGCGTATAGCGGCATCCACAGCATGGTGGACGATAGCCGCGTGCAGCTACAGCCCAATCCCACCAGCGGCGACGTGCAGATTACGCTGCCCGACGATGCTAGTGCTGTCTGTGTGGAGGTCATCGACATGGCTGGCCATACCCGGCAGACCTACACCCTGCCACCCCACACCCTGCGCGCCACCCTAGCCACCTCGCAGCTGCCTCAGGGAGCCTACTACGTGCGAGTGACAGGCAATCGCCTCAACACAGTCAGGAAAGCGTTGAAAACTTATTAAATTGAGAATTGAGAATTGAGAATTGAGAATTTGGCTGCCGCCCAACTTCTTAGTTCTTAGTTCATAGTTCTTACTTCAAAGGTTGTCTGCCGCGCCACTTATCAACGTATCAATATAATTAATTTGAATTGTGTGAGAATCGGGAAAAATGAGTATATTTGCAAATGAAAAAAACTTGCGATAGGGATAAGGAAGTGAAGTAAACGACTGTAAGTTAACAATTAATGATAAAACTAAAATAATATTTGTTATGAA
>JAFWQP010000044.1 GCA_017509045.1 Bacteroidales bacterium
AAAAACTACGAAGTTGATGGATTGAGTAATATGACCGCGCAAGCCGTCCCCTCTTTAGAGGGGTGCCACGAAGTGGCGGGGTATGTAAAAAGAGGGGCGACACGCAGAGGCGATAGTATGGTGGATTTGAGAGGAATGGCATACCCCCCGCCTTCGGCGTAGCCCTCTAAAGAGGATTAAGGAAGTCCGCTGGACTTACGTGGCGGGAGCCATCTCTTGAAGTAAGAAGTAAGAACTGTGAACTAAGAAGTTGGGCGGCAGCAATTTTTCAATTTCCACCTTTCAATTTTCAATTTATACATACCCCGCCGCTTCGGCAAACATTCACTGGATGTTTTCTTTCCTTTGAAGAGGATTAAGGAAGTCCAGTGGACTTACGTCCTGCCGCACCCGGATAATTCTCAATTCTCAATTCACTCGTTGGTCACGTTTTTTTGTCGATGGTGACGTGGCGGAGGTCGAGGGCGTTCATGGCGTTGCTTTGGAGCCCATGAACGTTCTTGTGGGTGAAATGGAGCACTTGGTCGTAGTAGAGGATGATGACGGGTGCGTCGCGCATGACCAGTTGGTCCATCTGTCGGTAGAGGGCGATGCGGCGCTGGAGGTCGGTGGCTCCTTTGGCTTGGAGGTATAGGCGGTCGTACTGCGGGTTGCTGTAGCGGGTGTAGTTGGCTCCGGCGGGACAACGGTTGCCACTGAAGAAGAGTGAGAGGTAGTTCTCGGCATCAGGATAGTCGGCTATCCAGCTGCCACGGAACCAGCTGCTTTTGCCTTGGGCTATTTGCTCGCGCAGGGCGGCAGGGGGATTGACATCGACCTTGATGTCGATGCCTAAGAGCCCCAGCTGCTGCTGGATGTATTTGCAGAGGTCGAGGTAACTGCTGGTAGTGCTGAGGGTAAGGGTGGGGAGTCCCTTGCCGTGGGGATAGCCTGCTTCGGCAAGCAGGGCGAGGGCTTTCTGGGGGTTGTATTCGTAGCCGTAGTTGCTCACGGTGTCGAAGCCGGGGAGTCCGCAAGGCACCATGCCGCCGATGCCGGGCTGTCCGATGCCGTTGCGGAGGTATTTCATCATCTTGGTGCGGTCGAATCCGTAGTTGATGGCTTGGCGGATGCGGCGGTCGTGCAGCGGGCTTTCGGGGTTTTCCATGCGGAAACCGAGGTATTCAGTGTTGAGGAAGGGGGTGCTGACCATGTCGATGCGGTCGGCGTATTTGGCTTTGAGCTGTCCGGTTTGGGTCAGTATTTCGTCTTTGTAGGAGGCATCGAGCGAGTTCATGAAGTCGAGGTTGCCTTTGACAAATTCGAGGAAGGTGGTCTGCTTGTCGACGATGAAGGTGACGGCGACGGCATCGAGGTACGGGAGTGGGCGGCCGAGGCTGTCGCGCTCGAAGTAGTGTGGGTTGCGGCGCATGACGAGTTTGACGCCTTCTTTCCACAGCTGTAGGTGGAAAGGACCTGTGCCGCAGGGATGCTGGCGGTAGTCGGCGCCATAGTGTTCCACCACTTCGCGCGGCACCACGGAACAGTAGACCATGCCCAGCAGGCTGAGGAAGGGGCTGAAAGGTTGGCGGAGGTGAATGGCGAAGGTGGTGTCGTCAAGGGCTTGGAAGTGGTCGACCTCCTCGAAGACCCACCGTCCGGGCGATGCTACATCGGGGTCGAGGATGCGACGGAAGCTGTAGAGGAAATCGTGTGCGGTGACAGGGCGTGTGGAGTCGGGTGTATTAAAGAGTTCGTTCTTATGAAAGTAGACATCGTTGCGGAGGGTGAAAGTGTAGGTCTTGCCATCAGGGCTGATGGTCCAACGCTTGGCGATGCAGGGTTGGGGTTGCAGTTGCTCGTCGAGTCGGATAAGGCCGTTGTAGAGCTGGCTACATCCCCAGATGATGGCTTGGTCTTTGGCAAAGGCGGGGTCGAGGGTGGCGATGCCTGCCGACTCGTTGTAGCGAAAGATTTGCTTGTCGCTGTTGTCGGGGATATGGCAGCTGGCGAGGAGTACGACTCCCAGTAAGCACCATGCGATATGACGAATTCGTTTCATTTCACATTTGCCGACTTGTAGACCACTTTGCCGTCGACCAAGGTCATGACTACGCTTTCGCCGTGGGTGGCATAGATTAGGTTGGAAGTCGGGTGACTGCTTGATTCTATGGTTGTTGGTATGGGGCTGTTGAGCTTGACAAGGACCAAGCAAGCGGGTTGTCCGGGGGCGACGGTGTGCCCTAGTGTGGCGAGGGAGAGTATCTGCTCGGCAGGGGCGACGGTGGGGTCGCCGCGCCAACCTTTCTGTAGCAGGGCGGCGGTCTTCATCACCTCTATCATGTCGAGGTTGTTGCTGGACGCCGAGCCGTCGGTGCCAAGGGTGACACGGGCACCGGCATCAATTAGTTCGAGCATGGGGAAGCGGAAGCCGCTGCCTAGTTTTAGGTTGGAATTGGGGCAGTGGACGCAGGTGATGTGGTGGTCGCCGATGAGTTTGATTTCGTTGTCGGAGAGGTGTAGTGTGTGGGCGGCTATGATGTTGGTTCCCAGTTGGTCGAGGATGCCCAGTTGGTCGAGGTATTCCCATGGGCGGCAGCCGTGCTCACGCAGGCAGTCGTCCACCTCCTTCAGGGTCTCATTCATGTGGATGTGCATGGGCACGTGCAGTTCGACACAGGCGTCGGCACAGCGGCGCAATCCTTTTGCGCTCACCGTGTAGACGGAGTGCGGCGCGATGGAGAATCGAGGATTGATGGTTGATGATTGAGAATTAAGGATTTCCTTTTTTATGTTTTCGATTTCGTCGCCATCACCGAAGATGTTGTACCCCAACATGGCACGTATGCCGCTGTCTTTCACTGCCTGTGCCATTGCCGGCAGGCGGAAGTACATGTCGTTGAAGGCGGTGGTGCCTGTGGCGAGCATTTCGCGGCAGGCTTGGAGGGTGCCTTGGTACACAAGCTCGTCGTTGAGCTTTTGTTCGGCCGGCCAGATGTATTGGTTGAGCCAGATGTCGAGCGGCTGGTCATCGCCAAGTCCGCGGAAGAGGGTCATGGGCGCATGAGAGTGCATGTTGCACAGGCCTGGAAAGATGGCCAGTTCGGAGCAGTCGATGACTTCTGCCTCTTGCGGTAGGGGATTCTTATTTGTCTCTTCTACATTAGTAATAAGGCCGTTGTCAATGGTGATGTCAACGGCCTTATTGTTAAGAATTGCGTTTTGCAGTATGGTCTTCATTGTACCAAAATCAGGATATCGTTTTTTTGTCCTTTCACTACGCCGCCGCGGATGTCGAAGGTCTTCGTTTCGTCGCCGTCGGTAACAAGGCGCAGGGTGCCCTTGGCGAGTGACGAAATGATAGGTGCGTGATTCTGCAGTATCTCGAACAAACCACCTGTGCCAGGCAGCTGCAAGAGCTTAGCCTCGCCTTCGAAGAGGGTGGTGTCGGGTTTGGTGATTTTAACTTTCATAGCGCAAGCCCTCAATTATTTGGTCTCTGCGAGAATCTTTTCGCCCTTCTCGATAGCTTCCTCGATGGTGCCGACGAGCAGGAAGGCCTGTTCGGGCAGGTAGTCGACGTCGCCGTTGAGAATCATGTTGAAGCCCTTGATGGTGTCTTCGATGTTGACGAACTTGCCGGGAAGGCCGGTGAATGCCTCTGCCACATGGAACGGCTGCGACAGGAAGCGCTGCACACGGCGGGCGCGGGAGACGACCAGTTTGTCGGCTTCGCCGAGCTCCTCCATACCGAGGATGGCGATGATGTTCTGCAATTCGTTGTAGCGCTGAAGTATCTGCTTGACCTGCTGGGCGGTGTTGTAGTGCTCTTCACCCACCACATCGGGCGACAGAATGCGGGAAGTAGAGTCGAGCGGGTCGACGGCGGGATAGATACCGAGTTCCGAAATCTTACGGCTCAACACCGTCTGAGCATCCAAGTGGGCGAAAGTGGTGGCGGGAGCGGGGTCGGTCAAGTCGTCGGCAGGCACGTAGACGGCCTGAACGGAGGTGATGGAACCGCGCTTGGTGGAGGTGATGCGCTCCTGCATCATACCCATCTCAGTGGCAAGGGTGGGCTGATAACCCACAGCCGAGGGCATACGTCCGAGCAGTGCCGACACCTCGGAACCTGCCTGGGTGAAACGGAAGATGTTGTCGATGAACAGCAGGATGTCGCGACCGCCGGTCTTTTCATCACCATCGCGGAAATACTCGGCGAGGGTAAGGCCAGAGAGGGCGACACGGGCACGTGCGCCGGGGGTTTCGTTCATCTGACCGAACACCATGGTGCACTTGGAGTCCTTGACTGCCTGCGGGTCGACCTTGCTGAGGTCCCAGCTGCCTTCTTCCATGCTCTTGCCGAACTCGGGGCCGTAGTTGATAACGCCAGCCTCAATCATTTCGCGCAGCAGGTCGTTACCCTCACGGGTGCGTTCGCCGACGCCGGTGAACACCGACATGCCCGAATACTTCTTGGCGATATTGTTGATGAGCTCTTGAATAAGAACGGTTTTGCCCACACCGGCACCGCCGAAGAGGCCAATCTTACCGCCCTTGAGGAAGGGTTGGATGAGGTCGATAACCTTGATACCTGTGAAAAGGACTTCCTGGCTGGTGGCCAAGTTCTCGAAGCGTGGGGGCTCACGGTGGATGCCATAGCGTTTCTCGTGTGCGGGGTCGGGCATACCATCGATGGCCTTACCAATCACGTTGAAGAGGCGACCGTTGATGTTCTCGCTCACCGGCATAGAGATGGGACCTCCGAGCACCTCTACCACGGTGCCGCGTTGCAGACCGTCGGTGCTGTCCATAGCAATGGTGCGCATGGTGTTTTCGCCAATGTCCTGCTGGCATTCCAGAATAACTTCAGTGCCATCGGGACGTACCACCTTGAGGGCGTCGTAGATGTCGGGAAGGCTGATGCCGTCTTCAAAAGTCACGTCGACGACTGCGCCGATGATTTGGGAGATTTTTCCTTTTACAGTTTGTTCCATTTATGTAGTATTTTTTGTTTGCAAAAAGAGGGGGCGCATGACCCATTTTGAAAGTGCGAAATTACAATTTTATTTGAAAATAGAAAAATTTTTAACACAAAAAAAATATTAACACTTTTCAACCATCTAGTTCTATGATAGTTTATATATTCTCCCCGGAAGGCATCGGATGACTTTTTTTAGCTCTAATTCCAACATTATGGAGGCTATTTTGGGCAAAGGTAGGTCGCTTTGGCGGTCAATTTCGTCCATAGTCATCTCGTTGTTTAGGGTTAGAAGATCCACTATGGCCTGCTCGTTGGGGGAGAGGGTGGCAAAAAGGCTCTGCTGCTGTTCTTTACGACGGCGCTTGTCGAATGTGTTTTTCCATCCCATTTGGAAGTAGAGGTCGCCGGCGTTGCGTATCATTATCGCCTTGTTGTTGACAATAAGGTTGTTGCAGCCTTCGGATGTGGTGTCGTCCAACCGTCCCGGAACAGCAAAAACTTCGCGGTTGTAGCTGCTGGCTATGTTGGCAGTAATTAATGCGCCGCCCCGCTCGGCAGCCTCTACTACCACGGTGGCATCGGCCAAGGCAGCTATGATGCGGTTGCGAGCAGGGAAGTTGGTTGGTTTTATCTCTGTGTGCAGCGGATATTCCGTGATGAGGGCGCCGCCTTGCTCCACGATGCGTTTGGCAAGGCCGCGGTTTTGGATAGGGTAGATGATGTCCAACCCATGCCCGAGCACTGCCACTGTGGGCAAGGCATTGTCGACTGCAGCGGTGTGTGCCGCTGTGTCGATACCATACGCAAGACCACTTACTATCAGAGGTTTGTCGGCCGACATCTCTTCGACAAGATGGGTGGTGGTGGTTCTTCCGTAGTCGGTTGCTTTGCGTGAGCCTACTAGCGCGACGTGGTGCTGCATGTTGAGGTCGCACTGTCCGAGGCGGTATAGCAGCACGGGCGAATCCTCGCACCCCGCAGTGTTGAGCCGCTGGGGGTAGGCGGGGTCGGTGAAAAAGAGAATGTCGATATGGTATTTTGCTGCCTCGGCGATGAACTTTTCGGCTTGAGGAAGAGTGGTTTTGTTGGCAATGGCATCGATGACTCCCTCGTGTTTGCCGAAGATTTCTTTCAACTGAGGGCGCGACATAGCAAATAGGGCATCCACATCAGGGCTGATGTCAAGCAGCTGGCGGATGCTCTTGGAGCCAAGGCCAGGGATTAGGGTTAGGGATATGGGATAGGGAGACAAATTAAATTGAGAATTGAGAATTTAGAATTGGCTGGCGCGTTTGTTTAATTGAGAATTTAGAATTGAGAATTGAGAATTGGCTGGCGCGTTTGTTTAATTGAGAATTGCTTGTCTTTTTAGTTTTTTTGTTTATACTTTTCACTTTACTTTTGTGGCGACTAGTCGGAGGCTGGCGAAGGAGTGGATGAGGCGGTTGAGACATTCTTCTCGTGGCAGCCAAATGGCTTGTGTGATGCCCTCTTCGCGTTGTGGGATGGTTGTGTCTTTGTCGGGTGAGTTCATGGCAAACCAGCTGGTTTGCTTCAGATGCCAGCCACCATACTTGTCGTAGATGTGGTAGGTCTTTGTTATCAGGTGGTTGAGTGATGCATTGCGGATGCCTGTCTCTTCCGCCACTTCGCGGAGGGCGGCTTCTGCTAAGGTCTCACCAGGCTCCACCATTCCTTTGGGTAGGTCCCAACGGCCTTCGCGGAAGATCGCCAGCAACTCGCCGTCGGGGGCTTCCACGATACCTCCAGCCGCTTTGACAAAACGATAATGGGAGTTGAGGTAATTGTGTAAGTGTTTGATACCATGATTTCCATGAAGCAAGACATTGTTGCCTTCGCACAGCTGGGCAAAACAGTCATCTAGCCGATTGTCGTCCATCACAACGCATGAGTTGCACACTGGATTTTGGCCGTCGCCATCACCGGTGTCGTAGAAGAGGTAGTTGTCGAGGTATGAAATGGTAATTGCTTTCATCAGTAATTGATAACGGCCGCAGTGTAAAAATATTTTCCATCATCAGAAAAAAACTCCTCTAGGAGGGCATACGGACATATTTCGGATGTGCCTAATAGTTTGATTCCAAAGTGAGAACGATTGACAGCTGGAGTGGGAGGGATGTGTTGCTGATGTCAAAAAAATAGACGTTTAGAATATAATTTTCTCACCAATGAAAAAAAATGTGTATCTTTGCGGTATGAAAACTAACGACAACATGGCCGTGCAGATGGCCAATTTCTTACTGCAAGTCAAAGCGATAAAGCTTAACAACGAACATCCTTTCACATGGGCGTCGGGGCGCAAATCACCTATTTATTGCGACAACCGAGTGACTCTGTCCTATCCCGAAATCCGTACCTTCATCCGTCAGAGTTTTGTGGAGGTGATCAATAAAACATGGTGTGGCATCGACGTGATAGCCGGTGTGGCGACGGGTGGCATTGCCCAGGGCGCATTGGTTGCCCAGGAGCTGGGATTGCCCTTTGTATACGTGCGTTCCGAGGCAAAGAGCCACGGATTGACCAACCAGATTGAAGGTGAGATACACGAAGGTCAGTCGGTGGTGGTCATTGAGGACCTGGTGTCGACAGGCAAGAGCAGCCTTATCGCCGTCAATGCGTTGAGAGAGCGCGGCTGCAACGTGAAGGGCATGGTGGCCATCTTCACATACGGCTTGGACGTGGCTGCAAAGAATTTCGAGGAAGCCAATGTAGAACTGCATACGCTGACCAACTACGATACCTTGATTGACGTGGCGTGCCAAGAAGAGTATATCCGTGCTGCCGACCAAGAGTCGCTTGCCAACTGGCGCAAGAACCCCGAGGCATGGAGCGACGCGCACATGGCATAGCCGCTAGGCATTTAGAATCCTGCATACGTTAGATGAAAAGACTGTCTGCCATATTGTTTTTGCTAGTCTGCAGCTATGCACTGTGGGCACAGAAGGTGACGGACGTGTCGTTTGTACTTAAAGGTGACACGCTGACAATCAGCTATTCGCTCGACAAACCTGCCGATATCTGCGTCCGTGTAGCGATTGACAACGGGCGATATACTGAGCCACTCAAGGGGATGACAGGTGCAGTGGGCAAGGGTGTGAAGGCAGGCGAAGGGCTGACCATCACGGCGGTGAATCTGCCCGAGATACGTGGCGTGGAGCCGGAGGCATTGTCGTTTATGGTTGAAGTGGACGATGGTGCCTTGTTGGTGTATGTGGGTGACCGCTATTTCCGCATGATGCCGGTGGAGGGTGGCAGTTTTACGATGGGCTGCACGCATCCACGAGGCGAGAAACACACTTACGCCGATGAGCTGCCCACTCACCGTGTGACGCTGAACGGCTACTATATAGGACAATATGAGGTGACACAAGGGCTGTGGGCTTCGGTGATGGGTGAGAACCCCTCGAAATGGACAGGCAACGACAGCCTTCCTGTGGAGCAGGTGTCGTGGAACGACGTGCAGATATTCATCGCACGACTGAGTCAGACGACCGGCTACCGCTTCCGTCTGCCGACAGAGGCGGAATGGGAGTTTGCGGCACGTGGGGGTGTGCGAGGACACAACACCATCTATCCTGGCACTCAGAGCCAGCCGTGGGAAGTGTGCTGGTTTGGTACTAACAGCGGAGGACACAGCCATCCGGTAGGGCGTTTGAAACCTAACGAACTGGGTCTATACGACATGGGTGGCAACGTAATGGAGTGGTGTAGCGACTGGATGAATGCATATACGTCGCAGCCGCAGAACTGTCCACAAGGCCCCAAAGAGGGTGAGAACCGCATACTGCGCGGTGGCTGCTTCAATAGCCCCACGTGGGGTTGCAGCGTGTTTGAGCGCAGCTGGTATCTGCCAGATTTCGGCTACAGCTTCTATGGCTTCCGTTTGGTACTCGACAGCGCCGAACGCGATGACGACTAGCATATTACCAACCACATAATAAACGCATACCATGGAAAAAATCCAAGTTTTAGACAAGACTTTCCGCCTCTATATGCCGGAGGCTGAGATTCAGGCAACGGTTAAGCGCCTGGCTGACGAGCTGTCGCGCGACTTCAAAGGCAAAGACCCTATTTTATGTCCCGTTCTGACAGGTAGTTATCTGTTTGTGGCTGACTTGACCCGTGAAATGGATTTCGACGCACAAGTGTCGTTTGTTCGCTACACCTCTTATGAAGGATTGGAGTCGACAGGCGAGGTGACCAAGGTGATGGGATTTCCCGACAGATGTACAGGTCGCGATGTGATTATTGTTGAAGATATTGTGGATAGCGGCATCTCCATGGAGTTTATGATTAACGAGTTGAAAAAACGTGAACCTGCCAGCATTTCCATCTGCACCTTCTTCTTCAAACCAGGCAACTTCAAGAAGGACTTCAAGATTGACTATGTGGGTAAGTCGATAGCCAACGACTTTATTGTTGGCTATGGCCTTGACTACAGCGGGCAAGGCAGAACCTATCGTGACGTATATATTTTAGACAGATGAAAAATAGGACATTAGCGGCATTGCTGCTGCTGGCGTTTATGCCGATGTTGCTTGTCAGTTGTACCGAAGAGGTGAAACCTGTGGAGGTAAATGACTCTTTGTTGATAGGCAAGTGGCAGAAAGAGACCAATATGCAAGAGTATTGGCGTTACGATGCCGACTCCACGGGCGAGACATGGGACGAGTCAGAGGATGTACAGGAGGGCGAGGGCATCAAGTTCAATTGGTCGACAGAAGAAGACCAACTGCGCCTTGACTTCTACGGGGAGATGGGACAACATGTCTATTACGACTATACGGTGGTGACACAAACTGAGTCACGGCTGGAGTGGAAGGATATTTATGGCAATAAGCAGGTGTTTCTAAAGAAACTATCATGAAAAAAGGTTGGAAAATAGCACTAATCTCACTAGGTTCTCTGTTGGGATTGGTTGCGATAGTGGTGGCTGTGGCTTGTTGGCTGCTGTTCACCCCTGCGAGGCTGACTGCTATCGTCAATAAGTTGGCAGACGACCACTTATTGTGTGAGAATCATTTTGAACGGGTCGACCTGTCGCTTTTCAAAACATGGCCCAATGTGGGTGTGGAGGTGGAGAATGTGGTGCTGGTGAACCCATACGAATTGCCCAAAGACAACGCGTTGGCTGTTAACGCAGTGCAGAACGACACGTTGGCGCGCATCCGCTCGCTGACGGTGGGATTGGATTTGAAGGCATTCCTCAAAAACCGTTCAATCATTGTGCGGCAGTTGAGAGTGGACGATGTGGTTGCCAATCTGTATACCGCACCCGATGGCTGGAGCAACCTCGACATATTCGCTAAGAACGAGGAGGAGGAAGAGGACACCACCAGCTCTGGCCTTCCCGAAACGATACAATTAGAAAAGATTGTGGTGAACAACCTTGCTGCACAGTACTGCAACCTGCAGCAACAGATGTTGGCAAGAGCCGAAAATCTCGACCTGAACCTGAAAGGGTCGTGGGTGGAGAAGCAAATCGATGCCGACCTGTCGTTGGATGTTGCCTGCTTGCTAGTGGACATGCGCGACAGTGTGGGAAATCCCAATATCTATGCCGAGTTGGACAATCCTGTGGTCGAGTTGGATGCCAAAGGTGGCATGAGCGATTTGGTGGGTAAGTTGAAGTTGATGCTGCCCGGTGGGAGTGTGGTGATGGGGGATAAGTCGTTTGTAACGGAGGCGATGAAGGACTCGCGTCACGACCTGCTGACGGTGAAGATGCCTTTCCGTGCCGACTTGGACAACAAGAAGATTACTTTGCAAGAGAAGAGCTCTATCTCTTTGCTTGATTATGATATAGACCTTGCGGGCGATGTGGCTCTTGCCAACAACAATGATCCGATGCGGGTGGATGTGAGCTATCGTCTCGACGATTGGAAAGTAGGCGAACTGCTTGAATTGCTGCCCACGTTTGTCACACAAAGCCTGAAAGGCATGGATGTGGATGCTCGTTTGGGCATCAATGGTACCGCCCAAGGTGTGGTGGCTGAAGGCCGGCTGCCTATGATTAATGCCGACGTGACACTGAAGAAAGGCTCATTTTCGGCACCTAAGATGTTGCCCATGCCTGTGAAGGACATCAATGCCGACTTGGGTGTAAAACTCTGTCTTTCCACTGCCGAAGGTTATGTGGTGGTGCCCTCGACAATAACAATCCGCAGTATCACTGCCAAGACAATGAAAAGCAACCTGGCAGTTGAAGGCACTGTGGATAAATATGAGGATATGTTGATTGATGCCCGCATCAAGGGCAACCTTAACCTACCCGATTTGCAGACGTTCTTGCCTGATACTATGCCTATTGCGCTTGAAGGCTCGTCGAAGATAAACCTGCATGTGAAAAGTTGGCTTGAGTCGCTCAAAAAGCTTAACTTAGAAAAGATTCATGCCAATGGCACGTTGGATTTCAGTAAACTGGATGTGCATTACGACAGCATTCATGCCACCTCGCAAAGCCTCAAGCTGGCTGTATCACTGCCCAAAGCAGGTGGCAAGACAAAAGCCAAAGTGCATGAATTGATTGGTGCCCGCATCACGGGTGGACAACTGAATGTGGAGATGGCACAGAATGGCTTAAACGCACATGTTGTCGACCCCGACATCAATGTGGGACTGCCTAATATCTTAGACAAGAAGCAGGCACTCGCCGCCGCTTTCGACATCAAATTCAGCAAGGTGAACGCCGAAATGGATTCGATGATTGTATACTCCGACACGCTGAAACTGAAGGGCAGCGTGCGCAACGATAAGAATCAGAACAATGTATTGAAACAGTGGAATCCCGATGTGGACATCGACATATTGCGCGGCGTGTTGGCAATGAACAGCATGTCGGAGGCGGTGCGTTTGACCAACTTCGAGTTCAACTACAAGCCTGAGGTGTGCAACATCTCACGTGCCGACATCTTGTGGGGCGTATCGGATTACCACCTCTCGGGCAAGGTCTATGGCGTTGAAGATTGGCTCGACCACAAGGCAATGCTTCAGGGCACGCTTGATTTCGGCTCGCAATATGCCGACATCGACCAGTTGATGGGCATCCTCAGCGGCATGGATAGTGACGAAGACACCTTGCAGCAGCAACGTGTGGAAGACAATGTGCCCAAAGAGGCGAACCCCTTCATTGTTCCGAAGGATGTTGATGTGAAGCTTAATACTCATGTCACTAGATGTATAGCCTTTGGTAACGACCTTCATGATTTGGGAGGCTCCGTGACTGTCAACGATGGCACCGCCATTCTCGAACAGGTCGGTTTCACCTGTAAGGCAGCGCGTATGCAGCTGACAGGCATATATAGGTCACGCCGTGTAAACCATCTGGAAATAGGCCTCGACTTCCATTTGCTCGACATCGACATTGATGAGTTGCTCGACATGATACCCTCTATCGACACGGTGGTTCCTATGCTGGCAGCATTCAAGGGCAAGGCAAACTTCCACATGGCTGTCAACGGTGCGTTGGATGCTTTCTACAAACCTAAGATGAGCACACTTGTCGGTGCTGCTGCTATCAGTGGCAATGACTTAGTGGTTATGGACAACTCCACTGTCGCCACAATGGCTCGTTTACTACAATTCAAGAATTGGCGCGAAAAAGACAACAATATCTCTATCGACAGCATCAGTGTGGAAGCTACTGTGCTCCGCAAAGAAATCAAAGTGTATCCCTTCTTGCTGAACCTGCATAACTACCAGCTATGCATCGATGGTCGGCACTCGCTTGAGAACGATTGCAACTACCACCTCGAACTGCTTAAATGCCCGCTGCCGGCACGACTGGCCATCGATGTAGCGGGCAACATCAGCAAGCCCCAGATTTCATTAGGTAAGGTGATGTACCCCGAACTCTACCTGCCTGAGCCGAGCAACAAACTGTCGGCACGCACTTTGGAAATCAAAAATCTGGTGCGCCAAGCGTTAGAGAAGAATGTCAAGAAGTGATTAACACATTAACCTAGTAACGCATTAACGTATTAACACATTCATAATATGACCTCTTTTGCCTCGATGTCAGCTTGGGGATGGCTGATTCAGTTCTTTATCATTGTCCTCGCCCTATTGCTTGCCAACCTTATTCGCTGCAATGTGCCGCTGTTCAAACGCAGTTTGTTGCCTTCGGCGTTGTTGGCAGGTCTCATCATCCTTTGCTTGAAACCTTTCGGCTTCTTTGCCGAGCTGGTTAACAAGCCCTCCATGGAGATTATCACCTACCACGCCTTGGGTCTTGGCTTCGTCGCCATGGCTTTGAAAAACAAGAAAATCAAGAGTTCTACCACCACGATGAAGGTGGTGGAAACGGGTGCCGTCACTGCCAGTTCCTACATTATTCAAGGCTTTGTAGGACTGCTGATTACCATTCCTCTATTCCTCCTATGGAACAACCGCGACTTCTTCTATGCCTCGGGTCTTTTGCTACCTATGGGTTATGGTCAGGGTCCTGGACAGGCCTTGAATTTCGGTGTCACCTACAGCCAGTGGGCATCGTCGCAGGGCATCAGCTTCCATGGTGCCGATTTTGGCCTTAGCATTGCTGCCACAGGCTTCATCGTGGGCAGCCTTGTGGGTGTGATATATATGAACATCTTGCGTCGCAAAGGCAAACTTAAGATGAAAGGGGACAGCTACCGCGAGGTGTATACCCTCGAAGATTATGAGTCGGAGAACGAAATCCCGCACGCTGAATCTATCGACAAGCTCACCGTGCAGATTAGCTTGGTGTTGATGGTCTATTTCTTGGTGTTCCTATTGATGTTTGGAGTGGAGAAACTCGATCTCGGCAACTTCGGCACCAAGACGCTCAAACCCATGGTATGGGGCTTCAACTTCTTGTGGGGTACGCTGCTAGGTGTGCTGGTCAAAATGGTTATCAACCGCCTGCGCAAACACCATTGGATGGAACGCGAGTATATCAACAACTACACCCTCGACCGCATCGCGGGCACCTGCTTCGACTTTATGATTGTCGCGGGCACCGCCGCCATCGACTTCAACAACCTCCGCGGCATTTGGATGCCCTTGCTCCTTGTCTGCACCTTGGGTGCCTTGGTCACCTTTATTTATGTCAAGATTTGTGCCAAACATCTTTATCCCGAATATGAGTATGAGGGCTTCTTCTCCATGTTCGGCATGCTCACGGGTACCGCTAGCAATGGTATGATACTCCTCCGCGAGATTGACCCCAAGTTTGAGACTCCAGCCGCCAACAACCTTGTGTTGCAGACTATCCCCGCCATCGCCTTTGGCTTCCCCGTGCTGCTGCTCATGGGCTTCGGTCCGCAGAGCATGAAGGCATGCCTCATCACCCTCGGCATCCTCGCTGTGGCCTTCATCGCCTTTGTTTTGTTCATCTTTAGGAAGAAGATATTCTGCAAGAAAGCTAGGCGTTAGCCAGATTAGTTTAGGCAACCTATAATTATTACTTTCGAACACGAATAGCACGAATCTAACGAATTGATGGTTTGAATCTTCATGCAAGCATGATAACGAATAAAACGAATTTTTAGAAGTCCTCTTCTATTAGTTTGTTTTGCCCAATAAATACATTACCAATATGAAACGTTTCAAATTATTTCTTTTAGTTTTTACTTTTTATTTTTTAGTTTCTTCCGTTTCCACCGCCTTTGCCCAGGACAGTGCCAACGTGCGCCGTGGCTGGACATTCGGTGTCCTGCCTAGCTTTGCTTACGATGCCGACCTCGGTTTGCAGTTGGGCTTGCTGTCCAACGTCTATTATTTCGGTGACGGTGCCGTCTACCCCGATTATTACCATTCCTTCTATGTCGAGGCTGCCACCACCTCCAAGCACTACGGTCTCTACCGTTTAGCGTATGATTCCAAGTACCTTATCCCCAATCATCGTCTGAGTATTGACCTCACCTACCTGCCCGATAAGATGTGCGACTTCTACGGCTTTAACGGCTATCCGTCCTACTACATTTCAGAATATGCCAATTCCTCCAGCGACCAATATTTGACCCGTGCCTACTACAAGTTCCAGCGCGACATGTTCCGCTTCAGTGCCGACTTGCAGGGCACAATCAGCAAGCCGTGGTTCTGGAATGTCGGAATAGGACTGCTGCACTATAATGTGGGCAGTGTGGATGTGGCAAGTCTGAATAAGTACACCAAGAAGGATGAGGATAAATTGCCAGAGAATGCCCCCACACTATACGACCAGTATGTGTCATGGGGATTTATCTCTCCTGCCGAGGCCAATGGCGGCTCCCATCCCTATCTTCACGGTGGTGTCACTTTCGACACCCGCGACCGTCAGCAGAACCCCCGTCGCGGCATCCACGCTGATGCGTTCCTTACCTATTATGCCGGACTTGGCGACATGGCCGACTACAATAATGTCAAGTTCAACGCCGCTTGGCGGCACTATGTGCCTATTCTTCCCAATCGTCTCACTTTTGCCTATCGTTTTGGCACACAATTGAACTTGGCGGGCAACAGCCCCTTCTACCTCAACACCTACCTCAACCAGCTCTATATGCAGCGTGTTATCTATGAGGGATTGGGAGGTGCCAATTCTGTCCGAGGCATCCTGCGCAACCGTATCGTTGCCCCTGGTGTAGCCTTTGCCAATGTCGAGTTTCGTGTGCAGGTGGCACATTTCAAAGTTGGCAAGGAGAATTTCTACATCGGTCTCAATCCCTTTATGGACGCCGGTATGGTTGTGCAGCCGACCGCTTGTCGTGTGATGAAGGATCCTCTTGTGTTTGATATAACAGATCCAGAATCCAACATCGACGAAAGCCGTCTCTACGCTCCCCACCTCTCCGCTGGCTGCGGCCTTAAGGTGGCGATGAACGACAACTTCGTCCTCAGCGTCGATTGGGCCACCGCCCTCGACGAGCAGGACAATTCCAAGTTCAGCAACCTCTATATCAAGATGGGGTACATGTTTTAAATTGAGAATTGAGAGTTGAGAAGGACATACCCCGCCACTATCGTGGCACCCCTCTCAAGAGGGGACGGGTGCGGCAGCCAAATTTTCAATTTTCAATTTTCAATTAATAATCGCCTATGTCCTCCAAGGAAATCCCTTATTGGATTAAGGTGCCTGCCTATGGCATTTGCGCCATCAATAGTCTGGTACTGCTAGTCTTTATGGTCGACTGGCTCTTCTGCGAGGTAGACCTCTTCGGGCTTATTTGGATGTTGTCGGCCTTTGTGTTGTTATGGTCGGTGCCACTAGGTCTAATAATATTCATCTATTCCCTGTTCCACCTACGGCAGCGGACAGGTAGGCGTATAGCCCTATGGAATGTGCTGATGGCGGTGGTCGCCTGCGTGACGTTATGGTTGCTCCCGCAGGGCCTTTCGCGTGTCCCCGCCAAGATGGAGCGACACTGTCTCAAATACGAGTCCACCATGCTCTCGGTTGCCAACCAGCTCTACGACCTCATGCCCGACAGCACCATGCTGGTATACACTCAGAAAGGCGAGGCTACGCTCCACAGCATTGACTCTCTCAATAACATTTTTGGATACCCATTCGTGGCCGATACCGACACCTTTGACGCGTCAGCCATCCCCTCTTTAGAGGGGTACCGCAAAGCGGGGGGGTATGTCTCCTCAACTCTCAATTCTCAATTATTAAAATCCCTCCATTGCAAGAAACTGACCATCTACAAGCCCACAGGTCTGGCAACCTTCGACTATCTCTATAGTGGTTGGTCCAGATACTGGTTTGAGGTGTCGCTTAACCCCTATACAGAAGAGGCCCGACAGCGGCAGCTGGACACCTACAACGTCATCCCTTTCTCTTCCCACGTCTGCTTCCGCTTCGACGGCGGTGCTACCGACCACGATGGCCCCTTCCCCTACAAGGAGAAGTATTTGGAGGCAACATCAATCAAACACAGCCCTGAAAAGGCAAAATAATACGTGTATTCTCACTCGTCCTGTACAAGCCGTACCGACAGGCGTGTCAGCCGCTCTAAAGGGAGGATGAAACCAAGGTCGCCGAAACGGAAACAATAGCCCATCGCGTTGCGCTTATCATATTGGATGGTAGTCCAATAATATCCTAAACCTTCATTCCATTCATACGGTTGCCTATATGCAAACTTTTTAGCCCATTCTCTTTTTTGTCTAATTCCGCCTGGCGTTTCCCCATCTATGTGTGAAGTTCCATAATCACCATAGTGGACACCTTCGGCTGGATTAGTATGGTCTACCCCGCCATTAGCTTGTTCCGCCATCAGGCTCACTGGCGCAGCCGTTTCAGCACGGTCTGCAAATCCTGTGTTAATTCCCACCACCTCCATTTCGGCAGTCTGTGGTACTCCATAGTAATAATTGTTCAGTTTGGCATACCCTGCACAAGGCAGAAACACAGCACCCTCCCGCTCTATCTCAGTCCATTTGGCCGACGAGAACACGGGTATCATCCCCTGTTGCAACGTGTCGCCACCCTTCTCCAACCAATCGTCGGGTAGCAACAAGATGCCTTGATGGTCATTTATCAAGGCGGGCGACATCAGTAGCTGCGCATTGGGTCGACGCATCAGCAGATACGCCCACTCATTCACCGACAGCGTCCGCCACTGTCCTGCACGTTTGCCTCCGTTACTGATGGCATTGTACACTCCCCAGTCGTAACTCGTCCTATCAATATTTCGCTTGCCATTCCCATAATTCATATTTTGTAGGGAGAAGTAGTACGATGGCCTGTTGCGGTAGCCGCTGGTGCCAAATGCAAACAAATCTATCCAACCCGCGTAATGCTCACCGTAATAGAAATTGTCGTATCCGATAACATCGTACTGATTCTCGGCAAAGCGCCACTGGTCCGCCACCGCATTGTACTGTAGGTTGCCCTTTGAGAAACGCACCCGCTGCGTGGGCGACACGCTGAACAGCCCCTCCAACGCCCCGTTGGCAAGCCGTGCCATGCTCTCCGTGGTCATTGACGAGTATGCCCTGCCTTCCGCCAACGAGTCCATTACATACTGGTTGGGCATCCAACCTGTAGCAGGAATGCTGTCGGCAGACAATACCAACCGGAACCCCAACACACTCAACTTCGTATTCGGCTGCCAGAAGTTGCGGTACGACACCCGCGCATCCCCTTCCACATCGGCCCACGAGCCTCCGCGTCCCACCTTCGTCACCCCGCTGACAGGGCCATTAGGCGATGCCGTCTCGAGAATGCACTCCACGATGGAACGCTCCTCTCCAATATTTACCAGATAGTCGCTCAACTGCTGCCGTCCCTGCACCGTAGGCGGAACATTGTAGTTCGATGCCACATCTCTGACGTATGCGTCTTCAGCATACCAGTCGCTGCACCACTCCCACACATTGCCTGTCATGTCGTACAGACCCAACTCGTTGGGCACCAAACCGCCCACTATATGTGTCGAATCCCCGCTATTAATCTGTGTCCACGACACATGCATCAACTCATCCGAACCCGCAAAGGTCGTACTCTTAGCCTCCTTACCTCCTCTGGCGGCATACTCCCACTCTGCCTCTGTCGGTAAGCGGAAAGGCAACCCCGTCAGTTCGCGTAGCCGACTGATGAAGGTCTGCACCTCGTCGTAGCTCACCTGCTCCACGGGAAGCTCTTCGCCCACAAAGTTCGACGGATTGTAGCCCATCACCGCCGTCCACAACGCCTGTGTCACCTCATAGCGACCCATATAGAAACTGCCCACCGACACCCCATGCCGCGGCATCTCGTCGTTCTTGCCTATCAGACCATTCTTTCGCACTGTCACCTTATTCATCCCATAAACCCTCCTGCCCTCGGCAAACGCACTGGCGGACAAACTCCAAAACTCGGGGTCGCACCCCATCATATACGAACCGCCCCTCACCAGCACCATCTCAAACTTCTCGCCCTTCACCTGCACGGGCATTGTCTCCAATCGCACCTTGTCAGTGCGCTCGCTGCGGGCTCTGTTGCGCTTTCTTCCGCCAAACAATCCTTGACCTTCAGCCTCCAAACCCGTTAATATCAAGGTCAGCAGACAAACAACCGTTGTAATCTTTTTCATTGTTTATTATTGTTTTGAATAGTGTTGCAAAAAAACTACTTTTTCCCGACATTTTGCGTTTTCTTCCAGCAATACTTCAGATTCTCCGCCCATCCCCCAACTACATTTCTCCGTTCTATTCCTAACAATCAAAAAGACGTGAACTTCTTATGCGTTTACCAAGGCAGCGTAGGAATCTCGCCTTTTCTCCCAATAAGTAGTCCACGCCAATCTACGTGAACACTACTATCACTTTGGGAGAACGTTCCTACACTAGAGGAAGCCTCATCTTATTTCCGCGAGTTGTATCCTTAAGTTTCCTACGCTTTCGGTAAACGCGAAATAATAGTAATGCTGTTAATATTCAATATTCGTTGGCTCACCGCTCTCGTGAGCCGCTATGTCGGCAATGCCACATGCCTAACGGTACGTGCCGTTACCGCTTGCAAAAATACTAAAATTTCCCCACATGGCAAATAAAAAGAGTAGAGGTTATTTATTATTCGCTGTTGCTCAGTACGGTATACTTTTTATGCTGCCTCTCTAACCCCCGTTTAAAAGTCTCAAAACAAACCAATCTCTCCCTTTGTGCCCTCACTCTCTGGTTTTCAAATAACCAATAGGGTGTTGGTATGAGAAAAATGTCAAAACACATTGCATGTAAAATCTAAAATCTTTGCAGCTATTTTATCTGTTTTTTGCAATGCATTCGGTTATACCGTCATGCAAAAAGTGTTCACTGTTCACTGTGTAATGCATATGTTTTTTTGCGCAATATGGGTATATTACTATATAAGATATTAATTATTAATTAATTATATTAATAATTCTATATTATCTACCTATCAAAAAACCAAAATTCATTGCATTGTACAGTGAACAGTGAACACCTGAAAGTATGTAACTGTTGATCATTGTGTTTGCCCTGAAATTTGTGAGATGGGGTGTGAAATGGGAGTGAACAGTGGTCTCACACCTATTGTTATTGTTATTGTCATCGGGTGCCACTTTGGTGCCACTTTTTTTTCTCAAAAGTGGCACCCTAATTATGGGCTTTTTCGGTATAATATAATAGACGGTCGTCTCTGTTCTGCCTTCGCTCTGCCTTCGCTTTGCCTTCGCTCTGCCTCCACTCTTAAAGTGGAGGCAAGGTGGAGGCAAGGTGGAGGCAAGGCGTATCTAAAATGGGAGGAAACAGCTCTCAACATCACCTACCCGTTTGTCGGATGAACCATTATCCCAAATCGGTCATTAGACCGACTTTTGGCTTAAATTCACTTTTTTAGGTCTGTTCATGGCATCTCAGCATTTCTTCCGGCCGCTTGTCCACATCGCTGTCTCGCCGTAGCCCGCTACGCCTTCGCCAGCGATGTGGCCAATCTGCTCGGAACGAATACTAATCTGCCATAAACCCTAATGACCGATTTGGGATTATTTGTGATTCGCTGGCGTAGTATGGGTATGTCATCTTGTATCACATTTCTTCCTCATCCATGTCGTCGTGGCTGGGGTGGGTGAGGGCGCCGAAGCTGATGGTGTCGTCGCCGAAACGCTTGTTGAGTTCGTCGGCCACCTGCATCAGTTTGCGTCGGCGTTCGTCTTGGGGTTCGGTGAAGAGGTCGAGCTGCATGCCTTGTTCTTCGCTGATGTCGGTGAGGATGACGCCTGCCTGCTTGTAGAGGAAGCCTTGGCGGTAGAGCTGCTGTAGTGCGGCGAGGGCGGCTTTGATGATGGTAGGGGTGTCGGCGGTAGGGGAGGGGAGTTTGACGCTGCCGCTGTTGCGGTATTGTGCCAGGTCGTCGCGGTGGCGGTTGGTGGAGAGGAATACTGTCACCGCGCGGCACACGCTGTGCTGCTGCCGCAGATGTGCGGCACAGGCGGTGGCAAAGGTGCGGATGTACTGCTCGAGGTCGTCGAGGTGGTCGGTCATGTAGACGAAGGTACGGCTCTGCATGATGCTGCGCTGCTGTGCGGGGCGGTGGAGGTCGATGGAGGGAATGCCCTGTAGTTCGCGCCATGTGCGTATGCCGGCGATGGTGAAGAGCGACTCGATGTCCTTCTCATCGCAGTCGACGAAGTCTTGCGCGGTGCGAATGCCGCGGTCCTGTAGTTTCTTGCGGTTTTTGCGTCCGATGCCCCATACGTCGGCGATGTCGAGCATGGAGAGGGCTTTGTGGCGATTCTCGGGCGTGAGGACACAGATGCCGTTGTAGCCTTTGTAGTGCTTGGCATAGTGTGTGGCGACCTTGGCGAGGGTGTAGCTCTGCGAGCATCCGCAGCTGACGGGGATGCCGGTGGTGGAGGTTATCATCTCCTTTACCTTGCGGGCGTAGAGACGTACCTCGTCGGGCTCTTCTACGGGCAGTGAGCCGAAGAACTCGTCGACGGAGTATTGCACGAAATCGAGCACGATGGCTTGCCGCTGCACCGCCTCCATGATTTGGCGCGAGATGCGGCGATACTTCTTGTGGTCGACGGGGCAGATGACCACGTTGTTGATCCGTATGAGGTTGCGTACCTTGAAGAGGGGTATGCCGCGTTTGAGTCCTAGCGCCTTAGCCTCGGCGGTGAGTGCGAGGATGATGCCTCCGCCAGCCTCGTTGTCGTTGGCAACCACCACGGGTTTGCCCTCCAACCCTGGGCGGGTGGCGACTTCGCACGAGGCGAAATAACTATTGCAGTCGATGTGCAGGTACATAGGGCGAGCGTGTGGTGTGCTATCGGGATGCAAAAATACAAATTTTTCTTCAGATGGGTGTATTTTTTTTGTGGAAATTTATGAATGTGGGGCAATAATTGTGGTGGCTCTTCGTTATAATAACTAAAAAGCATTCCTAAATGAACCGTTTAGTTTCTCTATTGAGCATTGTATTGTTGGTGGTCGGTGCCACGCAATTGGAGGCGCAGACCAATGTCACTATCCGTGGCGAGGTGGTTAACGGCGCGGGCAAGGAGGTGACGCTGTATAAGTATAGCGACATGCTGACACGCACTGAGGTGATAGTGGACCATACTGTGATAAGTGCGGGTCGCACCTTTGAGCTGAAGGCGTTTGCCAACTATCCCACGATGATGATGTTGCAGATAGAGAACTACAGCCAGTCGTTCTTTGTGGAGCCAGGTAGGGATTACGAGGTGTATGTGCCACGGTTTGACTGGGATGTGAACGAGAAGAAGAATGTGTTTTTGTCGCCAGAGGTGTTGCCGCTGGAGTTTGTGAACATGCCTGCCGACGAGCTGAACGGCATGATTTCGAATTTCGAGGCGGTGGTGGCAGATTATATCGATGCCCATAGGGTCTATTTCGATGCTCGTTTTCGTCCGCAGAAACGCTATTTCGACAGCTTGGAACTGGAGGTGGCAAAGAAGGCTCCCGACACGCGTAACGAGTTCTTCAACCGCTACAAACGCTACCAACTGGCAAGTATGAAGTATAGCCTGCATTTCAGTACGCGCCGACAGATGGTGAACCGCTACATCAAGGGGCAGCCCATCATGTATTACGACGACAACTATATGGCATTCTTTACCACGCTGTTTGCCAACTGTGTGTCGAAGGGTACGAACAAGATACCGGCATGGCTGTTAGGCCATTGGGTGAACACGCTGAATGTTAAAGTGTATCTCGATTCGCTGGGTACGGACACACTGTTGAGGAACGAGCAGGTGAGGGAGCTGGTGGCGCTGGAGGCGCTGCAAGAGGCGTACTACCAGAACCGCTACTATGAGAGCGACAAGGTAGTGAAGATGATAGAGATGGTGGGTGCGCAGAGCAAATTTCCAGAGCATAAGGTGCTGGCGGAAAGGTTGGTGGCATCGTTGCGCCAACAGGAAGAAGGATCGGAGGTGCCAGCCTTTGAGCTGCCTGACTTGGACAAGCGGATGGTGCGGCTGGAGGACATGAAGGGGAAGTGGGTGTATCTGGCATTTGTGAGAGTGGGCGACCCCAACTGTTTGGCAGAGATAGAGACGATGGCGCACTTCAAGGACAGTGTGTATGCCAAAAATAAGAATGTGGAGTTTGTGAGCGTCTGTTGCGACAGGGAGTTTCAGAAGATGTACCACTTCTTGAAGAATACCAAGAAGGGGCAGAAATATAATTGGACGTGGCTGCACTTCAACGGCAACTACAAGTTGCTGGAACGCTACGGAGTGGTGTCGTATCCCCATTTTATCCTCATCAACCCAGAGGGCCAGCTGCAATACACCGTCACACCGCCGCCAGCTAGTGGCATCCTGCTTCACGGGCCTTGGCAGCCTAAGCCCCAGTACCAGAACGACGACCAGCCGTTTTTCTTGAGGTAGGGTGTTGGAGGACGAGTCGGACTAGTCGGACTAGTCGGACTAGTCGGACTAATTGGAGTTTTTGATTTCTAACATTTGGTTGTTTATAAAAGATGGCGGGAGGGTGCCGCCATTATATTAATTATTAGTATTTTTACGTCTTGAATTAAGTAATCATTGTTTATGCAACGGATTAAGTTTGTTATAGTTATTGCGGTATTGGCAATGCTGGTACCATCGGTTTTCGCGCAGAAGTCGTCGTCGGACGAGGCATTGCGTCAGGTCTACCGTCAGGCGACAGACCTCTACCAAAAAGAAAAATATGCGTCGGCGCAGAATTTGTTTGACCAGCTGATGGCGGAGCCATTGGTTGATGAGGCGATGGCTTGCGAGGCACGCTACTATAGCGCGGTGTGTGCCGAGCGGCTGGGAAGCAACGATGCCGACTTCAGGCTGACGGAGTTTTTGCGGCTGTATCCCCGCAGCAAGCACTGCAATATGGCGTATTTCTATCTAGGCAACTACCACTACGCCGCAGGCGACTACGAGAAGGCGTTGAAATACTACAAGAAAGTGCAGTCGCGCGAGGTGGAATATGGCCATCGCAGCGAGTATAACTTCAAAGTGGGCTATTGCCATTTCAACGACGAAGACTATGCCGAGGCGAAGAAATGCTTTGCACAGGAGATTAATGGAAAATCGAAATACACGACAGCAGCTCTGTACTACTATGCCCACCTGCAATATATGGATGGCAAGTACGACCTAGCATTGCGCAACTTTGAGAAGCTGCAGTCGGACCACAGATTTGCCAAGATAGTGCCGTCGTACATTGCCCGCATCTATTACTACTTGGGCAAGAACGACGAGCTGCTGCAACTGGCACCGTCGCTGCTGCTGGAGGAGGATGTGTTTAAGAAAAACGAGATTCGCCAGATGGTGGCAGAGGTGTATTTTAACCGCGGCGAGTATAAGAACGCACTCGACTACTATACTGCCGCCATGCGCAACAAAGACAACGGCGCTACCGACCCCACCCAGACGGTGGCGCCAGGCACTACTCGCAAAGGCAAGAAGAGCAACAGTGCTGCCTTGGTGGCATCGTGCACCCCGCAGGACAGCTACTACCAGATAGGCTACTGCCACTATATGTTGCATCAGTACGACTCGGCACAGTACTATCTGTCGAAGAAGACGGTGTGTGTGGACAGCGTGGCACAGCATGCACTGTATGTGTTGGGCGATGTGGACATCAGGTTGGGACGTAAGAACGAGGCGCGAAGCATGTTCTTGCAGGCTTCGACCATGGATTTCGACCCCAAGATTAAGGAAGATGCCCTGTTCAATTACGCCAAACTATCGTACGAGTTGAACGCCAACCCCTATAACGAGTCGATACGCTCGTTTGAGGATTATTTGAAGAAATACCCCCGCACCTCGCATAAGGCGGAGGTGCAGGAGATACTGACCTCGCTCTACTTCAGCACGCGCAACTATAAGGATGCACTGACGCTGATAGAGAAGATGCAAGAACGTAGCCCGCTGATGAATCAGGCATATCAGCGCATTGTCATCAACCGTGGTATCGAGGTGTTCAATACCGGCAATATGAAGTCGGCCGCCACCTATTTCCAGAAAGCATCGCAAATCAACGCCCTGCCGAAGTATACCACCGATGCCTACTACCTGTATGCCGAGTCGCGTTATAGGATGGGTGATGTGGATGCCGCTGCCAAGACACTCGACCGCTTTATGCTGAGTAGTAATGCCACCACCTCGCCCTACTATCGTCAGGCGTTGTACACTCACGGTTACATCTCGCTGAAGCGTAATAATGTGTCGGACGCCATGGACGATTTCAAGATATTCCAACGCTTGGCAGACAAGAGCATCGACCAGCACCAGGTGAATGACGTGAACAATCGCTTGGGCGACTGCTACTATCTGGATAGCAAATATGCCGACGCTATTAAGTATTACGACAAAGTGATCGAAGCCAACGACCCTGATGCCGACTATGCCACCTATCAGAAGGCGCTGTCGTATGGAGCCATGGGCAAATATCATGAAAAGTTGAACAATCTGAACTTGATATTCGAGAAATACGGTGAATCGTCGTTGGCGCCCAAGGCCCTTTTCGAGGTGGGCAACACCTATCTGGTGTGCGACAACAACGATATGGCACTGCTGTACTTCAACAACTTCCGCAACAAATATCCTCAGAATACGTTGGTCAAGACGGCATTGCTTAACATGGGTCTTATCTACTACAACACCGACCGCAACAACGAGGCATTGGAGATGTTCGACCAGCTGCTGAACAACTATGCCGGCACCGACGAGGCACGCGACGCACTGAGCACGGTGAAAAACATCTATGTGAGCCAAAATCGTGTGGACGAATACTTCAGCTATGTGAAACGCACCACCAAGACCAATGTCTCCACCGTCGAGCAGGACAGCACGCTGTATATGTCGGCAGAGAACCTCTATATGAATGGCGACTGCGAGAGCGCGGTGCGGAGTTTCGAGAACTATTTGGACAAATTCCCCGAAGGTCTGTTCCATCTACAGGCACACTACTATGCTGCCGACTGCCTGTTCCGCAATGGCCAAAACGAGCAGGCGCTGCCACACTATGAGGCAGTGGCTGCGGCGGGTAGAAACAGCTACACAGAACGTTCGCTGCACAATGCCGCCAATATAGCCTACAACCTCAACAACTTCACCAAGGCGCTAGACCTCTACAGCCAGTTGGTGACAGTGGCAGAAGGCGACAACAGCCGTGTGGCAGGCCGTGTGGGATATCTGCGCAGCTGGGTGCGGCTGGGACAAGCCGACAGCATCCGTGCTGCCGCCAACGCCCTGCTCGGCGATTACAAGATTACCGAAGAATTGCGCGACGAGGCCCGCATCTGCATTGCCCGCACCTATTATGAAACGGGACACAACTACCGTCAGGCAGACAGCGTATACAGCCTGCTGAAGCACTCCACCAATGGCGACTACAGCGGTGAGGCGTCCTACCGCATAGCAGAGAGCCTTTTCCTACAGCAGCAATACGACGAGGCGGAGCGAGCCATTGAGGCCATCACTGCCGACCCTGCCAACGACTACTACCTTGCCAAGTCGTTTATCCTGTGGGCTGACATCTTCTATGCCCGTGGCAACAACCTACAGGCAAAACAGACCCTACAGAGTATTATCGACAACTACGATGGCGAAGACCTTGTGCAGCTGGCCTTGCAGAAACGCAACGCCATACTCGAAGAGGAGAACCCTCCCCAGCAACCCGAAGAGGAGGAAATAGTCATCGAGCTTGAATCAGAAACCAGTGAGCAGTAATACCCAATAACCATTCATACCGCATATCATGAACAACTTAGTCAAAATAACCCTTGCCATCGTTGCTTCGCTAGCCTTTATTCCTGCGACAAAGGCACAGTCGGACAGCAACGTGTATAATGAGCGCGTCGTTGTTACCAGCCGCTACAAACCTGTGGTTGAAGAGACGCAGAAAATCAATGTGGCACCCACTATCACAGACACTGTGGCCACCATGCCCAAGTCGTTCACTTACGACATCTCCACCCGCAGGCTTACGTCGCTCTACGAGCCTTCGCGCATCAAGGCGGCACGTATCATTGGCGAACCTGCTACCAAGCTATACAACAACTATATAAAGCTTGGTTTCGGCAACTACCTATCGCCTTTGGCAGAGGTGTATTTCAACTCGTTGCGCAGTCCTGACAAGACTTACGGAATCCGAGCCACACACCGTTCGTCGTGGGGTACCATAGGCAGGGCTGCCTCTGACGACGAGCCCCCATCGTCCACCCACTATGGCCAGGCTCCTTTCTCGCTCACCGACATCACCGCCTTCGGCAAGCTCATCACCAAGAGCCACCACCAGCTGAGTGCCGACCTTGGCTATCAAAACGACTTTAACCGTTACTACGGTTTCTCCGACAGCACGCTGCATAGTGTCATGGGGCTGATACGCGACTCTGTAAAGAAACCCTCCTACAGGGCATCATACAACACCGTCGCGGCCAATTTTGGGCTCAAGACCCTCAACACCGATGTTCGAGCCCTAGGGTATGAAGCTAACGTCAACGTCACCGACCTCTTTGCATCATACAATCAAAACGAGTTCAACATCAACTTCGACGGTAATATGCACTACGGCTTCATGATAGCCCAAAAGCATAAGGCCATCGCTTATTTGCATCTAACCTACAATGGGTATATCAACAATTTCAACCCCACCGAACTACCCTTTGGTGCCGACTCCACCCTTGTGGCAGCACTGCCCGTAGAGGGGCAGCCTACCACCACCTCCACCCTTAGCAGCCACTCTTACCTAGGACTCTATAAGGCAAACCCCTATATTGATTTCATCTTCTCGGGCTTCCAAATCCATGCGGGTGCAGTCATCATGCTCGACGGCTACAACCATCCGGGCAGTGGTAAGGTGCATGTCTTTCCCGATGCCACGGTAGGCAAATCCTTTTTCAACGACCTTATCAATGCCACCCTTGAGGCAAGGGGCAATATGGATGCCAACAGTTGGAATTACATCCGTACTATCAACCCATATATCGCTCCCAACAGCCCTGTGCGTGCCACCAGTCATTTCGACCTTGCCGCCAAGGTTCGTCTCAATCTCAGCAAAAAAATCGATATTAACCTATATGGTATTTACAGCAATCTGAACGACGACCTCTCCTTCCGTCTCGACGACAGGTATCACCTCAACAATGTGTTCACGCCTGTCTACGACAGCCTTACCCGCATCAAGTTGGGCGGCAGTTTCGTATTCCTCAACGATGAAATGCTACGCCTTGAAGCCAAGGGCAACTACTATTATATATACAGAAATAAGAAAACCCAGCTCGTGGGTGACAAGCGTGTGGGATTGCCATTGTACTACCGTCCAGACTTCGACGCGGGCATTTGCGCCACGGTCAATTACAACGACAAAGTGATCGGACGGCTCGAATTGCAGCTCCTCGGTCGCACACCCTATACCAGCGTTACGAACACCTATGGTGTTGATTCTACCCTCTACCTGCCTTTGCGCTATGGGCTGAATATGGAAGTCGAATACCGCCACAACAAAGCGCTCAGCTTCTTCCTCAAGGCCGACAACCTCCTCTTCCAACGTTATTACTACTGGCAGAACTACCCAAGCTATAGGGCTCTGTTTCTCCTAGGCCTCACTTACACCATTCCCAATTAGTAATACTAATACTACTAGCATGACTAGTTATACTAGTTAGCCTATTCCCCCCAAAAATATGACCTACCAACAAACCCTTGAATACCTCTTCAATTCCCTGCCCATGTACCACCGCATTGGGCAGGCAGCATATAAGGCCGACATAACTAACACCGTGCAGCTCATGGCGCACCTCGGCAATCCCGAGAAAAAGTTTCGTAGCATCCATGTGGCTGGCACCAATGGCAAAGGATCTGTCTCCCACATGCTCGCCTCCGTACTTATGCAGGCGGGCTATAAAGTGGGGCTCTATACCTCGCCTCATCTGGTAGACTTTCGCGAGCGTATCCGCATCAATGGGCAGATGATACCTCAGGAGCTGGTGACCCACTTTGTGGAGCAGCACCGCGATTACATGCAAACGCTGCAACTGAGCTTTTTTGAGATGACGGTAGGGTTGGCATTCGACTATTTTGCTTCCGAGCAAGTAGATGTAGCAGTGGTTGAAGTAGGCATGGGAGGCAGGCTCGACAGTACCAATGTTATCACTCCCGACCTTTGCATTATCACCAACATCGGATTCGACCATACCCAGTTTCTTGGTGATACCTTGTCGAAAATAGCCGCCGAAAAGGCAGGCATCATCAAGCAGCGTGTCCCAGTGGTGATAGGGGAGACCCATCCCGAAACCAAACCTGTATTCGAGCAGCGTGCCGCCGAAATGCAGGCTCCTATCTACTTTGCCGACGACCACTACCGTATCATTCCTATTGACGAACCTTCACCCTCATCCGATACCCTTGCTTTCCCTAATCTAAAATTCTCAATTCTCAACTCTCAATTCTCAACTTTCAATTCTCAATTCACCTGTCCCCTCACGGGCAGCTATCAGTTGAAAAATCTCGCCACCTTATTTCAGGCCTTGGAATTATTGCCAACGGTGGGCTACAACATTGCTGAACAGCACGTCCGCGACGGCATCGCCCGCGTAGTGGAAGACACAGGCCTTCATGGTCGTTGGGAGAAGATGGATGAGAAGCCTCTCACCATTTGTGAGACAGCTCACAATGCCGACGGAGTGGCAGCCATGCTGCACAAATTGTCCGAAATACCCTACAGCCATCTGCATATCATCTACGGCTGTGTCAACGACAAAGACTTCCGCAGCATCCTGCGGATGCTTCCGCACGAGCGCACCACCTACTACTATTCCCAACCCAGCGTGCCCCGTGCCCTGCCTGTCGGACAACTCGCCGCTGCCGCCACTGAATTAGGCATGAGGGGTGAATCCTTTCCCCAAGTCGCCGATGCCATAACGGCTGCCCGTAGCCAAGCCGACCCCTTGCACGACCTAGTGCTAGTAACAGGCAGCATCTTCCTCGTCGCCGACGCGGTTAAATTGAAAATTGAAAGTTGATAATTGTCCGGGTGCGGCAGCTAAATTTTTATTTTTTTAATTTTTAATTATTAATTATTAATTTTTTCGTATCTTTGCAACGGTGTATAATCTAATGAAATGTGAATATATATCGTTGTAATACACTGATTTTTAATACAATACCCCTCCCGTTTGGCGTACGGCTCGTCCTGCATAGGGTGAGACTCTTGGGTCGCCGAGGGGGCAGACTCCTTTTATCCACATACTTCAATACTGTGATTCGCGTCTTTGGAGGCGTGTCCGTTCTTTTTTCACATCCCTTTTTTACATTTCCCGTTTTACATATCCCCCGCCTATCGGACGTAAGTCCACTGGACCTCCTTAATCCCTTAGAAAAGGGGACGGCTGTCGCATCTTTTAGATGACGGTAAAAAAGTGTAGCAATGAATAAGACTATTTGCTTATATATCATCTTTAAACTATAAACATTAAACTATTTTTGCAAACGTAATTATTAATCAATACAATAACATCATGAAAAAAACATTATTTTTTCTATTCTTAATCAGCCTCTTTGCTCCGTGGGCAACTTGGGGACAGTCGACAGAGCATACTCTAGCCCTTTACGCTGACGAAACGGTAATAAATCAAAAAGTGCCGATACCAACCACGGACTGCCCTACTTACTGGACTAAGACAGAGTTTGTTTACCCTGCTGAGGATCTTCAGGAAATGCAGTATAGAAATATCACCCAAATTACGTTCTATGCTGCACCAGTCAATTTAAATTTATATAATAGTTCGAGTTTTGCCATTTATATGGTAGAGGTTCCTAATGCCACTTTCTCTGAATTTGATACGTTACCTTATGGCCGTTCAGTATCTGTTTATGGTAATACTTCTTTTATTACTGAGGATGGGGTTGGTAGGCTGACTTTTACTTTTGGTGATGGTTATGAGTATCAAGGTGGTAACCTCCTTATTGGTTGTTACAACACTTCGAATGGATATTACGGCCCCCAGTGGTACTACTATGGGAAGGAAGCTCCTGGAGCTTCCATTAGCGATAGGTTGCATAAAGCCTACAGCAGCACTTATTACTATGCCACTTTTGATAATCCCGTCCAGCAAAACTTCCTACCTAGAATAACTTTCACCTATACAGGTTCTCCTCACGCTTGTCCCATACCGACCAACCTGTCTGTCGAATACAATGTGGATGATGCAACCTCTACTGCTACCGCCACTGCCACTTGGAGCGGCTCTGCCAGTTCGTACAACATTGAAGTGAATGGCACTGTCACCAACAACGTCTCCAGCCCATACACCTTCAACGTGACAGCAGAGACCCACTACACTGTGAGAGTACGTGCCGCCTGTGACAACGCTAATTCTTATTGGACACAGCCCGTGAGGTTCATCCCTTCCTCCCATACTCAAATCGGTTGGGGCACAGCCACCGACCTCAATAAGAGCCTACCCTTAAATAATACTCACAACTATTCTCTTACAGAACAAATTTATACCGCAAGGGAACTAGACAGTACCGCAGCCACTTTCTATACCATCGACTTCTATAAAGTCGGTACGGGCGCATGCGAACGTAACATTGATATCTACATGGTCAATTCTTCTTTTAATAACTATGGAAATAGTAATAGTCACGTGAGAGCGAATCAGGCAGATCTTGTCTACAGTGGCACGGTTTCATTTGCCAACGATGCTTGGACCAGTATCGAACTAGAAACACCTTTCGAATATGACGGAATCCATGATCTAGCTATCCTTGTTGACGACAACACAGGGAGTGCTGGGGCTAATGATGAGAAATTCCTTACTTACATTAGTGGCTTCCCTGGTCAGTCCAGTGCCACCCCTAAACGGGGTGTCTATCATTATTCAGATGACTTTAACTATAATCCAGATGTGCAGAATATAAGTACTTGGGGCTATTCTGATACGAGTTTTACTTGGGTTAACAAAAACCAAATCCGCCTCCTTAAAGGTCCTGCACCCGCTTGTTTCAAACCTGTCAATATCACCATCAATGCGGATAATGTGACCGCAACCACGGCTACCCTTAGTTGGGAAGACCTGAACGGAGCTACAACATGGAAGGTGAAATATGCCACCAGCATCGAATCATTACAGAATGCAGTTGAACAGACAGTAACAGGCAACCCAACCTACACGCTTGAGAATCTTACACCAGGATATACCCAATACTATGTCAGTGTACAATCGGTCTGCAACCATGGCGACCCCACGGATCCCGATAACCAACCTGTTATGAGCGAGTGGTCTCGTCCCATCAGTTTCCACACCCCCCTCTGTGCTGATGAAGACAAATGCTTAATATCATGCGATCTATACGATAATGGGGGGCAAGGATGGGATGAGGCTGCCATTAATATCTATGATGATGCTTCGGGTATCTTCCTCTATTCATGGACTTGTGGAGCTACCGGCGGAGATGGAGGGGAAGATAAATCAGTAGCTTATCTATCAGGAACCGACAACCTCCGGGTCTGTCTCGACCGTTCAATCCGGTTTGAGTGGGATAATTCGTACCATGTTAATGTAGAGGAATTCCCGTATGTTATCTATGACTTGAATAACTCAGTATTATTTTCTGGCACAGGCGACGATATTCACAATATCACTCGTTCTACCGACTGTGTTGGAAGCACCTGTGGCAGTCCCACAAACTTCCGTGTCACATCGAGTGGTGATGGCGCAACGGTACAGTGGGGCGGCTCTAGCGATGTCACCTACAACCTCTATCTCAATGGTACGCTGTATGCCGAGAATGTCACCAGCCCCTACTCCCTTGAAAATCTTGATTTGGCTACTACCTATCAGGTACAGTTGGAAGCAACGTGTGGCAGCGAGCCGAGCAAATGGTCCCGTGTGGTTAGATTTACCACCGATATCTGCCGATTAGAAGACCGATGCACAATCACATATGAGCTTAATGACGAAACTGGTGAGGGCATGAATTGGGTAGCCATCTGGGTTTATGATGATGCCACCAACACACTCTTGGCCAGATGGGGTGGAAATGATTGGGAGTATGAGTATGACGAAGATCGCGATGGTTTCTTTTCTATGAGTGGCACACTCTCGGTGTGCACTGGTACTACTCTTCGGTTTGAATGGAATGATCAACCATGCTACACTTGTGGGTGGTCGTTCATTATTAAAGACAGAAATCAAGAGGAAACCGTTATCGACCTGAACGACCTATTTAGTAATAATGCGACTTATTATGTCGATTGCTATGAAACCTCCTGTCATAAACCCTCCAACTATGTTGTCGACTATGAAGGGGGTACAACCGCCACGGCAACATGGACTATGGTCGATGGGATCTCCTATAACCTCAGGGTAAACGGCACTGTCATCAACAACGTCACAAGCCCATATTACCTTAACGACCTTGATTATGCCACTCTGTATGAGGTGGCTTTGCAAGCTGATTGTGGCAACGAGGTAAGCCAGTGGTCTCGCAAGAGTTTTGCTACCGTCTGTTGCCCGCAAGATGAAATGTGCCAGATAAGCTATGAGCTTGGACATGTGAACAATTCGACTTCTTGGTATGGAACAAAAATACAGGTTGTGGACGACCTCACAGGTATTGTTCTTGATAGCTGGACTATGGAAGGTGCATCTGGGTCATCAGTAGAAGGTACGCTCAGCGTATGCAATGGTCGCCCTATCCGTTTTGAATGGGTACATGGATATGCTTATGACGGCAATCATACATATACTATTATGGGGTCGAATGGCGAGATAATACAATCTGGACAGGGTGCCTTTAGTGAGTCTTTCTCCTACACGCCCAACTGTATCAATGGCGTTATTGAGCCGTACGGATGGTATGCCATCTCGGCCTATACGCACGACGAGAACCAGACACAGAACTACTCCCTCAGCCTCAGCAACGTCAATGGCCTTATCCCCACAGAGACAGGCGTGGCATACGACCTCTTCCGCTACAACGAGGCAACTGCCACATGGGAGAACCAAAAGACCGACAACAACGGCACTGGCTTCACTTCTCTCGAGGCTGGTCGAGGCTATATCTACCGCCGCTCAGAGGGAGTCACCCTCACCTTCAACGGCACCACCAATGAGGGCGGTTTCACTAGCAGCTATTCCATAACAAAAAGCAGCGCGTGTCCCGATGACAGTCTGAAGGGCTTCAACCTGATTGGCAACCCCTATAATCACCAGATTTATAAAGGCGTTGACTTCGACAATGGCAATTTAGCCTATCTCGCAGACGGTTTCTATTCCTTGAACCTTGACGGCACATGGCTTGCCCGTCTGAACTCTGACCCCATCAACATTGGTGAAGGCATACTCGTCAAGGTGAAAAGCCTAATCAATACGACCCCGATAACCTTAACGTTTTCCGACAGCGAAGCGAAGAGTTCTGGTGGCGGAGTGCCCCAGCCCAAAGGCTCTGCCGACAAGGGTCTGCAGTTCACCGTCAGTGGCGGTGACCATACCGATGTGGCATACGCCATCCTCGATGCTCAATCAGATGATTCCGAAGGTCTGCCCAAGATTGCTCACCTCACTGCCGAGGCTCCCATCCTCAGCATCCGTCAGGGCGGCACCGACTACGCCATCGCTCATATCGACGGCACCACACAGGCCTTCCCGCTGAAGTTCCGCGCCTCCACTAACGGGGAGTATACAATTACTGCGTCAGCCGTCCCCGTCCCCTCTTTAGAGGGGTCCGCCGATAGGCGGGGGGTATGTTCCTCCATATCCTATCTCCACCTTGTCGACCACGCCACCGGCCGCGACATCGACCTGCTGCGTCAGCCCACATACACATTCAAACATGCAGGCAGTCAGGCATCGGCAAACCGCTTCACGGTCAGGCTCAGCCCCGACGGCGAGAGTGCTAGCGACATCTTCGCCTACCAGAATGGCGACAAGATAGTGGTGGAGGGCACCGGCACGCTGCAAGTATACGACGTGTTGGGTCGCCAGTTGTTAACGCACGAGATAAACTCTCAATTCTCAATTCCCAATTCTCAATTCCCGAGCACGGGCGTGTATATCCTCCGTCTCAACGGAAAGTCACAGAAGTTAGTAATCAAATAAGGAGAAAAAAACTATGAAAACAAGATATTCAATACTTATCATCTGCCTGCTGGCACTCTTTGCCACAGGCTGCAAGAAGGACAACAACCGCATCTACATCTTTGCCAAGAATATGACAAGCGACAGCAAGATTAACATCAACCCTTCGACATGCGCCTCCACATGGATTGCGGGAGAATCTATCCTCCTCTATATCTTCGATGGCGAAGATGAAAGCTCTGATGCATACACTATTGAGGGCAACGACCAGAATGGTTTCTATATTAATGTTAACTCGCCAGGAGAGGTGAGGTCTGCCTTTTATCCCGCCGGCGGTTCCTCTGGTAACGACATCGTTGTTTCCGATGCCGGAATCCTTCTTAAGCGTCTTACCGTCAATTTCCATTCTGGCAATAGCACGCACGATGTTGTTTTCCCCATGGTGTCATTCCCAAGTGGAGTTGGAAACCGCTTGTATTTCGACCATGTTACCGCAGGTTTGAAACTAACTTTAATTTTGACTCCCAACAGCGACCCTGTGGAGGTGGCATCTGTCAAGATTGTAGCGCGGAACAATGCTCCAGTGACAGATGTGTCTTCTTCTGTCTGTAGTTGGGCAGTACAGGGGCCTACAGTGCCCACTGGCGACATCGGCATTGTTGGAGACCAAGAGGTGTCGTACTCTAGCGAGATGAACTTCGACTTCACTACAGATGGTGCCCCAGGTGCCACAGTTACTTCCAACGGTCTCATATTCTGCATACCCATCACCATAGAATACTTGAACGACCTGACCGTCACAGGCTATTCTGCTAATGGTGAAGAACTGTTCCACAAGACCAAGCACCTCGACAGTCAGCTACAGCTTGAGTGTAACACGATGTACACCATTCCTGAAATATCGATTAACAACTCTCCAAACAACGACTAAGCCATGAAAACAAAGAAACAATATACAACCCCCATCGTCAAGGTGGTTGCCTTCAAAGTAGAAGAAGTATTCCAGTCGCCCCTCCGTCTCGGACCAAATCCGGATGTGTCAGGTTACAACGACAAGGGCATGCAGACCTGGAATACGGGGGACAACGATAATAATAACAATAGTTTATTTGAGCGTTGGTAGCCGTAATGCGTTATGCCCAATTAAATTGAAAATTGAAAGGTGAAAATTGAAAGGTTAGAGGTTAGGGGTTAGAGTTGAGAGAATCAGTCACACCCAGATAACCTCTATCCCTTAACCTCTAACCCATACCATAATTCAATTTTCACCTTTCATCTTTCTCTATTCTCAACACCCCTCTTACCGATTCTTACCGCATTTTACCGTAACTTACGGTTTCTTACCGATTCTTACCGTTTGTTACCGATTCGGGGGTACTTCTTCGCTCTATGGGCGAAGAAGGAACGGCCAAGGAGCGGCAAGGGAGCAGTGGTACGAGGGAGGCAGGAGTTACTGTACTTGAGCCGAGCCGAGGGCCTGTAGTAGCTGGATGATAGCGGTGGCGGTGCCGATGTTGTTGGTGATAGTGGCGGCATTGACGTTGAGCCCCGTCAGGTTGTTCATGGTATTGATGATGTTGCCCACGTTGTTGGCGGTGATAAGACCTGCGCCAGAGGCGACCATGCCTGCGGCAAAAGCCTTCTTGTAGTTGGCATCGGCCTGGTTGGTGCGGAAATTGGTGTAGGCTGTTGCGAGGCTGAGGGCGGCAGTGAGGTCGGTGGGGTTGCCAAGGTTGACGGTGCCGGTGCTACGGTACGAGTTGTAGAGCGTAATGATTGATGTACCAGCGGCGCGGCCGTTGGACTTGGCTGCGGATGTGGTGGAGCTGTTGGCACTACCGAGAGACGAACCGCACGAAACCAGAGCCAACGAAACGAAACACATCACAATGATACTTAACTTCTTCATAGTAGATTGATGTTTTAGAATTGTTATTTTTTGTGCTGCAAAGATACATTTTTTTTTGCATTTCGGAAAAAAATCGTACATTTGCAAATTGTTTTTTGGAATTAATTATAAATAAATACTAAAGTATTACATTCTTATGAACAACACTCTTTTCTCATTCCCAAAGCCTGAGAACGAACCTGTTCTCGGCTACAAACCAGGCAGTCCCGAACGTAAGGAAATCCGCAAGGCTCTCGACGAGTTGTATAACATGGTGACCGACATCCCCGCCATCATTGGTGGCAAGGAAGTTCGCACCGCCGAGACGGGTACCATTGTGATGCCTACTGAGAACCACCATGTGCTTGCAAAGTACTACAAGGTGGGCGAAAAGGAGGTGCAGATGGCCATCGATGCCGCTATGAAGGCACACGAAGAGTGGGCTAACACCCCTTGGCTGGATCGTGCCAGTGTGATGTTGAAGATCGCAACCTTGATTAGCGGCAAGTATCGTTGGCTCATCAATGCTGCCACGATGCTGGGACAGGGCAAGACCACTATGCAGGCGGAGATTGACTCGGCATGTGAGTTGGTGGACTTCCTGCGCTACAACGCTTACTATGCCTCTCAGATATACAGCGACCAGCCTTGCAGCGACAAGGGTACACTGAACTATGTAACATACCGTCCTATGGAGGGTTTTGTGTTCGCCATCACGCCGTTCAACTTCACTTCTATTGCCAGTAACCTGTGCCTGTCGCCTGTGCTAATGGGTAACGTGTGTATCTGGAAGCCCAGCACCACCGCTATGCTCTCCAACTTCCTGCTGATGAAGATTTACAAGGAGGCCGGTCTTCCCGACGGCGTGGTCAACTTCCTGCCCGGTAGCGGCTCGCTGATTGGCAAGGTGGCATTTGCCGACAAGAACCTCTGTGGTGTCCACTTCACCGGTTCTACCGGCACCTTCAACAGTTTCTGGAAGTCGATAGGCGACAATATTGCCAACTATCGCACCTATCCTAAGATTGTTGGCGAAACTGGTGGTAAGGACTTTATCTTTGCCCATAAAAGTGCCAATGCCGACCAAGTGGCTACCGCCATCGTGCGTGGAGCGTTTGAGTTCCAAGGTCAGAAGTGCTCGGCAGCCAGCCGTGCGTATGTGCCTGCCAGCCTGTGGCCCGAGGTGAAGCGTATCGTGGGCGAAATGCTGAAAGAAATCAAAGTGGGCGACGTGCGTGACTTTAGTGCTTTCGTCAATGCCGTTATCGACGAGGCTTCGTTCGACAACTGCATGCGTTATATCGAACATGCCAAGCAAAGCCCCGATGCCGAAATCGTGTTTGGCGGTACGGGCGACAAGAGCCAGGGATGGTTCATCCAACCCACTGTAATCCTTGCCAAAGACCCGAAATACAAATCGATGTGCGAGGAGATTTTTGGCCCCATCATCACCATCTTTGTCTATGACGACGATAAATACGAGGAGACATTGCACCTCTGCGACGAGACTTCGCCCTATGCTTTGACTGGTGCCATCTTTGCCAGCTGCCGCAAGGCTTTACGTACGGGTGCAGAGATACTGAAGTATGCTGCTGGTAACATCTACTACAATGACAAGCCCACAGGCGCAGTGGTAGGTCAACAGCCCTTTGGCGGTGCTCGCGCCAGCGGTACCAACGACAAGGCAGGTTCGTATCTGAACCTTATCCGCTGGACAAGCCCACAGGCAATCAAAGAGACTTTCGACCCAGCACACGATTACAAATATCCCTTTATCAGCGACGCTGAATAAACTTTCAACCATGGGGCGCGAAGAGTTGCTTTGCGCCCCATTTTATTATAATGCATGAATAAAAGACTCTTTCTATTACTTTTGCTTGTGGCTGCATTTGTGCCAATGTGGGCACAGGAGGTCGAAGCACCCATGCAGCTAGACGAGCCTACGGTCGAGCGGAATCGGCATTGGAGTGTGGGTGTGACGGGCGGTATTGACCGTAACTACCACATCATTAACATGTCGTATATGAACGAGTATAGCTACTCGCCCTTTGCCGAGGGAAGCAGTTATGGTGTGCAACTCAGCTTTTCGCCTTTGAAATGGCTCACGCTACGTGTAGATGGGGTGATGCTGGATAAAAACTACTACCGCGACCATGTGGTGGGAGGCACTACCATGTCGCTGCCCGACACAACTTACAACAAGTATTTGAATGTGCCGGTGGTGCTGATGCTCAATGTGGGCAAGACGGTGCGCCTGCATGCCTTTGGTGGTGGCTATTGGGGACGTTGGTTGGAGAGTAGGCGCAAAGGTATTACCCAAGGTATGAATGGGTTGGTTTCCTATGATGAGACCGTTGATTTCGACACGCCTGAATCCCAGGTGCGAGACAATCGCACCGATGTCGGACTGGTATGGGGAGGAGGTCTCAGCGGAGTGGTAAAAAAACGAATAGAAATAGGTGTTGAGGCCAGATGGTATTATGGGCTGTATGATATTCAGCAGGACTATATGGCGCATCTCAACCCTCGGTATAACACAACTCTCGTCTTCCAAGGAGGCATTAGTTATTGGTTCTGACCAATTAAATTATTTATATTAGAACGGGAATAGCATGAAGTATTCTTTCTACAAAACAGCAGTATTTTCTTTGATAATAATAGTGGGCATGTCATCCTGTCGCAAGGAGTCGGAGGTGTCGGAAATGGTGAATCCCAACAGTCGCACATGTAAGACTTATACACAGCAGTTTGAAGCAGTGTGGAACGGAATGAGCCAAGGGTATGTCTTTTGGGGACGTGACACGGTGGATTGGGATGCCCGTTACGAGCAGTTTAAGCCCGTGTTTGAGGAGTTCGATGCCCGTCCATCTAATAAACCTGTTTCGGAAGCAGAATATAATGCTGCCTATCAGGGGCTTTTTGAAGGTTTGCTCGATCACCATCTGTATGGTATGTTTACAGTGCCTAGGGCACAGTATGAGGCAATTGTAAGACCTGGAAAAAATGATTATGAACATAATATGGATCCCTATTCCGAAAGACGTGAAGAGCTGAGGGTGTTGCAACAGCGTTTAGACTATGTGCAAGGTTCGTTTTGCTCATACGACCCAGAGGACTATGGGGTATTCTCGATACCCGGTATGTATTTTGCACTGATAAAACTTAAGACAGGGAAAAATATAGCCTATTTCCGATTCACTAATTTCTACCTCTCTAATGTGCATGAATATTATTCAGTTATAAGTAGTGGCGAATCGGTTCAAGAACCGTTACGCAAGTTTTATGGCCCTCGTTATTGGGAAGGAATTAGCAGTGAGGGTAGTTTCGCTAATGACGAGTCGGTGGTGGGTTTGATTATCGACCTCCGTGGTAACGGGGGTGGCAGTACGGCTGATTTGATTCCTTTCATAGGGTCGCTTTCGCAGAGCTCCACCGTGGTGGGCTACACCCGTGTCAAGGATGGCTTCGGTCGGTTAGACTATAGCCCGTGGTCAGAATATAGGGTGGGGTGTCCCAGATTGCACCTAAAGTCGGACAAGCCTATTGTGGTGTTGGCGGATATTAATTCTGTCAGTTGCGCAGAACTGGCTACGATGTTGATTAAGAATCTTCCCAATGGCACCTTTATCGGTGAGCGTACATATGGAGCTGTGGGAGCCCTATGGCCCGATTCTCAGCACCAGCATGATTATTTCTACAGTGGCTGTTTTGGCGACTATGATTATTACCAGTATGGGAGAGATATGTACAGGTATAAGGATATCTATCCATACTATGTGTATACTAGCACATACCACATGGTGGACTGTGACTATAAGGATATTGAAGGGGTTGGTGTACAACCCGACATTGAGGTGCGGTTTAGCCGTGCTTCATTGATGGGCGACCATAAAGACCCGCAGATGAATCGCGCTGTGGACTATCTCCGCAAAGTATGCATCTGGGATCAGGCTAACTAAATGCTTGAATAATTGAGAGGGGGCACTCAAGCATTTTCACAATCAAACAATCATATTAATTGAAAATTGAAACCTGAAAATAACTGCCGCTCTCGGATAATTCTCAATTTTTTATTCTCAATTCTCAATGGTGTAGACGGTTGAAAAGGAATTGGATGGCTTCGGTATTGCGGGGTACTTGTAGGTCGATAAGGCTACTTTCGATTGCTATCACACGTCCTTTTTTGACGGCATCCAGTTGGTTGTAGGGCGCCATGTTGCAGAATGAGGCACTGTCCTCTTTGCGAATGATAATATATTCCGGATTCTGTTGCATTAGGTTTTCTAGGCTATAGCTCCAACCTGAAATGCCTTCGGCTATGTTGCGTCCTCCTGCCAGTCGGATGATGTCGTTGATGAAGGAGTCGCCTCCAGCGGTGAAATTGCCCGAGGCTCCGAACCCGACTACATAATATACGCTCTTGGGATGGCTGGAGGTTTGCACGTCGAGTTTTGCCAATCGGTCGCGAAGCACCGTATTGAGGCTGTCTGCGGCTTGGGTGCGACCAATGAGTTGTCCAATCTTGCTGATATTGTCGTATAGCCCTTCATAGTGTTTCTGCTCAATTACACAGACGGTTGGCACACCCATCTTTTCCATCTGTATGGTACTCTTTTTGGGTATCATCGACCCACTGATGACTAGGTCGGGATTAAGCGACATGATACGTTCTATATTGAGGTTGCTGATGCCTCCTATACTTGTTATTTGTAGGGCATCGGAAGGGTATGTGCAGAAGTCGGTTCGCCCTACCAACAAATGACTTCCGCCAAGGGCGAAAATGATTTCTGTGACCGCAGGCGAGGTGCTGACGATACGTTGGGGATGAAGCGGTATTACGACGGTGCTACCATAGTCGTCGGTGTATGTGACAGTTTTCTGGTTCTTGTTGTCGGTGTTTATGGGATGGTTGCAACCTACAAATACGAAAGTGGCTAGCAAGATGGCTAGCAAATGTGTAATGATTATTTTCATAACGTTAAGGCTTATGCATCTTCCATTCCGCCGCATATTGGCAGAACTACGCTAGTGATATAAGGGCACATGTCGCTGGCAAGGAACAAGCATGCCTGTGCCACCTCGTCGGCAGTGCCGGGGCGCTTCATGGGGATGCGGCTGCACCAAGTGTTCATCAGCTCAGTAGGCACTTCTGCGGTCATCTCAGTTTCAATGAATCCAGGGCAGACTATATTGACCCGTATGTTTCGGGCAGCAAATTCTTTAGCACAGCTTTTGCTAAATCCGATGATGCCAGCTTTGGAAGCGGCGTAGTTGGCCTGATTGTAATTGCCCGCTATGCCAACAACGGAGCCAATATTGACGATAGAGCCATGCCCCTGTTTCCACATAATAGGCTGTATTGCCTTGGTCATGCAAAACACGCTCTTGAGGTTTACCCCAACAACGTGGTCAAACTGCTCTTCCGTCATGCGCTTGAGGGCAGAATCGTCGGTGATGCCGGCATTATTGACTAAGATGTCGATATGCCCAAAATCCTGCATCACTTCGGCTACAAAGGCTTGGGCTTCTTGGTAGTCAGCCACATTCACAGCATAGCCCTTAGCCTGCACTCCAGTGTCGGCAAGTTCTTGCTCAACTTGAATCATTTTTTCATTCCGACTGCGGGCACAGAATGCTATCTGGCAGCCTTCTTTTGCAAAACGACGGGCGATGGCAAGGCCGATACCGCGCGTGGCACCCGTGATGATGGCAACTTTGTTTTCTAAAAGCATAAGAGTATGGTCGGTTATGATTATAAATAGGGAGCTGTCTCAAAATGAGGCAACTCCCTTGGGTGATTTAATAATTTGACAGTTTTGATTAGAGCAGAGTTGCCAGTTTGGCAGCCAGGTCGCCAACGCGGGTGCTGTAGCCCTTCTCGTTGTCGTACCAGCTGACAACCTTCACAAAGTTGCCATCCATCACCTGGGTCAGCAGGCTGTCGAAGATGGAACTATGGGTGTTGTCGATGATGTCGACACTGACGATAGGCTCGTCAACATATTGCAGCACACCCTTCATGGAGCCTTCGGCGGCCTCCTTGATGGCAGCGTTGATTTCTTCTTTGGTGACGTTGCAGGCCATCTCGGCGGTCAGGTCGACAACAGAGCCGTCGGGAGTGGGGACGCGCATGGCGAAGCCGTCCAGCTTGCCCTTCAGTTCAGGGATAACCAGACCCACGGCCTTAGCAGCACCGCTGGAGGTGGGGATGATGGAGATGGCGGCAGCACGAGCACGGCGCAGGTCGCTGTGGGGCTGGTCGAGAATCTTCTGGTCGTTGGTGTAGCTGTGGATGGTGTTCATCAAACCGCGCTTGATACCGAATTTGTCGTTCAGCACTTTGGCAACGGGAGCCAAGCAGTTGGTGGTGCAGCTGGCGTTACTGACAAGTTGCATCTCCTTGGTCAGCACATTGTCGTTAACACCCATCACAACGGTAGCGTCCACATCGTCGGCCTTGCCGGCGGGCACGGTGAGGATGACCTTCTTGGCACCAGCGTTGATGTGCTTCATCATCTGCTCTCTCTTCTTGAAGAGGCCGGTGGATTCGATTACGATGTCAACACCCAGTTCGCCCCAAGGCAGGTTCTGCGGGTCGCGCTCGGCATAGATTTTCACCTTCTTGCCATTCACCACGATGCAGTCGCCTTCGGCATGCACTTCACCCTCGAAATTGTCGTGGATGGAGTCGTATTTAAATAAATAGGCGAGCGTGTCAGCGCTTGTGAGGTCATTGATTGCTACGATGTCCAGCTCGGGGTGGTCAAGCATAGCACGGAAGGACATACGTCCAATTCGGCCGAAACCATTGATTGCAACTTTTGCCATAATGTTGTATTTTAAATGTTTATATATAAAATTACTTAATTTTTGGTTTTACAAATATACATTTTTTTTCTTATATTGATAAAAAAATAGTACTTTTGCACAAAGAAAATTATGCCAATCTCTATATAGCGTGTTAAGTGACAGTGAGAAAGAATAGTAAAAATGATGCTTCGCCAATAAAACTAGGAGAAAAAGAAGGTCGGGCGTATGGTACATATTCGCATACCCCTTTATCAAAATGGGTCATCTTGTGCTTATGGCATAGTCTTTTTTAACTTTCAAACAGTGAAACCTACTTTATTGACACTATGTCGAAAAAGAATACTAACAAAAAAAGCAAACGCAGACGTTCTGGACGCAAACGTTGGCGGCAACTAAGTTTCGGTGGCAAGATATGGCGCTTCTTATGGGTCACTTTCCTTGCCGTATGGGGTTTTACCATCTTTCAGGTGCTGTTTTGCGCCATTTTCAATCCACCGCTGACACCCCTCATGGTCAAACGGTTCTTCCAGCAGGTCAAAGACCCTGACCGCGTGGTGCGCTTTGAGCGCGACTTTGTGCCTATCGACGAGATTTCTCCCAATCTGGTCAATGCGGTTGTTGTCTCTGAGGACGGACTATACATGTACCATCACGGCTTCGACATCCGACAGATGAAAATGGCTTATGTCGAAGGCAAGAAAGGTCGTCGCCACCGTGGTGGCAGCACCATCAGCCAGCAGACTGCAAAAAACTGCTTCCTCACTCACAAGCACAGCATGGTGCGCAAAGGTGTGGAGGCTTACTATACCTCTCTTATCGAGCTTGTATGGGGCAAGAAACGTATCATGGAGTGCTATCTCAACATTATCGAGTTTGGCGACGGCATCTATGGTTGCGAAGCCGCCAGCCAACACTATTTCGGCCATTCGGCCAGCAAGCTCACCAAACGTGAGGCTGCGCTGCTTGCGGTCTGCCTGCCCACCCCCTTGAAGAGCAACCCGGGCCGTCCCTCGGGTTACCTCAGCCGACAGGCATCAACTATTCAGGGCCGAATGAACAGCTATGGCCGCATCAATCTCGATGCCAAGCGCGAAGACCTCACTCCCCGCTATGTGAAGATGATGGAGGAGGAGAACCTTTGGGACTTCTTCTGGTGGCTACTCACCGATGGCGAAAGCCTCAATAAGAAAACTAAAAGGTAAAAACTAAAACTTGTTAGATACAAATACTTTTTAGTTTTTACCTTTTACTTTTTACTTTAAAAGAACGCATGGACTGGCAAAGACACCTCCGCGACTTTGAAGCGCACCTACGACTAGAACGCAACCTGGCCGACAACTCGGTGCAGGCCTACCTGCGCGACGTGGAGCACCTGCGCCGCTATGTCGAGCCTATGGGCGTCGAGGCGCAAGATGTCACACCCGTCCATATTCAGGGACTCCTCAAGGAGCTCAACGAAGTGGGCATCGCCGTTGCCAGCCAGTGCCGTTTCCTTTCGGGGCTACGCACCTTCTACCGCATGTTGGTCATCGAGGATGTTGTGTCCGAAAATCCAGCCAGTTTGGTCGAGATGCCTAAGCGCCCACAACATCTGCCCGACGTGCTTACCGATGAGGATGTCTCCGCCCTGCAAGACACCTTCGACCGTAGCCTCCCCGGTCCTGCCCGCAACTACGTCATCGTCGAAATACTCTATGGGTGTGGTCTCCGGGTTTCCGAATTGGTCAATCTCCGCCTCTCCAACATCTATGTCGAAGAGGAGATGCTGCAGGTCATCGGCAAAGGCAATAAGGAACGTTGGGTGCCTATCAACAGCCATGCTCTCAGTCTACTGCAAGACTACATCCTCACCATCCGCAGTCAGCTCACCCCTCAGCCAGGCGAAGAAAAATATGTATTCCTCAATCTTCGCGGCCACCATCTCTCGCGCGTTGCTGTCTTCCAGTTTATCAAAGAGGCTGTCGAAAAGGCTGGCCTGCACAAAAATGTCTCTCCCCACAGCCTCCGTCACAGTTTTGCTACCGAATTGGTGCAGAACGGTGCCGACCTCCGTGCTGTGCAAGAAATGCTGGGACACGAAAGCCTCTCCACCACCCAAATCTACACCCACCTCAGCCACCAGTACCTCCGCGACACTATCACCACCTACCACCCACACTATAAGAAGAACTAAAAGTAAGCAGTAACCCAATTCCCATTTTCCAATTATCAATTTCTATGCAGTTCATCACATTCATGATAGGTCCCCTTGTTGGCGCGGCGATTGGCGGTTTCACCAATCGTGTGGCCATACGCATGCTTTTCCGCCCCTATACCGCCAAATACATTGGCAAACTCCATATTCCTCTCACTCCTGGCATAATCCCCAAGGAAAAGGCCAATATCGCCAAGGCCATCGGCTCCACCATTAGCGACAATCTGCTTAACAGTCAGGTTCTTTCCGCCACCCTTCTTTCCGATGATATGTGCGCCAAACTGTCCACCGCTGTCGACACCCTACAGACCCGTTTGCTTTCCTCACAGGCCAGTTTGCGCCATCACCTGCTGCGCTACCTCACCCCCGACGAACTCGACAGCCTCTCCACTCAGCTGCAGTCCGATGCCACTCATGCCATCTATCTCAAACTTGCCGACAAGGCTCTGGGCGACAAAGTGGCATCACTGGCCATCGACCAAGTGATGCAACATCTCTCCGAGGGTTTTCTAGGTAGCATCAAGGCTGGCATCTTCGACCTCCTTCGCAATTCCATCCAGTCGCGCCTAGCCGACATTATCAACGAAATGCTCCACAACAACGCCCAACAGATGGTCGCCGACCTCCTCCACACCGAGGTCGACCGGCTGCTCTCAATGCCCGTATGCGACATCTGTCGGGGCAAAGAAGAACTCTTCGACCGCCTGCGCACCATCCTGCTAAAGGCTTATCGTATGATGGTCGAAAACAGCCTACCGCGTATGCTCGGCACCCTCAACATTCAGCGCATCGTCGAAGATCGTATCAACGATATGGACATGGCGGAGACCGAACAGCTTGTCACCACCATTATGTCGAAAGAACTAAAGGCGTTGGTATGGTTCGGGGTGCTGTTGGGCTTCATCATGGGCTTCGTCACCAATATCATCTAGCCACCATTAAGATAACTTTCTTATTCATTCCATTCTTATTACGTAAAAATAGAACCCACCTAATGGAAAAAGAACTCTATCTTGCCGCCGGCTGCTTTTGGGGCGCCGAGCATTTTTTGAAACAAATCGAAGGTGTCACCTTTACCGAGGTGGGATTTGCCAACGGCAATACCCCTAATCCCACCTACAAAGAGGTCTATACCGACACCACAGGCTATGCCGAAACGGTGCATCTGCGCTACGACCCGCTGCGCGTCAGCCTGCGTTTCCTCTTGGAAATGTATTTCAAGGCCATCGACCCCACCAGCCTCAATCAGCAGGGCGAAGACCGCGGCACCCGCTACCGCACCGGCATCTATTTTACCGACTCTGCCGACGAGCCCCTAGTCCGTTATATCATGTCCGAGGAGGCAAAACACTACGGCCTGCCCCTACAGGTAGAGGTGATGCCACTCGCCAACTTCTACCGTGCCGAGGACTACCATCAGGACTACCTCGTCAATAACCCCACTGGCTACTGCCACCTGCCTGTCGAGCTCTTTGCATACGCCCGCAACAATCGCGACACCGTCACTCTCGAAAAGTGCGAACGCTACAACCTGCTGTTGCGCCAATTGTCAGCTTTGGCCGAAGGCGAAACCGACACCATTGCCCTAATGGCAAACACAGCCGCCATGCTTCACGACACCTTCCACTTCTGGTGGACGGGATTCTACCGCGTGGTGGGCGACGAACTGCTGCTTGGTCCCTTTCAAGGCCCCGTAGCCTGTATGCACATAGCCTTTGGTAGCGGCGTCTGTGGCACAGCTTGGCAGCAACGCCACACCCTTGTAGTCCCCGATGTGGAGGCATTTCCAGGCCACATCGCCTGCAGCGCCGCCTCGCGTAGCGAAATAGTGGTCCCTGTCTATGACGGCGACAATGTCATAGCAGTGCTCGACATCGACAGCCAGCACTTCGCCACTTTCGACGACTGCGACCGCCACTTCCTTGAGCAACTAGTCGTGTTACTCAGCCCGGCATAGCCGCAAGGGACTTAGTATATCAGCTATCGAATACAATCGCTTATGCTTACGAATCCTATTCCTGAAAAACCTAGTACGCAAATTTGCCATATTGCATGTCAAAACAATTATAATTTTTCAACAAAAACTATACAATATGGATTACTTCCATCTTCTCTGACATCGCACCAGATGCTTTCTTCTTCAAATAATTCTATCTTTTTATAGTCCCAATCTTCATGTTCGTTCCTCCATATTTTAATACCCACCAACAAGGGAGATTCATTTTTGTTTATTATCTTTATGTTTTGCTGTTCATAATCTATTTTAAATGCTTTATTATACGTTGAAGTATTAATAATTGTAACAGAATCGGTGATAACATCAACTAATGTCCAATGTTCTTTTATCAAATTCTCTTTCAAATTAAAGATAGTATAAACGAAATTACATAGTTTTGTCGAATAATTGCGCAGTTCGTAATTGCGCAGTTCGTAAATTGCTTGCACGATAACAGATAAATTATGACCTCCTTCTCTCATAGTCAAATCTAACACAAACACCCATTTGCCATTTTTATTTGAAGAAGACTTAATGTTTACTTGCTGTAAATTGTTTTCATCAATTTTAAGATGCCATGAATTATTGAAAAAAGGATTATCTTCAGATCCTTTTAGTTTATGACCTTTTAGGTTTCTAAATATTTGTGATTCATTTGGTTTTGCTGTTGGTATACATAACAAACAAAATTGAAATGAGTCGCTCTCAATAATTTTTTCAATAGTGGAATTGGCATCAAACGACGGATCCTTCAATGTTGCGTGAAATGATTTCTCAAACATTTTTTTTCTGTGCTTGTTCTCGTAATTTGCTTCTATTTTATCAAATTTAGCTTGTGCAGTTATCCGCTCTTGCTCATATTTTTTTTTATTTTTTTTGAGTATTTCTTTCAACGCTTGAGTCGCAATCTCCCTTGTCTCATATTTTACGTAGTCAAAAGTATCAATAAAATAATCTTTGTCATTATTCGTCTTTTCGACATATAGGTTCTGGTAATCGTTGATGCTTTTTGCTAGCTTCTCTCCCTCTAATTTAGCTTGATTGTCTCTTGAAATAGACAATACTAATATTCGAATACCTACAATCCCCCCAATGATAACCCCTAGATAAAGCAGCCATTTCAAGGAGTATCTATTATGGAGGCGCCTACCACACATGTGGCAGTAAATTGCATAATTAGGATTATTTGCTTTACAAGTGTGACATCTCTTCATGAGTAAAGTTGTTTGAGTTTTTTTGTATAGGTATAACTCTCCAAAAGATGACGAGAACTCCAAAAAATATGCCCAATAAAGTTAATGTTAAGGAAATACATAACCATCTAATGTACAATAGTCCAACATCTGACTTCTCAAGTTCTTTAGGATAATACAAACAGAAGAGCACTTCTACATATTCTTTGTGGTTTTTCTTTTCCTTCCCAAATTCTTTTTTCGCAATATTGTTTGCGTATCTTCTTGCATCATATGCGGCTAACGTTCTTTCGAATTCGAATTTTCTTTATAATTTCTAACAGCCTAATGTCAAGCTCCGTTAATTCCTGTATATTAGGTTTTACAGATAGTTCTACTCCGTACTTATGACAAAATACCGCATCATGATCATGTTCTGTTATATTGCAATTAGGGTTCGGACATTTCATTTTTATAGCTTTAAATAATCAAGCAGTAATGCATACTTTAAATAATTAGTCTATCAATATAAGATCTAGTCATTTCTTAGAAAACAACTAATTTTATTACATAAATTCACTAGTGTCTCTTAATTAAATTTGCAATTTCCATATTGCCTCTTATCCTCATGAGAATTGGATAAATGAAGGAATGGAGATGATTTCAAAACCTACGATAGATTCTCACGGACGAATGTTATTTCAAGCCTCGGATACATGTTTTGATGCTTAAGTTGCTATAAATTATGTTACTATATATACATTAACAAAATTTCAGAGACACTAGTGACATAAATTCTTTTTTTATATTTAATAATAGTAATCAAGATTTCTGAATATATGTTGAACGCTTAATTTCTATTAATAGAAAGTTTTTATGTATTTCTTTTACGGCCACATCTATGGCAGTATTTAGAGTATGTCTGATAATAATGAGTGTGACACTGAGGACATTCTTGGTCTGCATCTATTAATACTTCCTTTTTATTATGTTCTTTGGTGTTTGAAATAGACGTAGGTGGCATAATAACATTATTCGAATTAGTGGATATTTTTTTTTCATTAGACGAAGAGCTGTCAATATCCTTTATCTCGGCACAATACATTTCAATAGACTGGCATCCATCATCCTTTGTGAGACAATTAAGACAATCATTAGGTTGGGAAATACTGGTACTAACTGAAGCTAGTTCTGTCATTTGGTTATTATCTATCTCTTCCATTTTATTATTATATTAGTATGAGTCAACATTTTCTCTAATGGCGAAATGACAGGTTTTTGTTTGTAGTGTTATTGCACATTTTTTAGCCTTTCACGAATAGTTAGACATTCGTCATCTTGGAGAGGTTTGATTTGATATGTGCGAGAGGGAGACCCATCGCTATTAACGGTCAGTGACATCAAACCACTCTTGTCTCGACTGATTGAAAAATTCACTTGTGTTTCTTTTGTTGTGGCATTTGGATTGGAAAATGTGTATTGTTCATAGAAAATGCGGCGATCGATGTTTCGTTCCTGGTCTTCTATTGGAAATGGGAAATCCTCTTCATCACGTTCATTTTCCCATATATCTACAGATACTGCAGGCTGTCCGTTCTCATGGGGATTAAAAACATAATCTTTACTGTATTCCATATTTTCTGAATACCGGATAAGGTTCTTAATGTAAAAATTGACTTTGTCATGATATAAAGTACCATATGAGTGAGAGGATAATTCATAAATGGAAGCCTTATTACTTTCTAATAGATATGCATATATTGCTGCACCTTCTGCGATGGCTTGTCCAGGATTACCTTGAGGAAACCATTGATAGGGATCGCCTGTTCCTATTCGTCCACCATAATTGCGCATAAGAGTGTTGCGTATCATTGGCATATATGATGATCCTCCGACTGTTACAAATCTCATCTGACGAAGTTCTGTTTCAGACAGTCCACTACGACGAATAGCCTCATCAACAACTAGAAGACATTGTTGGGTAAGTTGCATGGTGAGATTCTCGAAATTACTTCTCGTAATAGTAAACTCTTTGTCACATCTTGGCAAAATATCCGTACAAGATTCATCATCAGTAAGATTTTTCTTCACCACTTCGGCCCTGTTCATTATTGCCGCACGAAGACAACGTTGGTCTCCTGTTGGGTTATCGAAATCAACATTTATGTCAGACTGGTTTGCTATCTCTTCTGCAAGAAGTCTGTCCCAATCTTGCCCACCAAGATAATGCCCCAAAACGCCATAATCGCTTGATGAAGCAAGAACCCGATATTTGCCAGCCTCATAATGATGAACAATACTTACATCAAGAGTCCCTCCTCCTAGGTCGAAAACGAGAATTCGTTCGCCCGCGTTAATATTAAATGAAAGAGCGGCAGCAGTCGGTTCGTGAATAAGGCCCAATACTTCTATACCTGCCAATTCGGCTGCTTGTTTGGTTGCTGCCCGTTGCCATCCAGTAAAGCCTGTTGGGATAGAGATAACTGCACGCGGACGTGCTGTAACACCATTGGCTTTATTCTGTTCGAGTACTGGAGAGATTAGTTTACGCAATATGCACGCAGATCCTTCGATGGGCGACACCTTGCGTGTACCATCATTTGACGGTATTGTTTGTTCACAGTACTGATGACCCATCTGACGCTTAAAAAGAGACAATACTTGATCTGCAGCAATATTGGATTCAGCTTGCCGTTTAGCGGTAGCCCCCACAAGTATTTTCCCGTCCGGTTTGAACTGAACGACTGATGGTAGAAAGTTGTGTCCGTTTTCAGTTGGGATAACTGATGGACGGTTGTATCCTTCAAATTGAGCAATGCAGGAATATGTAGTTCCTAAATCTATTCCGTAAACCATAATTATTTATTATTTTTTTGAATTACTCACTCACAAAGTATTACTTTCTCAGGACTTAACATGCTTTCAGGAAGCCCAGAAGATGCACGCCAAACCAAACGAGGCAAAACGGTATATGCCACAGTATTTGATTCTTGTCCCAGTATAGAAATGGGGACATGCTCATCATCCACCTCCATAGTTGATGCATCAAAAGCAGTTCCAAGCTTGGAAATAATCGCTGTCAAACCGATAGAATCAAGATTTCTTCTAAGAAAGCTGAGGATTAACTCCAATTCATTCCCGTCATATTCTGGGTTATTCTCTTTTTTGTATAACAAACGTTTGGCCGTACGTTCATATAGTTTTACAGGCATTTCGACGAGTTTATACATTAGTCTCTGATAAACAGACTCCGCGCATAATTCATTACTATTGGAGGAACTGGATGTTTGTGCAGTTATTGTTCTCGACAATTGGTCAATATTAAAACTAATGTTGTTCAGTGTATTACTTAACTCAGTTGATAACTCATCTGTTTTTCTTGCTGTATTAACGGTCATTTCAGGTTGTTTTTTTTGCTGTAACTGATTTATATTATTCCTGATGCTGTCAGCCAATTGCGAAAAACCTGTTGCCAATTTTTCTTGCAGTTCTTTAATAGTTTGGATTGTGTTTGTGACAACATCCAAAGATTGACCATTCGGTAATGAACAAACCAAATCATTCAATTTAGACAACTCAGTAAAGAAGCTATCTTGTTGTACTTTTATCTCCATGATACTATTCATCGAATTGAGTATTGACTTGACACCCTGGCAGACTTCATTTTCTGAAGCAATCAATGCATCAATTTTGTTTGTCTCTACCTCAGCACTATTATTCTCCGATTGCACCTCTGGAACGGTTTGTTTCTGTATTAGCCAAGCTATCTGTTCAAGGCTTAGGGGTACATTGTAGTATTTTACGCCATCTTTTGTCGTAATCGAAACAATATAGTCTATAGTATTCATATCCGAAATCATTTTTTCTTTATTATTATTGTAACTTGACCGATGATAATTCTGTCATCGTGTTGTAGCGATATCTCGTGGGGCTTATGACCCATGTAATTATGGTTCCAATCCCCCTCTTGCAATGTTGCTTTGAGAGTGAACGTATTTGTCGTGGGATTTTGGACTGCCTTGATAATGAAATGATTCTTTTTTACTTCAGGATCTCCTGTTTGTAACTTGCAACGCTGAGATCCTTGCGGAATATCGATAGTTCCTTTCCCAACATAGGTATCACCATAATATATTGGATGAATATCGTTAAGGCTGTTGGCTTCAGTTCCTCCAACGTATACAACCATATAGGCTAAAGGGGTTTTGTTGTCATTAGTGTTCGGAAATGATGGCGTTTGGCTGCTCCCTTCTTGAGTTGCCTTCATCTCTTCTATCAGTTTCTCTAATTGTGTTTTTTCATTACTCAATCTTTCTCGTTCTACAGAAACTGAATCTAATTGCTGCTGTTTTTCAATGATTTGATTGCGTAAACCGACGTTCTCCTCCGCAATTGCATTCTGTCTCTCTATTTGGGTCTTGAAATTGGATATTTGTTGTTCTAGTTTCGTGATTTTCTCCTGAGCTTTACAATTGTTTTCCGTTAGGGTGTCGATTTGCTCTTTTGAGTTATTGATTAGTTCCCAATTCCTTTTGGCAATTTTAATTCTTTGTGCATCTATCTGCTGGATGACAGGATTAGGTGTAGACACCAACATCTGTCTGTTTTCAAATCCACATGTAGGACAGATGGAAGAACTGTGTGTTTGTCCACATACAGGACAAGTAATGTGTTGATCCATAATTATATTTTTATTGGTAATCTATTAAGTCTTTGTGCATTATGTTGTCTATCTAATGGTGAATTTCGCAAGTAGTATATTGTTTCTTTATCGGAAGCAATGACGAGAATGATTTTGTTCTCTGAAAGTAATTGATGAATTTTATCGATGATGCCAAGTGGATTACAATCATCCTCCTGATTGCCTTTTTCTTCTATTTGGAATAATTTACACAAGAAAGTTTTCTCCACTCTATAAAGCAAGAGGATACCATTGCGGTAGTGTTCTGGGGGTGGGATTAGGGAAGAGTCTCCATCAACCACAACAATATGGCCAAGAAAATCCCAATTCTTTTTCTTGATTCTTGTCGACAATTGGCGTAACAAAACAATAATGGACTCTTTATCAACCAAGTTGGTATAAAATAGCCTCTTTTCCATACTATTATGTCTTAAATATTGCCAAGTAACAATAATTAAAAACAAAATGACAACCCCAATAATGTATAACGACATGGTACTATTGGATGTATTATTTGAGACTATTGATTCTATGCTGTCTTGATTCACTTTAGATGAGACATCCAGTATCACGCAGGATGAGTCTCCGTTCAAAGCATTTAATGAATCATATAATAATCTATTGGATGTATCATTCATGATGATGAAAGTTGATTTTTTTATTGATTATTTTCCATCAAAGAAATCCCGTCTCGCAATTCACTCACGGTGATTTGTTTAGAGGAATAACAGGCGTTTTGGACGCAAAAGGTACGGTGTGCGCTTATGATTTTGTCGACCAGATTGCGCACCCATCTGGCATTGTCTTTATTTGATATCACATAACCCATTAGTTCCTCTTTTGCATCATCGGTTAAAGTGTAACCTCTATTATCTAACATTGACGTGGCTATCTTATACAATTCCTCCTTCGAATAGTCTCCTATGGTTATCCTATTTGGAAATCTACCAGACATTCCTGTGTTTACTTCATTCAAAAGTCGATCAATATTGTCTTTATAGCCAGCCATAATAACAACGATGTCATTACGATCATTCTCTAGGTATGAAACAAGCGTATTGACAGCCTCTATTCCACAGGAATCTTCCTTACCACGATACAGAGAGTACGCTTCGTCAATGAATAGTACTCCTCCTTTTGCTGCCTGTATGCGTTGCGCCACATTGGGTGCCGTTTGCCCCTGGAAGCCAACAACTAGTTGTTCCCGCCTAACCTCAACAATATTTCGGCGAGGAAGAAGCCCCAATTCATAGTATATGTCTGCCAGCAGACGAGCAACAGTGGTCTTACCAGTTCCAGGATTTCCATACAAGATAAGGTGTTGTACTCCAAGGTCAGATGCTTTCCCTATGCGATGTCTGTATTCGGCATCATTTTTTAGCTGTTGCACATATTTCTTAACTTCCTGCATTCCAACAAGGTCTTCAAGCTGCTCAATTGCCGACCTAGTATCCTTTTGTCTAGCAGTTGTCAGTCCTGGGATAAAGCCATGTAGTTCCTCAATATCGGGTAGATTTCGAAAATCATCGAGAATAAGTCTATAGGGGTCTACCTCTGGGTTTTGAACACTGCGTATGGCAACTTTTGTTTCAACTGCACTCAATAAATTGCGAACCCACCTACCGTTACCAAAATTGTATGTTTCCTTTCGTTGTATACGTTGTTCATGATGATTATTGTCATTGATACGTTGGGCATTAATGGATCTTACTTCGTCAGTACGTCTATCTTTGTATTCAATGACATAGCCCATCATATCGGAAAGCATTTGGTTAATCTCATCATTAATAACAAAAGAACGTTTTTGTGCCATCGAAACAAAGATTTGTTTCAATTCATCAGCCGAATAGTCGTCAAATAGGATGGTATGTTTAATACGACTTTTTAGACCAGGATTGATGCTATAGAGAGATTTCATATTCTCTTCATAACCAGCAAAAATAACCACTAAGTCTTTTCGGTCGTTTTCCATCCTCGCCAAAAGAGTGTTGACGGCTTCGGCACCAAATTCGCGCGATCCACCCTCGGTAAGTCGATAAGCTTCATCAACGAAAAGCACGCCACCCATGGCGGAATCAATCACTTCGGATGTTTTTATTGCTGTTTGGCCAACATATCCTGCAACAAGGTTTTCTGCACTTACCTCAATTAGTTGACCTTTGCTAACAACACCCAATTCTTTTAGTATTGCGGCAACTATTCGTGCCACTGTAGTCTTACCTGTACCTGGATTACCTAAAAAAAGCATATGATTGCCATAATCGCCAACAGCATCTCTATTATTCCTCCTGTTGAGTTTTATTTGTGCCTTTATTCCGTCGATAGTTTCCTTTACTGACTGAAGACCTATTAAGTCATCTAGTTTTTGATTATTTTTCATTCCTAATTTCATTTTTCTTGTTTCCAATGAACTATAGTTTTCGAAACTGAGTGGATTATTTGAGGAGAGTGCTTGGTATGTTATATTTCTATGTTCTCTTAGCGAATGTTGATTATCACCGGCAAGTGTTGCCAACACTGAAAGTTGGCGAGTCAATTCATCCAAAACGGCCCATTCGATATATGTGTTTGGATATTGAAGATGTTCCAGCTCAATAATATTCTTAATGTCATTGGCTTGAGGTGCAGGTAAAAAAAAGGAATTATGGGAGAGACGTTTTATCGGTACTCCATCAGTGTCTTTAGGTGTCGAAATATCATCAAGCATTGGTATGGTTTCTCTCCAAAGATTACAAAAATTTGTATTGGCAAAGAAAATACTTTGGGGCCTTTCCTTGAATATTTCACTCACAGCATTGGTATTACCGCTGTCAACTGGCATTAACACGATGACCCTATTTTCAGCATTTGAGTTATGAGATTGACTTTCACCATATCTGCTTCCCAAAGTGTTAACAAGAACATCATATAAATGGCTGCTGGTTGCTACTGAACATTCTCCTTCGTTGTAGTTAGAATCTATCACCAACACACTATTGGAAATACGCGTCAGGGAATAGCATAGTTGCATAATGTTAGCATCTCGGTTTCCTCCTCTATGTTCTCTTGATTGTGACGAACTACTGCCTTTTCTCGTATATCTACTAATTTGGTCATCATATAATATAACTTTTGATGGGTCCGTAACGACTGAAAGATTATCATTTATTAGGCTATTGTTGTCAGCCTGTTGCCTTGCACGACGAAATGGATTGCGTGGGTTTTCGCCTTTATTCATAGTTCTAGATTCCAACTCATCTGTATCTGCATTGACTTTTAAAGATTGGTCAGGATAAAGGAAATTGATTAACATCTCTTTGTCAAAACTGTTAGGGCCACTGACGGTACTATAGAAAATTATATTCTTATATCCCTCATGTTTCAGATATAGAAAAAGAGCCTTATGGATGTCGCCATGTAAACGCAATGCAGAATCAATGAAGCAATCCGAGTAATAGAAGATTGCCGAAACCACAGGACGCTGACGTATATTAAGATTATTGAATCGATTCATATTCTTAACGTTTTTTTTACGGATTAATTGTGTGCTGACGTCGCTGAATACTGTGTCTTCGACTTGTTTCATCATTAATTTCAAGTGGTGAATTAATGTCTATTGACTCTGGGTTGCATGGTGCCGAACTTGTCACTGTCATTCCACTGGCACGGAGATCTTCTAGTATTTCTTTCTCAAGAGTATCGAGTAGCTTTTGGTCAATATAAGCACCACTGTCTACTCTCACAAGCGTATGAACATCCCCTTGTTCCTTGCCTGGACTGACTATTATTTCAACAATGGCCTTGTCAGACTGACGTAGCATTCTCAGGATGTAACTTTCTCGTTCATCATTGTGGACGAAACCTTCTGTAATAACTTGAAAATAATAGTCAGAAGACAAAATATCCCTTATGAAATCAGCTTGCTGATGTCGCAAAATGGATAGTTTGATTTCGGAGACGGTAGATGCTGCTTGCAATTCCTGCATTTTCTTCAATTCCACGAGACGAGTTAGGTCGGATTGTAATTGTTGCATTGAATAGGATGGCTGCAGATTAGCCGATTCCAACCTTCTTCTAATCTCGTTCAGTTCATCCTCTATTAATTTGTACTGTCCGTCAGTCCAATAATCAATATTGCTGGCGTGATGCTTCTCGTCGCCAAAAACAAAGGTGTTGTTGCGGTGTCCAGCCGCATCCGACAACATGGTATTTGACAATTCTAGAGCCTCATTGAGTGTGTCATAGAATCGTATTCGTGCACTAGTGACCTCGCTGTCAGAAAGAAGTAAATCTGTCATGGCAGATTGCAACCTAGCACGTTTGGCAAGAGGATTCATCTCTACAGAGGTTGCCTGATGAAGTGCGGCATCCACATTTAGAAGTCGTTGACTGGCAAATCTTTGGTAGTCTACATCTGATTTAGCAATGCTAAATTCAATTTGTATTTGCTGATACAATTGTTCGGCATCTGAATAGTTGGCTGCTATCTGATTTGTTATGTCCGCCACATGTCTGGTGGATCTATCAATCTGTTCTTGCAATAGCTGTACTGAAGATGCCACTTGATTAATGTCTCCAACAATTTGATTATATTTTTTGATTCCCCTTCTTTCAATTTCATGCAAGGTATTGATATGGTGCTTCCGTTGTTCAGAAATATGCTGGTCTGTTTGCCCGATTCCATCCTGTATCTGTTTGAAAATAGCTTGTGCGCGATTGACGGCTTGATCCATTACCCGTTTAGAAGCTTCGCCAGACCGTAGTCTTTCTATTTCATCCGTTATTGCAATATATTGCTCCGACTTAATTTTTGTTGTGTTTTCACTCATGATAATTAATTGTATTATATATTGTTAATGAAAAAGTTTTTGAGCCTTAAGATGTTCTGATAAGTGTATTCTGTCTGTAGAGGGCACAATCTCATCTTCATCCTGTTGTGACGAAAATGTTTGCCCTCTCTTTTCTGTTTCCGACAAGACTATTCCAAGATCTAAGAGAGTTTTTTTGATATCATCATATAACTTTTGTTCAATATTATAATCAATATATCTATTATATGCATAATGACAAATCGTATCTATATTATCACTTCCATGGACGGGATTTAGGACCAATCTTAAGTTTATGTTTAGCGCGGGATTATTAAGGTATACCACATAGCCCAATCGGTCATCGTCGTCATCGTACCCATCAAGTGTAAGCGTAAAGTAATATTGACGTACAAGCTCGGAAGTTGCCAACAGAGCAAGCTGGACTCTGGTTTTCGAATTCCGCAATGAAGTTATTGCAAGTGGTACAATACGGTCTATCCGTTCTATCTGTCCTTTCAACAATTCGCGGTCTTGCCTTAGGTTTTCGACCATGTACCCTGGAGTGATTGTCGAATTTCTCATTCTTGGAACTATCACTTCCCGGATATAGTGTACTAAGCTGGAGAATTCGTTGTATGTCCAATAATCAATATCGATTTTTTCCTGCGGGTTGTCAGAGTCACTGTCATAATACAAATCATTTTCATAATGACTTATTAATTGTAATGCTTGGTCGATTTGTCCATTGGCTTGTGCCAATTCGCTCAAGTATTCAATGCGTTTATGGTCCACCTCTTTTTGCCCTGCCTTAATGACTGTCATGATGTCCAATGCTATTGTCTGAAGAACAACTGCGGGAGATGTGTTGTTAATCTGATTGACTTTGAGAACCAACTCATTCAAGTCTCGCACGTTATATTTCTTCCAATAAGGATCTTCTTTTATGGAGTCGAACATCTCTATTGCCTGTTGGCAATTGAGATGTGCAATTTGTTTGTCTCGATCTGCTTCACGTTCTATTGCATCAATGTTTCGTTTTAGTTCTTGTTGTTGCTCTTGTTGCCGTTTTATTTGCTGCCTTATGTTTGATATTTCTTTTGCTAACAAGTCGTACTGTTTCTTCCCTTCAGAATACAGTCTATTTAACTCTTCTTCGCATTCTGCCAGTATTTGATCAATTACAGTCTGGTATTGTTGTCGTTCTCTATCCCAAGTTTGCTGCATTTGGGCAATGAGATCAAGCATTCTTTGGGGATTCGCCTTTTGTGGTTTCTTACGAAGAACAGACAACTCATGCATGAGTCTATCATAAGCATTATTGTCCAGATAAATATCGCTGTGGGTTTCTGGATTCCAATGCCCCCATATATATCTGTCATATTCGCTTCTGGTTCGTTTAGCCATATAATGATAGTTTGTTTTAAATGTATTTTTCCCGTGGTGGTGCGATACCTACCGATATCATCTCCTCGTCGGAAAGGAGAAATAGTTGGCGTCTGGGATGAGGATGGCTTTCGAGTTCTTTCGCAAATGGTTGCAGACGTTCCGTAAAAAAATAGTATTTCTGGTTGGAACTGCCTCTTAGTCCTAAGTCATCGTTCAGGCTATCAATATACGGTCCGTCTATAAGCAAGTCGACCAAGGTGGAAAGTTTAGAGCGTATGTTGTTGTCTATTTCGTCAAACAAAAATCCTGTGAAGAGAATGATGTCCCATTCGGGGAGGAAAATACGAACATCTTGCAAAAGTGAAAATACAGACTGAGCCTGAATTAGTGGTTCTCCCCCACTAACGGTTAATCCACTGCAGTTACTCTGTTTCATGAGTTCAATTAACTCGACAGTTGAGTAGAATACACCTCCAGTCGTAGACTGCAAGTTTGGTGATGCGCAGCGAAAGCAACTACGATTACACCCTTTTGTCCATAGCACGAAACGGTTGCCTGGTCCAAGAGAGTTTACTGGAAAGCAATAATATCCAATTTTGATTCTATATTCAAGTGGTTTATTATTCATCTAGACCAATTTGGTTAATTGGATGTACACTAGTAACTGAGAGATTCCATTGGCAGATTTCTACGTTTATTCACCTCTTCTTTTAAAATCTCTTCAACTGAGGATAGCTTCGATTCGATTTCAGAGAAAATGTTTTTTATTGCATCATTGTCTTTTAGATTATCCAACTGTTCAGAAACTTTTTTGACGAGTTCTTCGTGTTGCCGTATTCCTGACATTCGGTCATCGCATGCCGTGATAACCTCATTCCACTCTTTGTTTTTCAAATTAATGATGTTATTTTGTCTTTCTATTTGTATCTTTATCATATCAGCAAAACGAGATTCTAGATCACAGAGATTTTGTTCATTAAGAGCAGCGTTTGAATACTCGGCCAAAATCTTTAATGCAAACAAACGATGCAACGCATCATCATCTTTCAGCAAGAGATTTACAATATTATGAATCTGACCCTCAATATCAGAAAGTGTCAGTGTTGAGATTTCAGGCAGATTCTCAATTAGAGATTCTATTTGATTTTGAATTGTAGACATGTGTGTGTCATTTATTGTTACTATTGGGTTATTTGCTATATCGTTTTAAAAAATGACAAAAGTCTAAAAATCATACCATTAATAAATCTTTGGTATTAGTTTCGTTTTCTGGAAACTTGACATCGTTTGATTGAGCTGAATTAATATCGGCAGTATCATCTTTTTCATTAGTATCTGTGTTTGGAGTTATAACTTCATTATTGGGAAACAATACAACATCTTTGTTTAGTTCATTAGACGTAGTAATGTTAATTACGGTTTGTCCAAATACGTTTGTAGTACTATGTAGAGAAAAACAGAAGTATTTTACGCCTGACATCTCAATGTTGGGTACGGAATCATACACAAATTGCGACAGCGGGACTTTGGGTAAAAGGAAAAGATAATCCATATCTGTACCGTCAGGGACATACACAAGTTGTGTCGTTTCTGGTGTTAAGTAGCCATGGTGAATATCTGATTCAGATACTGATGTCATTAGGCAAACTCGGTGATTAGATGGCACAGCACACATTTCTCTGCGGAATTCGGAAATAAGCTCATTGCTACAACAATCGAATGGCGTTTTTTGAATTAGCAGCGATACTGTTGCACGTACCTGAAGTGCGAATGCCAGAGGTAATATCCTGCCGTCCTCTGACAGAATGATGACTTCTGCATCAGTCGGCAAAGAACTTACTGCCTTGCTGCAAGAGTCCAATAATTGGTGAAATTTTATCTCGCTCGAATCATTAACGAACAATTCGTCGTACTTCTCATCGTATCGTATTTTCCGCAACGGTTCATCCGGATAATGTCTAAAACACATTTTCCACCATTTGTCAGTACGAACCACGTCATATAGTTCACCAAGAATACCATACAGCTCAGTCAACGCCTTTGGCATTGTTGGAAAAGAAACATTGAAATTGCCCTGTCCAATTGATTCTGAAAAAGGAATAAAATTGAAAGCGATAGTTTCCAACCTGTTTTTTAATGATAGAAATAATAAAATATTTTTGTTCGAAATATTCTCACAAAGGCCATTCTTCCATAGGATTGCCAATGCCGCTTCGGAACTATGTACCACCCCACAATTCGACTCTCCGTTTGAGCAAGTGGAGGTTGGTAACTGCCTTAGCCATTGGCAATAATTGCTATATTCGTTTATTAGTCTCATCGTTATTTTCTATATGTAATACAACAGATCATGTTAATAGTTCCATTATTTCCCTTGCATTCCGTTTGCTAAAACCACATGCACGCACTTCTTTGCCGCCAGTACTTTCAATTATGATATCTGCGAACAGAAGTCCCGCAGCAATTCGTACACTTGATATGTTCGCCTTAGCGATGAATGCTTGTCGATAACCAACTATTGTCCCTTTGAAATAGGTGACATTACCATTTTCATCATCTATTTCTAAGCGGTCTGGGAATACAACATTGTCGTTCCCTGATATTCTGCTGGCCACGTATGTTGGCATATTAAGGTTGTTTTGAGAGTTCTATGAAATAGTATATAACTTTAAAGAAGTGTATAATGAATGCGAATGCGGCGGTTACTAAACCCAATGTAAAAAACAAGAGCATCTTTAAAACGACCCCTACTCCCTCATACTTCATAAATGATGTTCCTTCAAACAAGTTCGTCATCCAAATTGGGCGCACACTTTCCATAAAGAGAGCAGCTAGCCCTAATGTGAGAACTACAATTAGCGAAGACTTCCTTTTCTCACGGATTTCTTCTGAATAAACATTGACGGGCAGAACAATCAATCATATGGATAATACTTATATACCCCTTGATGCTCTTGACATAAACTTGCTGCAAGTTCTGGATCCGAACAGTATTCCATGATGCTGATGACAGATTCATCACCGTACCGTCCCTCAAAATAGAGTTTGTCTGAATCTTGGTAATCTTGATACATTTTGTTATACAAATGATTCTTAGCATCCTCGTATTTTTGTTCTGATGGGAAAAAATATGTGCTTCTTCTTTTTGACATAATATTTATTTCTATCTAGCTAGATTATACAGGGGACTTCTAATTCAATTCCTCCGAATCTGTTGAAGTCGGTTAAACATGGTTCGTCTGAATCACGATGCAAAATTACAACTTTTTTTTGAATATTTGTAGTCTTTTCTCTTCTTTTTTTTGTTGATAGTAGTAAAAGTGTTAACAATTAGTGTTTTGTAAATTCCAGTACGCATCTGCTTACATGATTAATTCACATAAGTTTGTCTTGTGAACCAAGTCCTTTGGGGTGTCTTGAACGGAATTAACTTGACACATTTTTGCACAAAAAAGGGTCTAAGGGCCATTTTGCAGGCTGGGACAAGTCACTAACGCATATATATATATATATATTAGGCGTTTCAAGCAATTCAAAACAATTTGACAAAAAAATGCTTGAGAAAAAAGCTCTATGGGTCATTTTTCAGGCAGGGACTTGCCTGAATGTAAGGGATTGCGTATCTTTGCAGAAATATAAATGTACGATATGCACAAAAAAAAGTTCGTCCTGTGGGTCGTAAATAACCAAAAGAAATGGTGTCAGAAATGAAGTCAGAAGAGGAATACGGTTGTACAAATGCCAGACGTGCGAATACCAGTTCCGGGCAGAAAGGAGAGGTGTCAGACGAGGAACTTTGGACTATGTACATGGACGGGAAACATACGATAGAGGAATTGGCGTGTGCTACAGGTATCATCCGTTCCACAATGAAGCGTCGCTTTAAACGCATAGAGAAGGATTCGGGGCAGCCCAGTCTTTCTGGAGGGGGGCGTCCATATCGACGCCACCTACTGGAGCACAACTGGGGAATCATTCTGGCGATTGACGACGCCACATCCACTGTGTTGTACCTGTCCTTCCTCTGGTATGAGACTGTCGAGGACTACTTCACAGCCATCGTCTCAATCGAGGAGCGCGGATACGTCATCAGGGGCATTGTGTTCGATGAAATGCAAAACCTGTTCAAGGAGTTTTCGCGATACAACCTGTAGATGAGCCATTTCCTCATGATATGCATCACCCGTAAGTATTTGACGAAAAATCTGAGGCTGCGCACCGTAAAAGAGTTGAAACGCATAGCGTTCACCATCACCGACACGGACAAGGACACTTTCGAGAGGGAGCTTCTCGACAGGAAAAAGGCTTTCGCCGCTACCATCAACAGGCGCTCTGTATCAAAGCGCACTGGTGAGGGCCATTACAAAAAAACGTCGTGGCCGTATTCTCAGCATAGTGCCACTACGGTCGGCAGTGGCTATTTTTTGCCCATCATGCCGCCGGCGAAGTTCTTCAACTGTTTGGTTAGCTCGGCTTTCTCGGCATCGGTCAGTTTTTTGTCCTTCAAGGCATCAACGGCTGTAGAGATGAGGTGCTGCACCTCGTTTTCGTTCTTGGCACTGGCCAGTTTGGTCATAAACTCCTTGTTGCCGGTCAGCGACTTCAGAATTTCCATGATGTTGGCATTGCCCAGTAGAGCTTCGGCCTGCTGGATAATGTTCTTGTTACCAAGTAATTTGTCGAATAAACCCATGACTAATTGTTTTTAAATTCCGTTTGCAAATATACAAATAAAAAAACACTTCTAAGTGTTAAAAAAGTAGTCAAAAGAAAAAAAAAGTGTCATATTTTAAAAAAAAAAAGTATATTTGCAACGGTATTACAAACAACTGTAGCTATGAAAGATTTGAAATTCAGTATTTTATTTATTGTGCTATTGATGCTGATGGGTGAAGCTTTGGGGCAAGGTACGTATAACGAAATATTGTCGACACCCGAAAGCACGGAAGCAACCAAGTCAATCACCCGAGCATGGGGAGACAATGCGCAGATAACATATATCGAGGATATAGAATACGCCCCATTCTATCCGGATGTGATAAATAGTATCACGGCCAAGTTTGTGTATTACGACCCGACCGAAGAAAACGAATACAAGGTGGCTGAGTTTGACAATAGCCTTTGGCCGAGAGTAACGGATATGGAAGTATTGGAGGATACGCTCTACTTCTGCGGGTATGCGAACGTGGCTGCGTCAAGCACTTCGCCACAATACTTAGGTTACATCGGCTATTTCTGCATTCCGCAACTGTTTGGCGGCACAGATTTTATTCATGTGCTTACATTTAACCAGCAACCAGGTACGCCTGACGCGCCTTCATATTGGTTCGTAAATGAGCCCTGCAAGATTGAAGTATTCAAGGTTTCCAATGGTATCCATGCCATTTGTACTGGGGGGTGGAGCACCTCACGGGGTTCTCTTTTTAGTGGAGGTCAATTCGTGGCAGACGTAGTGCATGAATTTTCAACAGGCGACTGGTGGTACTATATTCATCGAGGAGATGGGACGGAAATATTCTCTGATGTGGCGGTAACAGACAATTATGTCATGACCGTCGCACCAAAAGCCACGCTAAAACATTTATATATGAGGGTGTTCACCAAGCCCCAGAGTGTGAGCTATAATCCATCTGACCCCAACCGAGACCCATCCATCTTTGATATAACTCACCGTACACCCCCATTCCAAAGTTATTATTTCACATGGAATGATAACCTTAACAGTTCCCCTTACATAAATTACTTAAAGATAGAGCACCCCTTGATTATACATACCAACGGGGATACGGTGGCATTGAGTTATCTCACCTATTCTTGGTTGGACAGGCATATATATGGAACCACCGTCAAGGTTCTGGACATTGCCGACATGCTTCATGTGACCCCACCTAGTGAGGGTTGGGGTGTATATTATGATCCTACTGGGGGCTCTGGCGGAGGCATCGGTCCTGACCCTCCCGACATTCCTATTGCCCCCACAGGTCCTGACCCCGGTCCCGAGCTTCCAACCCCTGACCCGGATGATACAATAAAACTACATTACAATAGGATAGTTGACTTACAGAATCATGCCCTGTCCGACCTGCCTATTGACGGCTTTGCGCAATGGAGTATACGCAGCTTGATATATGATTCGGTAAGCCGCAATGTATTGGTCCTTCAACGCCAAAGTTATGCTTATGGATTTACTGATAACAACTTTTCTATCGACGCCTTCCCCATACAGCAGCCCTCTGCCCCCGTAAGCCGATACCATCTTACTGTGCCAACGCGGCCCTTGCATTCTATGTCGGGTGGACTGACATCGGCTTATTTCTGCATTTCTGGCAATATAAGCACCTCAGACCAAAGCCTTCTTCTTGGGTCGATAAAAGCATCGCCTTACGAATGTGTTTCGGAAGCCGAATCAATACCCACCTACTATCATAAGGGTAGCATAGGTGATATTATTAACGGGGTAAATAATAATCCCACTTTTAAGATGGACAGGATACCTCCGACAGCCGCAGGTGTTTTTAATACGGCTTTTAACGCTGCAATACGCTTCGTAACAATAAAGTATTACACAAAAGAAATAATCTGCCAACCATAATACGCCAACTTATGAAAAAGAGATTTTTTATACCTATCCTCATTGCCTGCTGCAACATCCTAGTAGCACAAACGCCCCACACAATGGACACTATCATAGGGCGCGAGCCTACTTATTTCTACCAACGCTGGTTCGATTCCACTGAATTCCATACAAATAAACCGGAATGTCATAAATCTCTTGCATGGGCACAACCTACCGAAGTGGCAAAATACAATTATACAGACTCTACGCTGAAAATAGTTGGAATTGCCGCTTATTCTTGGTCGGAATATGTGCCAGACTTACCGCTCCCATGTTATGCACAATGTGCCGATACTTCTTTTGATAATTGGCACGAAAGCCTCATCTTATATAAGCCAACAGACTCAGGGATGGTAGCGTTGGCATCTCAGACCTACAATGTTCGAGATACCACTCGGATGATGAAATTATATTATATTAAGAATGATACAAGATATACGGTTGAGGTGGGATATTTCCCCATATACGAAGTGTATTTTGATGAACCTGTCATAGTGACAGATTCATTCTATGTTGCCACCACTAATTATAACGGAGTTGTTGATTCGGCAACGATGACCTACCCAGGGCCTCCTGCCATGAGTGCGTTCTATTCGCCTTGGGGAGCAGTAACATATTGTTATCCCCAACATTATAAAAATAAAGGGGAGTGGAGCGATTTTCAGTGGGAGCATCACTATGAAGACAGGGTCTGGATTATCTTCCCCATTATCGACACGACGCAGCCGAGATGTTGGAGACCTGTGGAATTCAACGTACAGAGTCAGGATACAGATGGGGTGTACTTGGCTTGGGAGGGTGGTGAGAACAACCGGACATGGGAGGTGGCGTACGGACGGGCCGACGAGGACCCCGAAGGATATTCTACGCTGGTTGTTGCCGCACCCGAATGCGCCTTGGCAGGTCTCGCTGCGGGAGTGGAGTATGCCGCACGGGTGCGTGCCAGCTGTTTCGACAACACCATGTATAGCAGCTGGACGGACACGATACGCTTCACCCGTGAGGGCGAGCCACTCAATATCGTTGTCCCCGACAACAACATCGGCAACATACAGTTGATGCCGAACCCGGCAAGCGGGAGTGTGGTGGTCTTATCGTCACTCGAAATAGAGAGGGTAGAGGTGTACGACGAGAAGGGCACCCGTGTGCTAGAACAGAGGGAACGGAACCACACGACATCGGTGGGCTTCGATGTGTCGAAATGGGCGAAGGGAACCTATGTGGTGGTGGTGCACACTCCTTCGGGGACCACGACCAAGCGTTTGGTGGTGAATTGAGAAAGGACGGATACATATGCCATTAAACCCTAATGACCGATTTGGGTTTAAAAGACGGGAAATAGGGGAAATGAACATCTCCAAATCACAATCCGTTGATTTATAGGATGGGTGGTTTGAATGTCCAATGTCCAATGTCCAATGCATATACTTTTGGTTGTTGGAAGAGTTCTATAATATAATAATATAATAATAATAAATTATTATTATATTATTATATTATAGGCCA
>JAFWQP010000045.1 GCA_017509045.1 Bacteroidales bacterium
GATGTTGGAGACCAATAGGAAGAAGGCCAACAACAAGAACGAGATGTCGGACATTGAACTGGTGTTTAAGCCAGGTGTTTTTCTTCCCATAGTTGATTATTTTTTCTTGAATGATTTAGCAACTTCAACATAGACGATGGCACAAGCAGCACCGATGACCAAAAGGTAAACGGCATAGCAGGCGGCACCAATCCATTTGGAGCCAGTTTCGGTGACACCGTTCTTTTCCATCATAGCGGCTGAGATGTCGCCACCTCTGGAGAGGAGGAACAGCACAATGATGACAGCCGCGACAGCCGCAAGTCCAATGAGGAATTTGACTAGCTTGCCGTTAGCAATGATACGCTTAAACAGGAAGTAGACAATGGCTATGACGGAAACGGCAATGAGGGCGACGAGCACCCAGAATACGATGTCGAACATGCCGGTGAACTTGGTGTTGTCTAGGGCGAACATGAAGGCGAATACCGCGCACAGCACGCCTAGCAACAACATCACCAGGGTCAGTAATTTATCGGTTTTCTCTTTCATAATAGTTTAAGGATTTTAGTTTTTTAATAAATAGGTTTGAGATTCCTTATAACTATTATTTCTTGTTCTTGACAAGGATGTCCATGAAGGAGATGGAACCATCTTCCATTTGGGCAACGAGGCTCTCGATTTTGGTGAGGATGTAGTTATAGAAAATCTGAAGGATGATAGCGGTGATAAGACCGAAGATGGTGGTCAACAGAGCAAGTTTCATACCGCCAGCCACAACTGTCGGGCTGATGTCACCAGCGACTTCGATGTCATCGAATGCCTTAACCATACCGACAACGGTACCGAGGAATCCGAAGGAGGGAGCCAGAGCGATGAACAGGGCGATCCAAGTCATGTTGTTCTCGAGACGGGCCATTTGGACACCACCGTAGGAGGTGACAGCCTTTTCAACATTGTCGAGACCTTCGTTGACGCGGTCGAGGCCTTGATAGAAGATGGAAGCAACGGGGCCACGAGTGTCGCGGCAGAGTTCTTTGGCACCATTGTAGTCGCCTTTCTGAACATGTTCTTCAATGCCTTCGAGCAGTTTCTGCACATTGGTGGTGGCCATGTTGAGGTAGAGGATACGCTCAATCACGAGAGCCATACCGAGGATAAGGCAGAGGAGCACGGGGGTCATCCAGCCAGCACCACCCTGAATGTATTTCTCTTTCAGGACCTGGTGGAAAGACTTGGTCTCTTCGACAGGTGCGGTGACCGTTTCGGGTTCATCGGCGACGGGGGCTTCGGCAACAGTGCTGTCAGCGGTCTGTTCGTCGACTTGTTCAGTTGCAGGCTGTGCGGCCTCGGCGGGCTGCTGTGCCATGACACCATTGAAATTGGCGAATGTCAATAATCCAAAGATTGACATTAAAGCAATTACTTTTTTCATGATTAAATTTAATGTGTTAATAATTAATTAGTTGATTTGCTTTCGGATTTGAACAATATTTCTGCAAATATACGCTTTTTTTCTGATTTATTGAAAAATTATTGTTTTTTTTTATTTTTTGCGGTCTAAAAGGGTGTCCATAAGTTGGCGCAGGGGCGCTTTCTGTATGTCGGGAACATGGATGGCTTCGAGGTGTTGAGTGGCGAGGGCAAACTGGCTTTGTATGGCTTTTTCCACAAGGGAACGTATGCCTAGTTGATTATAGATGGCTAGCACACTCGACACTTTGGCGTCGCTTTCGTCGGGGGTGGTGGCGAAGAGTGTTCGGAGTTGGGTTTGTTGCTGAGGGGTGGCGAGTTGTAACGCCTGTAGATAGAGGTATGTCTTTTTGTTGTCGCGGATGTCCTGTACGGTTTGTTTGCCGAAGGTGGCGGTGTCGCCATAGCTGTCGAGGAGGTCGTCCTGTAGTTGGAAGGCTAGGCCTAGGTGGATGCCAAATTGGTAGAGATGGTCGATGTCGTCGGTGGGGGCATCGGCATATAGTGCACCTATCTTGAGCGCACCGGCAAGGAGTACGGCGGTTTTGAGCCGTATCATCATCATGTAGTCGTCGATGGTGACTTGGTCGGACGTTTCAAAATTCATGTCGTATTGCTGACCTTCGCACACTTCGATGGCAGTGCGGTTGAAGCATTGTAGTATTTCTTGCAATCGGTGGTGGGGCTGCACTAGGAAGTATTGCCAGGCGAGGGCAAACATGGTGTCGCCTGAGAGTATGGCGGTGTTTTCGTCCCATTTGCGGTAGACGGTGGGTTGTCCACGCCGTAGGGGGGAACGATCCATGAGGTCGTCGTGGAGGAGTGTGAAGTTGTGGAACACTTCGATGCCTACGGCAGCATTGCGGACGGTGTCGTCGTTGCCACCAAACATGCGGTTGGCGGCAAGGAGCATAACGGGACGGATGCGCTTGCCCCCAAGACGGAGGGTGTAGTCGATGGGTTCGTAGAGCCGCACGGGTTCGTGTATGAACTGCTCGTCGTCGAAGATTTGACTGACTTGGTTGAGTAGGGTCTGCATGTTATATGGAATGTGTTAATGTGTTAATGTGTTAGTCTTTTTTGAATGTGTTAACGTGTTAATGTGTTAATGTGTGAATGTGTGAATCTTTGATTAACGAATTAACACATTAAAGAATTGACGAATTCAAGATTTACGAATTTACGAATTCAAGATTTACGAATTATTAATTTCTAGAATGGATAGTTGATGCCGAAGTGGGTGCTTATCTTGTCCCACTCCCAATGGGTGTGTAGCCAGCGTTCGCCTGCACTGTAGCTGGGGTCGTAGAGTGGCAAAGCAAAATCGATGCGGAGGGTGACGATGGAGATGTTGGCACGGATGCCGATGCCTGCATCGAGGGCTATGCTTTTGAGTATTTTGGAGGGTTGGAATGTGCTACTGGAGCCAATGCCCCAGTCTTTATACATCCATACGTTGCCAAAGTCGGTGAAGACGGCACCTTCGAAGATGCCGATGAGGGGGAATCGCTGCTCGATGTTGCCAACCAGCTGTATGTTGCCCACGCCCATGGCAACGTCGGTACCGCTGATGGTGTATTGGCCGTAACTCAGATGTCGCAATGCCCATCCGCGCATGGTGGTGGGGCCGCCGCCGATGAATGTCTTTTCGTATGGGATGAAGATGCTGTTTCCGTAGGGGATGCCGAAGCCTACAAGCGAGCGCAGCACCAGTGTGGTTCGGTTGCCCCAATAGATGTAGCGTTTGAACTCACTGTCGAAGCGGAAGTATTGGCAGTACTGCACGTCGTCGTCGGTGGCGTGATGCTGACCATTGATAAGATAGTCGACGGCGTTGAGCAGGTTGCCAGCTGTTTCGACCGAGAAACGCAGATAGTTGAAGTTGTCGCGGGTGCCTATCTTTTGGTTGGAGTAGGAGTATTCGTAGTGGGTGTTGAGCAGCACATAGTCGTATTTCTGAAAGAGGAATTGGGCGTCGGATGTGGCGTTTTGTAGGTACTCGTAGTATTTTTCGCCCGAGATGAGGTGGGAGTAGGAGAGGTTGAAGGGTAGCAGTTTGTGCTTGATATTGCGGTTGGGGCTCCAGGTGTAGCCGAAAGAGCCGCCAAAGAGGAGACGCTCTAGGGCGACTTCGTCGTAGTTGGGGAGTCGAAGGTTGCGATAGAGGTAGTTGGTGTTCAGCTCTACAAGTGTGTGGGGTTTGCTGTTGTGCCAGATGGCGTTTCGGACAAAAGGCATGAGGAAGTCGGGCAGGTCGAGCGAGGTGTTCACCCCCATCTCAAAGGCCGAGAAGGTGTTGTGAAAGTCGCGCTGGGAGGAGGTGAAGACGTTCTTGGGCAGGTCGAACACTAGGTCGCCCTCTATGTTGAGCCGTTCGGCACCACCGAAAAGGTTGCTGTTTTGATAGCCCAGTGTGGTGCCAAGACCTAGGTTGCCGCTGGTGAAGATGTTACTCTCTTTGCTGGTGAAGTTGGAGGTGTTGGTCAGTTCGAACGAGAGACTGAGACGGTGGCGAGGGCTGTTGAGCAGGCGCACACGGGCATCGAGCAGGCGGTTGCTGTCGGTGCTGTTGGGCGACTCTTCGAAGTCGATGTCGACATATTTGAAGTTGTGCAATCCCAGCAGCGAGTTGGAGGTGGTGCTGACAAATCGTGGGCGGTAGGTCATGCCGTGATAGAGAAACATCGCCCGGCTGATGGCCTTGGGCGAGGGCGATATTTTCTTGTCGTATATATAATAGTAATTGGTAGTGCCTCGACGGGAGGTGTAGGGATATATCAAGGTGTCGAAATGTTGTCGGACAAGTTCCGTGGCGGTGGAGACGTTGGGGTAGATGTAGATGTTGTCGATATGGTATTTCTGTAGTGCTCGGGTCGTTGTGGTGTCGTTGGTTTTGTTTTGTGGTCGGCGTACTATCACGGTGATGCCCAGTGTGCGGCTGTCGTAGGTGGTGTCCACCAGAAATCGCACCAGTTCGGGATTGGCGTAGTAGTAGCCTTCGTTCTTGAGATTGGTGACTAGTCGGCTTTGTTCGTTGGTCATCTTCTGTTGGTCGTAGTAGTCACCGACTTTTATGTAGGAGTCTGCTTTCCACTTTTGCAACAAGGTGTCGATGGCGGCCTGTCGGCAAAGGAACACTACGTCGTCAATCATGCGCCGTGGGGTGGCGTGAATGTTGTAGTTCACCGTCACCGACGAATTGTTGCGATGCACCGTGTCGGTGGTCACTGTTGAGTTGAAGCAACCTTTTGTCTTCAGCAGGGTGGCCAGTTGCGACGCGGTGCGTTGCGCTGACCCACGGTCGTACACTACGGGTGGCTCTCCGTTTGAGCGGAGGAGGTTGTTCCACCAGTTGTCCTTATCGGGATTCGAAAGGCAATAGAGCCTCAAGTATATGGGTGTCCACAGTATCCTCTTGTTCGGGGTTTGGTGAAAGTATTGTTTTGCGTCCGTCAGGGCTTCCGACACCTCGGGTGTCACCTTGCTGCTGTCGGCCATAGTCACATTGATTCTGTTTTCGTAAAGCATTATTTGCCCGGGTTGCAGGTATTTGTCCACACTGCATCCTGTCATCCCCAACAAGGCGGTTAGTAGTGTTGCTATGTAAGGTAATTTTTTGATGAGTTTAAATGTGTTAATGAGTTAATGTGTTAATGTGTGAATGTGTTAACGTGTGAATCTTTGATTTACGAATTTACAAATTAACGAATTAACGAATTCATTTTTTAATTCTATCAGTATTTTGGCAAATCCTTGTCTACAATGGTCAGTATCTGTTCGGTCGACCCTATGTTGCTGCCCATATATTGTATACATTGTTGCGAGGCTTGTTGGTAGGCCGTGTTGTTGTCCAGCAGGCGGTCGAGTATGGCTTCCAGTTGCTCATATTTGTCGAAACTGTAGCCGCCTCCTTTCTCAATGATGTCGCAGGCTTCTTTAAACTTATGGTACTTGGGACCAAACACTACAGGTTTGCCGAAGGTGACAGCCTCCAATATGTTGTGTATACCTGCACCAAAGCCTCCGCCGATATATGCCACCCTCGCGTAACGGTAGAGTGTCGACAGCATCCCCATATTGTCGATGATGAGCACCTTCGACTGCGGGTCGTCATCGCCCATTTGCGTATACATCGTGCAGGGTATTCCCTTCAGCAGGTTGTCTTTTATCCAGCCCGTATGGCTCTTGTCGATAACGTGCGGTGCCATGATGAGCATCAGGTGTCCGCCGCGGTGTTGCAGGTATCTACGCAGCAGCTCCTCGTCGGGCTCCCAAGAGCTGCCGGCCAGCAGCACCGGCTCGTCGGGGTGGAGCGACAGAAATCTCTCCACCACTTCGTTTCGCTTCGCCTCCTGCGCTATGGTATGCACTCGGTCGAAACGGGTGTCGCCCGCTATGGTCACCTGTTTGAATCCGTGGCTCTGCAACAACTTTAGCGACTCCTCGTTCTGCACAAACATGTGCGTAAAGCAGCCTCTAATCTGTTCCAGAAACCACTTGCCATACCAATTAAAGAAGTATTGCTGTGGACGGAATATGGCAGAGAAGATATAGGTGGGCACATCGCGCCGACGCAGCTGCTCCAAATAGTTGAACCAATAGTCGTACTTGGCGAAGAAGGCCACCGACGGGCGTAGTAGGTTCACAAAGCGTATGGCGTTGGCGCGGGTGTCCATAGGCAGGTAGCACACAAAGTCGGCATTAGGATAGTTTTTTCGCACCTCGAAACCCGAAGGGGAGAAGAAGGTGACGCACACTTTGTATTCGGGATGCCGCCGACGAAACTCCTCCAACACAGGTCGTGCCTGCTCAAACTCGCCCAACGACGATGCGTGAAACCACGCCGTCTTGCCCTTGCCTACTGGTGCCACCGACAGCCGTCCGAATGTCCGTCGCCATCCCGCCAGCATCAGCTTCGCCTTGGGATTGAATGGCGCAGCCATCCTCACCCCCAAGGCATAACACTTGATACCGAATGAATACAATAAGCGCATTGTTGATTGTTTGATTTCTTAAAAGGTATAAAAGGTTAAAAAGGTTTTAATGTTTTAATGGTGCTAGGTTATTTTATCGCGTCAGCCAATTTTAATTTTTAATTTAATAGTAGTAATATTCCTGCGATGCCTTGCCTTTCAACGGGAACATCCAGCATAGTTTGATTGAGTACATCAGGTCGAAATATCTGTTGTTGTCCTTGCCATGTAGGCCAATGTAGTTGTCAATCATATAGTCGCGTGTCGACCAGCTCCAGCACTGCGACACCTCGAACGTCACATACAGGTTCAGCAAATTGGCGTTGTTGCTCATAAACCAATAGCCCAACGACTCGGTCAGTATCGCCCCCTGCCGTTGGTGGTCGTAAAGCAGCGCATAGTCGCCCTCCAGCTGGTAGGCGTGCTCCCTGTTGTTCATAAAAATAGTCTGCTGCCGCATATAACCGCCGCTCAGTCGTGCCAGTATGCCCGAGTTGGGATTCTTGCTAGGCATCACGGGGAATATCTTTTCCACTCCCACTTGTAGGCACAACCCACGGTTGTTGGCGGTGACGGCGGCGTCGGTACCGTTACTGCCGAGAACAATGCTGTCGTGCGTGTAAATGCTGCCCATCCGCTCCCTGCGGTATAGCAGGTTGTTGCTGCCAAACCACATATTGCCGTCCAGCGTCACCAGCCAGTTGCTTTTGTATTTATAAATGGCGTTGATGCCATAGTCCAAATAGGGACCCTTGTATAGGCTTGCCATCGTTGCCTGCTGGCTGGTGCTGCCGTCCACTGCTGTGCCGAACGAGAAACGCTCCGACGGCATTTTCACACCCATGTTAAACCCCACGATGTGGCACTCCAGCGTGTCCAACTTGGGGGCATTTTGGGCATTGGCCAAAGGCATTGTCATCGCCACGACAAAAGCGGCAAGCAATGTCTTGTGAAATATTTTTTCTCTGATTTTCATCAATATGATATTATTTTCGTATTTTTGCACGCTCAAAAGTTACCTACTTTTCAAACTGCAAAGATACGCAAATTATTTGAATACAACAAAAAAATAAAATAAAATCGATAATTCGTTAATGTGTTAATTCGTAAATCCGACTAACACGTTCACACATTCACACGTTAACACAATCAAAAAAATGGCAAAAGATTTTGTAAAACGCTCCGAGAACTATTCCGAGTGGTACAACGAACTGGTCGTCCGTGCCGATTTGGCAGAAAATTCTGCCGTCCGAGGCTGTATGGTCATCAAACCTTACGGCTACGCCATCTGGGAGAAGATGCAGCGCGCCCTCGACGATATGTTCAAGGCCACCGGCCATCAGAATGCCTACTTCCCACTTTTCATTCCCAAGTCGTTCCTCAGCCGTGAGGCAGAGCATGTCGAAGGCTTTGCCAAAGAGTGCGCTGTGGTCACCCACCACCGCCTTATGAACAGCCCCGACGGCAACGGTGTGGTCGTCGACCCCAACGCCCGCCTCGAAGAGGAGCTCATCGTCCGACCCACCTCCGAAACTATCATTTGGAGCACTTATAAGAACTGGATCAAGTCCTATCGCGACCTCCCCATTCTCTGCAACCAATGGGCCAATGTGGTTCGCTGGGAGATGCGCACCCGCATGTTCCTCCGCACTGCCGAGTTCCTTTGGCAGGAAGGACACACCGCCCACGCCACCCGCGAGGAAGCTGAGGAAGAGGCTCGCCGCATGCTCGATGTCTATGCCGACTTTGCCGAGAATTGGATGGCAGTGCCCGTCGTCAAAGGTGTGAAGTCGCCCAACGAGCGTTTCGCCGGAGCCCTCGACACCTATTGTATCGAAGCCATGATGCAGGACGGCAAGGCCCTGCAGGCTGGCACCTCACACTTCCTTGGTCAGAATTTCGCCAAAGCATTCGACGTGCAGTTCCTCAACCAGCAGAATCAGCTCGAATATGTTTGGGCCACCTCGTGGGGTGTTTCTACCCGCCTGATGGGAGCTCTCATCATGACCCACAGCGACGACAACGGCCTTGTGCTGCCGCCCAAACTCGCCCCCATACAGGTCGCCATCGTACCCATCTGCAAGACCAACGAGCAGATGGCGGAGCTTGATGCCCACATCGCACCCCTTATCGACTCGCTGAAGGCAAAAGGCCTCACCGTTAAGTACGACAACCGCACTGAGTACAAACCCGGCTGGAAGTTCACCGAATATGAATTCAAAGGCGTTCCTGTGCGCTTAGCCATCGGTCCTCGCGACCTTGAGAACGGCACCTGCGAAGTATGCCGCCGCGATACCCTGGAGAAGATAACTATGCCCATCGAAGGCATCGCCGACCATGTGGCACAGCTTATGGACGAGATACAGCTCAACCTCCTCAACCGCAGCCGCAACTACCGCGAAGCCAACACCCGCCGCGTGGACACTTGGGATGAATTCCTCGTCGAAATCGAAAAAGGCGGCTTCCTCCTCTGTCACTGGGATGGCACCCCCGAGACCGAAGAAAAAATCAAGGAACTCACCAAAGCCACAATCCGCTGCATCCCCTACGACAGCCCCGAAGAAGAAGGCAAGTGCATCCTCACCGGCCAGCCCTCCCACCGCCGCGTAATCTTCGCTAGAGCATACTAACCAGCGAACCGCTGGAGGTGATTATCTAAACGCCCGCATCTTTCGGATGCGGGCGTTGTTATAATTGGGCAACTCTGTTGTATGTTGTAATCGCTAATGACTTAGGCGGATTGCAATAAGGATTTTTCCTCCGTACCCCAAGAACAGATCCTGAGTTCTATACTTGTTCTATCGTTATACCTTAGTTATACTTTAGTTATACCTTAGTTATTCTATTATATATAGAATAACTAAGGTATAACTAAAGTATAACTAAGGTATAACGATAGGATAAGTAGTGGAGTCAAGTATACTTATCGGGGAAGGGGTTTGTATGGTGAAAGTAGGTTGTAAATAGTTAGTATGCAGGTTTTCTTGTGGTGAAAATTTCCAACTTTTATCGGTTGTTTTTGGAGCTAAATGTTTGTTGCTGTTTTTTATGCTTCTTCCGACAAGCGTGTAGGTGTGGTGGCTTTCCGAACAGCACCTTTGACCGTCCCCACAAGCCCTGACCAATAAGATATTGCTGCGATACGACAAAACAATCTGCTACAGTGCTACAGTTGCTACAGTTCGTTTTACACTTATCAAAACCCCAACAATAATGAAATTATATATTGATATATAAATATATAGATATGATTTCTTCTAAAAATGGGCACCCAAATTCAAACTGTAGCACTGTAGCACTGTAGCGCATGTCTGATTTCTTACATGCGAGGTAAAAAAACAGGATGCTCCGTGTGAGGAGTATCCTGCTGTTGACTTTCAATTAATAACGTTTGTCGGCTTAGGCACCAATCTTGGAGGTGTAGGCACCAGCGTCGAGCAGACCGTCGATGTCGGCCATGTTGGCGGGCTTAATCTTGATAATCCAGCCTTCGCCGTAGGGGTCGTTGTTGATGGCGGAAGCCTCTTCGAGGGCTTCGTTGAACTCAACCACTTCGCCGGTAACGGGCATGAGGAGGTCGGCAACGGTCTTCACAGCTTCGAGGCTACCAAAGGCTTCACCACCATCGATGGTATCGCCCACGCAGTCGACATCAACAAAGACGATGTCGCCAAGTTCGTGCTGGGCATAGTCGGTGATACCTACATAAGCAAATTCGCCTTCAACGCGTACCCATTCGTCGTCCTGGGTGTACTTCAAATTTTGAGGAATGTTCATTGTCTTATTATTTTATGTGTTATTATTATGTTCTAAAAATTTCTGCAAAAATACACATTTTCGCTCGTTTGGCAAAAAAAAATTTTAGATGTCGAATTTTTTTTATACTTTTGTATCATCAAAAATCGTCTTGAAGAGTTGTGAGTTTCTGTTTTTTGTGTTGTAGTTCAGGACGTTCCGTTTTATCTTATTGAATTAATTTTTTTCTCAAAACAACTAAGAACATAGCTATTCACGTATGTATAGCAAATCAGAATTGGAAGCCAAGGCGCATATTGAACTAATCAATATTGCCAAAGAATTGGGCATTGCCCGCTCCACACGCTTAACAGCACAGGATTTAATCTATAAAATTATAGCACTCCAGTCGGAAAATCCGCAGGCTCTCACCAAGGAGCAGGAGGAGCAGAAGAAGACTAAGCCGACTGCCGCTCCGCGACAGAAGAGGGCACGTATCAAACCTACGTTGTTGGCGGAGTCGTCGATGACCCATCCCGCACTGCACAAGGGTCGTGGCCGCATGGGCGCAAACGCCGAAACTAAGCCTGCCACAGAGCAGAAGGGGATGAAGAACCCGACGGCGGGCATCCAGCCCTCGAAGGATGCAAAAGAGGAGTCGGATACGTTGGGATTCAATATTCCCGACTTTGTGTTGCCAGAGGTGCCAGCCATACCCGACGTGGTGTCGCCTTCGGGCAGACTGATACGTCGCAAAGAAAATGTAGAAACGACCAAGGAACCGTCCGAGCAGGTGCAGCCTGTGAAAAAGGAGGAACAGCCCGCGCAGGATGCTGTGAAGGCAGAAGCTCCCGCCACGGAACAGGCCGCTACTCCAGCACCTAAGCGCAGGGGCAGACCCAGAAAGAATGCCGTCAAACCTGCGGCAGAGCCAGCACCAGCACCGGAAGCGACGGAACAAAAGGTGGCGGAGCAGCCCGAACAGAAAGAGACGGCACCTACAAAGTCGCGTAAAAGAACCAGGAAGACGGAGAAGAAGGTGACTGAGGTGTCCGACAATCAGGCGTTGCCCGAAGATAATAAGGCTGACGCAGCCGAAGTTGCCGAGAAGCAACAGCCGGTCGCTCCCCAAGAAGCGGAGCAGGCTCCCGCGGGTGGCGAACACCGCGACCGTCATGACCGCTATGCAAGGAACAGAATCAACCGCACCGAGAGAGAGAACAACGCAGCAGCGCAGTCGGAACAGGTGGAGCAGCCCCGAAAGGTGTATCCCTTCGAGATGGAGGGTGTGATAGAGGTGGAGGGTGTGTTGGAACTGGCACCTGACGGGTTTGGATTCCTCCGCTCGTCGGACTATAACTATCTGGCTTCGCCCGACGATGTGTATGTGTCGGCACAGACGGTGCACATCATGGGCTTGAAGACTGGCGACACGGTGAGAGGCACTGTGCGTCCGCCCAAGGAAAACGACAAGTTTTTCTTCATGGTGAAGGTGTTGGAGATTAACGGCCTTGCGCCCGAAAGGATTAGAGACCGTGTGCCCTTTGAGTCTCTTACACCGCTTTTCCCCGAAGAGAAGTTTAAACTGACGGGACATCCCAACGAGTCGAAGTCGACCCGCATCATCGATATGTTTACCCCTATCGGAAAGGGGCAGCGCGGATTGATAGTGGCACAGCCTAAGACCGGTAAGACGACGTTGCTGAAAGAGGTGGCAAATGCCATTGCCTACAACCATCCGGAGGTGTATTTGATGGTGCTGCTCATCGACGAACGTCCCGAAGAGGTGACCGACATGCAGCGTAGCGTGAAGGCGGAGGTGATTGCCTCGACTTTCGACGAGCCTGCCGACCGCCATGTGAGGATTGCCAACATAGTGCTGGAAAAGGCCAAACGACTCACGGAGTGCGGCCACGATGTGGTGATTGTGTTGGATTCGATTACCCGACTGGCGCGTGCGTACAATACGGTGCAGCCTGCCAGCGGCAAGGTGCTGTCGGGCGGTGTGGAGGCGAATGCTTTGCAGAAACCCAAGCGTTTCTTCGGAGCCGCCCGTAATATCGAAAACGGCGGTTCGCTCACCATCATTGCCACCGCCCTCACCGAAACGGGCAGCAAGATGGACGATGTGATTTTCGAGGAGTTTAAGGGTACGGGCAACATGGAGTTGCAGCTGGACCGCAAACTGTCGAACAAGCGCATCTATCCCGCTATCGACTTGTCGATGTCGAGCACCCGTAGGGACGACCTGTTGGTGCCGAAGAATATGCTCACCCGCATATTGGCATTGCGCAACATATTGACCGACATGACTTCGATAGAGGCAATGGAATTTCTGCAAAAGAACATGGCGAACACCAAGAGCAACGAGGAATTCCTCTTTACGATGGACAAATAATAATTGAAGTAAGAAGTAAGAGTTATGAGTTATGAAGGCTCGTCTCTTACTTCTCACTTCGTAGTTCTTAATTCATAGTTCTTACTTCTGATGAAGCGTGGTTTTGGTAGTGACAACCATTCGGGAATAAGTCCCGAGATATTGGAGGCGATTGCCTCCGCCAATGTGGAACATGCTTTGGCATACGGCGACGATGAGTATTGCCAGCGGGCAGAGCAGCTGTTTCGCCAGACGTTTGGCGAGCAGGCCAAGGTCTATTTTGTGTTCAACGGCACTGGTGCCAATGTGCTCAGCATCGATGCTATGTGTCGCTCACACCATGCGGTGGTGTGCTCCGATACGGCACATATACATGTGGATGAGTGTGGTGCACCACAGCGTATTGTGGGATGTAAGCTGCTCACTGTTCCCACGCCCGACGGCAAGCTGACTCCCGAGTTGGTAAAGACTCAGCTGCATGGTTTCGGCTTCGAACATCATTCACAACCCCGAGCCATCAGCATTGCCCAATCAACAGAATTGGGTACGCTCTATACGCTTGATGAGATAAGAGCCCTTGCCGACTTGGCACATTCGTACGGCATGTACCTGCATGTCGACGGTGCCCGACTGGCGAACGCTGCAGTGGCATTGGGCTGTACGTTCAAGGAGATGACCACAGACTGCGGTGTCGACTGCCTGTCGTTCGGCGGCACCAAGAACGGTATGCTGATGGGGGAGAGCTGTGTGGTGCTCAATCCTGCGTTGGATGTGGATATGAAGTATCGTCGCAAACAGATGTCGCAGCTATGCAGCAAGATGCGTTTCGTGGCTGCCCAGTTCGATGCCTATCTTACCACAGGAGTGTGGCAGCGCAACGCCGAGCACAGCAACAGCATGGCGCAGTTGCTCTACCAGTCGGTGAAGGACATCGAGGGTGTGCGCGTGATGTATCCTGTGCAGGTAAACAGCGTGTTTGTTCAGCTGCCTCATGAGGTGTGGACTGGCCTCCAAAACGACTATTTCTTCTATGATTGGGACGAAGCCGCCAACGTGGTGCGCTGGATGTGCTCGTTCGACACCACCGAGGAGGACATCGCCAACTTTGTGGCAGCCTTAAAACGCAGGCTAAATTAAATTGAGAATTGAAAATTGAGAATTGAGAATTGGCTGCCGCACTCGGATAATTATCAATTCTCAATTTAATGAGTTTTCAATTTTCACTTTTCACTTTTAACTTTCTAATTTTCAC
>JAFWQP010000046.1 GCA_017509045.1 Bacteroidales bacterium
CACGACACAAACAAGAGATCATTTCTTCGTAATAGTCGTTTTCTCGCCTCGGCATAGTGCAAACACTGCGTGATTTGCCCTCTGCACTCGACTTATCGAGAACGTTACTCCGTGACGTTCTCTCGCCTCGGCATAGTGCAAACACTGCGTGATTTGCCCTCTGCACTCGGCTTATCGAGAACGTTCTTTGACATATTTGCTTATTGGATTTCCTCAAGTCACGGTGGATGGCATCGCTCTTCGCGATCAGAGCCAAGACCATCTTGCAGCACAGCCCACTTGTATTGACATATTCCGTTTTACGACGGAATATGGTTCGAAGTCGTCATGACCAACCAACTCTAACTTCTCTAAGACTTAGCTATATTTCCAGACCTACTTGCCATCGCCATTCCGTAGGCAAGCCTTACTATTGCACCTTATTCCTAAGTGAGACTGCTCATATCTGCTATTATCCCAAACTCACGCAAAATATGCTGACGCGTTAAATTAAAAATTAAGGTGGATTCCAAAAATAGGATTAAACCCAAATCGGTCATTAGACCGACTTTTATATCCTTTCTCGCTTTTTAAGGTCTGTTTATGCCATATCAGCATTTCTTTCGGCATCTTGTCCACATCCCTGTCTCGCCGTAGCCCGCTACGACTTCGCCAGCGATGTGGCCAATCTGCTCGAAACAAATACTAATCTGGCATAAACCCTAATGACCGATTTGGGTTAAACGGACGTAAGTCCACTGGAGATTCTTAATCCTACGGGAAATATACATTGTTAATCAACGCGTTTCTATTAAACGAAAAGTTCTAACGGGCTATTTTTAGAGGTTGTCTTTTCAATTTTCACTTTTCAATTTGATACGTTTTCAATTTTATAAGGTCTCGCTCGCAATATAGCACTACAACTATATACACTCCTAGCAACAACGTATTAAATGCCAATCGCCAGCCTAATGCGGCAGGCGCCAGCCATACGCTGATACCATACAGTCCTAATGACAATGCCGTATAGCCTGCCAGCGGCAACAGCTTATATGGCACAGGGCTCTTCTTCCTCCCTACCAGATAGGACAGCACCATGCAGACCCCATAGCCTGCCAGCCCACCCCAAGCGCACGCCATATAGCCGTAGCGCGGCACAAAGATGATATTGATGGCCAGCAGCACCGCACACCCGATGGCGGAGAAAACAGCCCCCCACCATGTCTGCTCTATCAGTTTATACCAGAACGACAGGTTGAAATACACGCTCATAAACACCTCTGCCATCATCACGATGGGGACCACACGCAACCCTTCCCAATAGCTAGGGGCAATAAAGTATTTCAAGACATCGAGATACGCCATCACCGCCAAGAACGCCAGCATGGCAAAAATCACAAAATACTTCATCACCAGCGCCTGTGTCTCCTTGCTATTGCGGTCTCTGCCTCCGCCAAACACAAACGGCTCGTAGGCATAGCGGAACGCCTGCGTGATAAGAGCCATAATCATGGCTATCTTCACGCACGAGCCATAGATGCCCAGCTGTACCTTGCCTTCCGGTCCTGGCACTAGGTGGTTGAAACAAATCTTGTCCGCCACTTGGTTCAATATTCCCGCTATGCCAAATAGCAGCAGCGGCCAGGTGTAGCGCAGCATCTCTTTCAAAACCTTCCAGTCCACACCACAGCGCAATTTGCCGAGTTCGGGAATGAATCCCAACGTGATGCCAGCCACACAAATGAGGTTGACAACAAAGATGTAGCCCACCTGATAGTCGGGGTTGTACCAGCCCATCCATTGTGGGTGATGTTCGTACAGTCCCGGAGCCACAAGGAACACAAAGAGGTTCAGCCCTATGTTGCAGAAGATGAACAGCAGTTTCAAGCAGGCAAACTTGATGGGTCTGCCCTGAAAGCGCAGCAGCGCATACAATATTGCCTGAAAGGCATCCAACGCCACCACGCAGCCCATGATGGTTAGAAACTCGGGATGCGCATCGTAGCCCAGCGCATGGGCTATGGGCTTGATGAAGCCGAACAGCAACAGCAGAAACAATGCCGAGACGCTGCCTACCGCCGTCAGCGCGGTAGAGAACACGGTGTCCGACCGCTCGCGATACTTGTTGGCGAAATAGAAGAAAGTGGTCTCCATGCCGAAGGTGAGAATGACCAGCATTAATGCCGTATAGGCATAAATCTCGGTAACAATGCCGTAGCCGCCCGAGGTGGCGGCAATCTTATAGGTATACAGCGGCACCAGCAGGTAGTTCAAGAAACGCCCTACGATGCTGCTCACGCCGTATATCATGGTGTCGGAAAAAAGCTTCTTCAATGAACTCATAATGCCTATAACGCAAGAGTGCTAAAATTATTGTATAATGCTAAAACTTCTTAATTCTCGAACCATCAAGCCCTAATTGGCATTTTTTTCGTATTTTTGCATTTTCTTTTAGAACAACTACACGCATGAAACGATGGCATATCCTCTTTGTATTCGCCCTGCTGCTTATGGCAGCATGTGGCGACAATATTGAGATGAGCGAGTATTCCATCATTCCCGAGCCGGTATATCTTGTGCAGAAGGGGCGCACTTTCACCCTTTCGTCCAGCACCAAATTATGCTTTGAGAATCTCGGACAGAACAATCCCACCGCCAAATATATCACCACCTCGCTACGCCAGATGCATGTCCGCCCCGCCTTTATCGGCTCACCACACAAGGACTGTATCACCTTTGCCATCAACGACACTGTCAACCCTTCCCTAGGCGACGAGGGCTACCTGCTGCAGGTGCACCCCGACGGGATATTTGTGAGCGCCAACACAGAGGCGGGTCTCTTCTATGCCTTCCAGACCTTTGTGCAGATGCTGCCCGACAACATCCAACAACACTCCTACAGCCGCATCATCATGCCCGAGTGCACCATACTGGACCACCCGCGCTTTGCATGGCGAGGCAGCCATCTGGATGTGTGCCGCCATTTTTTCTCGGTCAAACAGATTGAACGCCACCTTGACCTTATGGCATCATACAAGCTGAACCGTTTCCACTGGCACCTTACCGACGACCAAGGATGGCGCATCGAGATAGACAAATATCCTCAGCTCAACGACATCGGTTCATGGCATGTGGACCGTACCCAACAGCCATGGGGCTACGAAGAGCCAGCACGTCCCGGCGAAGAGCCCACCTACGGCGGATTCTACACCAAGGAGGACATAGCCGAAATAGTTGAATATGCCGCCCAACGGCACATCGAAATCATTCCCGAAATCGACCTTCCCGGCCATGCTAGCGCCATACTAGCCTCCTATCCCGAACTGGCATGCGACGACCACCCTTACACCGTGGCCATAGGTCCCTACTGGCCGCCCAAGGCTATACTATGTGCCGGCAGCGACCAAGTGATGCAGTTTGTCGCCGACATACTGGACGAGATAACCCAGTTGTTCCCCAGCGAATACATACACATCGGAGGCGATGCCACCTACAAAGCCAACTGGGAGTCGTGTCCCAAATGCCAGATGCGGATGCGCAAAATGGGTCTTGCCAACGAGAACCAGCTGCAAGGATGGTTTCTTTCGCAAGTGAGCGACATCCTAGCCCGCAAAGGCAAGCGCATGATTGGCTGGGACGACATCCTAGAGTGCCGCCAACCCGACAGCGATGCCATTGTGATGGCTTGGCGTGGAGATACCACCGCCTTTGCCGCCGCCCTGCACGGCAATGCCGTCATCTCTGCCAACCCCGGTTATTGCAACCTCGAATGCTACCAGGCCGACTCCAGCCACCAACCCACCGCCTTCCCCCAGTATCTCACCCTATTCCACACCTACCAATACGACCCCATACCTCCAACACTGACCGAGAACGCACACCCCTACATCTGGGGTGGCGAATGTATGCTGTGGACCGACTACATCACCACATACGACCGTGCCGAGTACCAACTGCTACCCCGCCTCTGCGCCATTGCCGAATGTTTGTGGACACCTAGCGAAAGAAAGAGCTGGCAGCACTTCCAAACCAAGATTGAGCACCACAAGACACGCCTACGCACTGCCGGCTACAACGTCTGCCCCGGTTCGTTTAAACCTATCGTCACTAAGACTACTGAGCCCGACGGATTCCTCGTCACCATCACCACTGAAGTGAAGGGTTCCTATGTTTACTACACCACCGACGGGAGCGACCCCACTCCCGAGTCGCCCCTCTACACCACACCTCTACACCTACCCACCGGCACACTGCTACGCACCCTCACACTCTTTGGCGGCAACGCCCAAGAAGGGATCTACGACTTCAAGTTATAATTCGTTAATGTGTTAAAATGAACTCGTTAATTCGTTAATGTATTAATTCGTAAATCAAATGAATTCGTTAATTCGTAAACGTGTTTCTTCGAGACGCTGCTGCATCTCGGCAAAGAAAGCAAGCTTTCTATGCACTCGATTTTTACAGCGTTAATTCGCTAATCGATTTACACATTCACACATTCACACATTAACACATTCATGAATTCACACATTTTCACATTCACTCATTCAAATAATTCATGAAAGAGACCATCAATCAAATTGCTGATTCAAGCGACATCACCCTTGAGCAACTTGCCCAGCTGTTAACTACGGACAATAAGGATATGGTACAGTATCTTTACGACACTGCCCACGCTACCGCCCAACAATTCTTCGGCAATAAGATATTTATGCGCGGACTCATCGAGATTTCCAACCACTGCAAAAACGACTGTCTCTACTGCGGCATCCGTCGTAGTCAAAAAGAGGTACATCGCTACCGTCTCAGCAAAGAGGAGATACTCGACTGCTGCCAGCAGGGCTACGACCTCGGATTCCGCACCTATGTACTGCAAGGCGGTGAAGATGGATGGTTCGACGACGACCGCCTTTGCGACATCGTTGCCACCATACGCCAGCAATACCCCGACTGCGCCATCACCCTATCGATGGGCGAGCGCAGCCACGAAAGCTATCAACGGCTCTACGACGGAGGTGCCAATCGTTACCTGCTGCGCCACGAAACCGCCGACGCCACCCACTACGCCCGCCTGCACCCCTCCGACATGAGCTACGACAACCGCATGCGATGCCTGCAAGACCTTAAGGATATAGGCTTTCAAGTGGGCTGCGGATTCATGGTGGGGTCGCCTTTCCAAACCGTCGAAACCCTTTGGCAAGACCTCCAATTCATCCGTCGATTCCAACCCCAGATGGTGGGCATCGGTCCCTTCATTCCCGCTTCTGGCACACCCTTTGCCGACCGTCCTGCCGGCTCGGTCGAGACCACCCTGCGCCTGCTCTCCCTAATCCGCCTGCTGCATCCGCCCGTGCTGCTGCCCGCCACCACAGCCCTCGGCACCCTGCACCCCCGTGGTCGCGAACTGGGCATACTAGCAGGTGCCAATGTGGTGATGCCCAACCTCAGCCCCCGCGAGCATCGTAAGGACTACAGCCTCTACGACAACAAACTATGCACCGGCGACGAAGCTGCCGAATGCCGTGTCTGTCTTGACCGCCGCATCCGCACCACCGGCAGCCAATTAGTTGTAGACCGTGGCGATGCCCCTTCCGCCACCTGCGGAGCGTAAGGCAAAAGACCATCCAAACACATACTACACAAACAACACAAATACGATGAAGAAACCTTTCGTCTATATCCTTTTGGCCATAGCCGCCATCGTGTGGGGCATTAGCTTTATACTCACCAAGGAGCTGTTCCGCACCGAACCCCACATCACAGTCTTTATCATCCTCACCTTCCGGCTGATGCTTGCCACCGCCGTCACCATTCCTGCACTGCTGCTGTTCCACAAGATGGAACGCATCAAGAAAGGCGACATGAAATGGTTTCTCCTGCTGGCATTCTGCGAGCCTTTCATCTACAGCATTTGCGAAACTAGCGGCGTGCAACTTGTCAGCGGCAGCATGGCATCTATCGTCGTTGCCACCATCCCCCTATTCGTCCCCTTCGGCATGGCGGTAGCCTTCAAAGAGAAGATACGCCTCACCACCCTCGTGGGCATTGTGCTGTCGCTCATCGGACTCTCCGTCATGCTGCTGCTTGGAGGGCAGGACAACCTTGATGCCAACCCTAAAGGAATAGCCTGGCTGTTTGGCGCTGTGCTGACCGCCGTATTCTTCACCATCGCACTGGTCAAACTGGTGGGACGCTACCGCCCCTTCACCATCACAGCCTATCAAAACCTTTTCGGCTGCCTCTATTTCATCCCCTTCATGCTCATCTTCGACGGCTCGCACCTGCCACTCCTCTCATACTCGGTAAAGATGATCACGCTCCTGCTGGTGCTAGGCATCTTCTGCAGCACACTGGCATACGTGTTCTACAATATCGGTGTGGAACGGCTGGGAGCCACCGCCGCCTGCATTTTCACCAACGCCATCCCCGTGTTCTCGTTGGTTGCCGCCATCCTCATTGGACAGGAGCAGTGGTCGTGGAGCAAGCCTATTGGCATCGCCATCGTAATCATGGGCGTGGTGTTGGCTCAGTGGGATGTGAGGAAAAAGGAGTAAGCCCCCTCTACCTTTTTCAGGTTATCAGATAACCCGTTTGCCCGAACGCCCCCCAAGGCTCACCCTTCAGCAGAGAACTTCGGAAAATCCAATATCTCCAAATCTTTCGGGATACCGTCGATGGTGAAGCGTACCAATGTACCTACCTTGTGAAATCCCTGACGGCCTGCCGCTCCTGGGTTGATATGGATGAGGTCGAACTCTTGGTCGTACATCACTTTGAGTATATGGCTGTGCCCGCAGACAAAGATGTTGGGCTTGTCGTGCTGCAATATCTTGCGTATGGCGGGAGGATAGTGTCCCGGCCACCCGCCGATATGGGTGAGCAGCACTTTGAGGCCTTCGCAGGTGAATAGGTTCGAACCCGGCACCTGATAGCGAAGGTCGTAGTCATCCATGTTGCCATACACTGCCCGCAAAGGCTTAAACTGGCTCAAAGCCTCATACACCCCGCGCCCCATATCGCCAGCGTGCCATAATTCGTCGCAATCCTTAAAGAAGGTATACACCTGCTTTGGAACAACACCATGCGTGTCGGAGAGTACACCAATTCGTTTCATTCATTTGCGTGTATTTCGGCCAGATTCTCCGCCACCATCTCTTTCAGATATCGGATGATGGTAAGGTCGTTCATGCTCATGCCGTCGAGAGCCTCTTTTATCTCGTCGGTGTCGAACACAAACTCGCCTTCATCGGTGATATAGGTGATGATAAAATGGATATCCTCGTGTTGCGAAACCAGCATGACCAGCGTACCCGTCAGGTCGCCCATCGGTGGGCGGTCCCAATGGTTGTGCTGAAACCAAAACTCAAGCCTCGTGCCCTTGCCCACCTCGCTGGTGATGTTCATTCCCCCGCCGCAGTTCTCGGTATTCATCTTAATCAGGGGCAGTCCCAATCCCACTTTGCGCGTAGTGCGTGAGGTGGTATAAGGGTCGGTCACCTTGGCAAGAAACTCGGGCGACATGCCCTTGCCGTTGTCCTCGATAGTAAAGTGGAAGTCGTTGTCGCGGATGCTGTCGCGTATAGTTAGCTTGACTTCGGTGGAGTTCGCCGCAGTGGAATTCTCCATTAAATCATATACATGCATGGATAATTCTTTCATAATGTCTAATATTTTTCATTGCAAAGATACTAAAAAAAACAATAGGACGTTACTAGTTTGTATGATTTTTACGAAAAATAGTTTGCGCACGCTTGCCATCGCCATGTCCATCGTACTGGCATTCAGTTCGTGCAACAAGTTTCAAGGCGACATCACTGTGCCCGCGTTTATCTATATCGGCAGCATCGATGTGGTGCGCCAACCTCATAACGCTCCCTCCAACGAGGACGGTTTCTACACATCCGACATCGATGTGGTGGAGCTGGTGTGCTACTTTGAGGGCGACGCTGCCGAAACCCGTTTGGGCGTTTTCGAGCTGCCCTGCATTGTGCCCGTTCTACGGCACGGCACCATGAAGTATCTCACCATCAACCCCGCCGTGAAACAGAACGGCGTCAGCGGCACACACATCGCCTACCCATTCTACCAGCCCATCCGCCTCGAGGAAGTGCCGCTCATCGCCGACGACACCACCTACCTAGGCACCTACGACCCCGGCATCGACGACTACCTGCTGCACACCTACTACTACCCCAAGGGCAACCAACTACAGGTGCTCACCGAATGCTATTTCGAACCCACCAGCTTCGCCACCAGCCTCGACAGCAACGTGGTGTGGGTGACCAACGACCCCGAAGGAGCCTGCACCGGACAAGGCTACGGTCGCATACATATCGGCGAGCGCGACTCAATACTCACCTTCGGCTTCACCGACAGCACCGAATTCGACCCCGGCAGTGCCCGCACTCTCTATATGGAGCTAGAATACCAAACCGACTTCCCCCTCTACATCCACATGCTCGGCTTCGCCACCACTCAAGGCAGCACCATCACCTCCAAGTCGGTGATGTGCATCAATCCCAAGAACCGTTGGAACAAAATGTACATCAACCTCGGCAGAACATGGAGCCAGTTCTACTATCGCACCCCCATCTCTGTTTACTTCCAAGTCGTCAACGAACACGGTGTCGAAGGCGACGTACTGATTGACAACATAAAAGTGATTACCACCCGATGAACCCACACACCCACAGGCAGGCGACATCGCCCCAAGCACGCAACCGTCGCACTGCCCTCCGATACATCTTTTTCGACATCCTCAGCGCCATGCTGGCATGGACACTGCTCTTCATATTCCGCAAAGTGAGGCTCGAGAGCCTATTGCTCCACGACCTAGGACAGATATTCACCGACAGCAACTTCTGGCGTGGCATCATCCTCGTCCCGCTCGCATGGCTGGCGCTCTACTCACTCCAAGGCTCCTACAAAAACGTGCTCCGCAAATCGCGCCTCAAAGAGTTCCAGCAAACCCTCACCGCCACAATCATCGGTGTCGTCATCCTCTTCTTCGCCCTGCTGCTCGACGACCAAGTGGTCAACTACCGCGGCTACTACCTCTCCTTCCTCTTCCTCTTTGCCGTCCACTTCGGCCTCACCTACCTCTTTCGCGTAGTGCAAACCTCCAACACCGTCCGCAAAGTCCACTGCCGCCAAATTGGATTCCCCACCCTCCTCATCGGCAGCCACAACAAAGCCTACCAAACCTACCTCGACCTCGAAAACCAAGAGACCTACTCGGGCAACATCTTCGCCGGCTTCGTCTCCGTCGACACTACCGACAACACCCCTGACGACAACGCCTCCGAAAGCCGCCTGGGAACCGTCATCCCCTACCTTGGCACCGTGGCCAGCGTCAAGCAGCTAATCGAACAGCACCACATCGAAGAGGTCATCATCGCCGTCGAAGACAACGAGCAGCAGCAAATACAACAAATACTGCGCACCCTCGACGGCTGCGGCGACGTCATCATCAAAATCACCCCCGACGCCCGCGACATCATCCTCGGCATGGTACGCGTCGACAGCATCTTCCATTCCCCACTCATCACCATCAACACACGCCTCATGGAGGAATGGCAATACAGCGTCAAACGTTTCTTCGACATCCTCCTCTCCCTCCTCGCGCTCATCCTCCTCTCCCCCGTCTTCCTCATCACCGCCATCATCGTCAAATGCACCAGCCCCGGACCCGTATTCTACACCCAAGAGCGCATCGGCTATCAAGGCAAGCCCTTCAAGATGCACAAATTCCGCACCATGTACACCGACGCCGAGTCGTGCGGTCCCGCCCTCTCGCGCGACGACGACCCGCGCATCACCCCCTTTGGCCGCTTCATGCGCAAAGTGCGCCTCGACGAAATACCCCAATTCTACAACGTCCTCAAAGGCACCATGTCCATCGTCGGTTACCGCCCCGAACGACAATTCTATATCGACCAAATCATTCGTCGCTGCCCTGAATACCTCCTGCTGCAACGCATCAAACCCGGCATCACCTCATGGGGTCAAGTGAAATACGGCTACGCCAGCAGTGTCGACGAAATGTGCGAACGCCTCAAATACGACCTACTCTACCTCGAAAACATGTCCATCACCACCGACATCAAAATACTCATCTACACCATCGGCATCATCTTCCAAGGCCGTGGAAAATAAGTCGAGAACCAAAACATACTCCAAACCATAAACGCTAAACTTTAAACTATAAACTATAAAAAAACATGCATAACAAAACAATCATCACCCTCATCATTGCCTTGACAATACTTCTGGCATCATGTAGCACCAAACCCGAAAAAACCGTCCTCCACAACCAGCGCGACACCCTCAGCTGGGTAATGGGCATAAGCCTCGCACAAACAGCCCAAAGCGGCTTCTACCAATTCGACAAAGAAGTCATCGTCCAAGCCTTCGAAAATACCCTCGCAGGTGGCAAACAGCCCATCAGCGACGAAACCTACCAAGAAGCCCGCGAATACATCAACTTCCTTGTTGAAAAATACCAACACGACCAAGCACAATCCGCCTCCCAACGTGGCGACAGCCTACAGCAACAAGCCTTCGCACGCCTCACTGCCGAAAACCCCAATATCAAACGTGCCGACAAAGGCTACTACTACGAAGTGCTCCGCGAAGGCAAGGGTCCCAAGGCCAAAGTCGGTTTGCGCATCAAATTCGACTTCAAAGGCTCCGACATGCTCACAGGCAACGTCATTGAGCAAACCTACGGAGTACGCGAATCCGTCGTACACGTCCTCGACTACCCCATGTTCGAAGGCCTCCTCGACGGCATGCAAATGATGAATGCTGGCAGCCGCTACCGTTTCTACTTCCCCTACCAACTTGTCCGCAACGCCAACGGCATCCCGCCCTACACCCCCGTCATCTACGAAGTCGAGCTTCACGAAATCTACAACGACTAAACCCTCCCTTCAATACATATTACTCATCAGTTGCCGCCCCATCCGTTGATACGATGCGCGCCAGACAACTTTTTGAAGTAAGAAGTAAGAACTAAGAACTAAGAAGTTGGGCGGCAGACAACCTTTGAAGTAAGAAGTAAGAACTATGAACTAAGAAGTTGGGCGGCAGCTGTCCCCTCTTTAGAGGGGTGCCGCGAAGCGGCGGGGTATGCCCTTTCAATTTTCACTTTTCAATTTTCACTTTGATAAGCGGCAGACACTTTTCAATTCTCAATTCTCAATTCTCAATTTTCCACTACCAGTCTCTTCGTGGCTATGCCGGCGGGCGTGTGGATGGCCACCACGTATACTCCCTTCGCCAGGCCGCTCACGTCCAGCGTCGTCGCCAGCCCGTCGTCCTCCTGCTCCAACACGGCCCGGCCGCCTAGGTCGTACACCACCACGCGGCTCAGACGGTAGCTCGACAGCACAGTCACCTGCTCCCGCGCAGGGTTGGGCATCATCTGCGTGAAGCGCCCTAGGTTTCCCTCTATCGACACCGGGTCGTCGTGGTGCACGCCCGTCCAAAGGTCCACATACCCGCTCCACTCGCCAAACTCCGTGTCCCATTCGCACCTGCCGCGCACCCGCGCCATGTAGTTCGTCCGCTCGCGCAACCCCGTCAGCGTCACCATCGGCACCGTCGTCGTCACCCTGAGCACCGTCGGCGTGTTCATCTCGAAATACTCCACCTCCC
>JAFWQP010000047.1 GCA_017509045.1 Bacteroidales bacterium
CTATCCTTACAGCCGTCAGGTGGCCGCCTTCCCGCTGCCTCATGGCGACAAGTACTGGCCGACCATCAGCAAGATTGACGACGCCTACGGCGACCGCAATCTCCAGCCCGTCTGGCCCGCAGAGGAATAATCGAAAGTAAAAACTAAAAAGTAAAAACTAAAAGAATACGTTAATGCGTGAATGTGTTAATGCGTTAATCAGACTAACGAATTAACACATTCACAAATTAACGAATTAAACCCAAATCGGTCATTAGGCCGACTTTTCTGCCCTTTCTCGCTTTTTAAGGTCTATTTATGCCATATTAGCATTTCTTTCGGCATCTTGTCCACATCCCTGTCTCGCCGTAGCTGAAAGGCATTCACTGGATGCCTTTCTCACCTTCGCCAGCGATGCGACCAATCTTCTCGAAACAAATACCACTCTGGCATAAAACCTAATGACCGATTTGGGTTAAAATGACTTTTAGTTTTTACTTTCTACATTTTAGTTTAATATGATAACCGACCATAAGAACTATCCCGCACTGATTGGTGCCATTGCGGGAGATACGATTGGCTCCATCTATGAGTTTAATAACACCAAGCGCACCGATTTTGAGCTGCTTCAGCCAAGTATGAACTATACCGACGACTCGCTGATGACGTTGGCAGTGGCTGACTGGTTGTTGAATAGGGATCCGCAAGACGACGATGCCCAGCTGCTTACCAATACGATGCGCTATTGGGCAAACAAGTACCCCTGTCCGATGGGCGGCTATGGCGGAGGGTTCCACCGCTGGCTGCTGTCGCCTTCCCCCAAACCTTACAACAGTTGGGGCAATGGGTCAGCAATGCGGGTAAGTGCGGTCGGCTATGCTGCCAACACATTGGAGGAGGCTTTGCAGTTGGCTGAAACCTCTGCCGCCATCACCCACAACCACCCCGAAGGCATCAAGGGGGCACAGGCTACTGCTGCCGCTATCTTCATGGCTCGGACAGGCAACAGCAAGGAGGAAATACGCAATTATGCAGAGCATCATTTCGGCTATAACCTGCACCGCACCTGCGAAGAGATTCGACCTAACTATCATTTCGATGAGAGTTGCCAAGGTACTGTTCCCGAGGCGATGGTGGCATTTTTTGACAGCCAGGACTTCGAGAGTGCCATGCGCCTTGCCGTCTCGCTAGGTGGTGACAGCGACACGCTAGCATGTATCACGGGCGGCATTGCAGCGGCATTCTATAACGATATCCCGCAGGGCATTGTGGAATATGTCGCCAATAACCTGCCGACAGATTTGGTGACTGTGGTCAATCATTTCTGTTCTCAATATGGTTATAAAACCATTGCCCAGCCTTCGCGCCATCGGGGCGACCGCATCACACCCGCCCGTATTACCAATCTGAAACCCAACGAGGTGTTTGTCTTTGGCAGCAATCTGGCGGGATTCCATGGCGGCGGAGCTGCGCATATCGCCCATGCCAAGTTCGGTGCCATCTGGGGACAAGGTGTGGGAATGCAAGGTCAGAGCTACGCCATCCCTACCATGCAGGGTGGGGTAGAGACCATCAAGCCCTTTGTAGACCAATTCATCGACTACGCCCGACAAAACCCCATTTACCGATTCTACGTCACCCGCATCGGCTGCGGGATCGCCGGCTTCACTGACGAGGAGATTGCCCCCTTGTTCCGCGAAGCCGTGGATGTGGAGAACATCTGCCTGCCTACCGAGTGGTGGGCGCTGCTGGATAGGTAACAACTACTGATAGTACTCTATCTCGCGGCGGGCGACGGTGCGGTGTTTCTGGCGGAGTCGTGTCCAGTTGCCGTGGCTGTCATAGTGCCAACGGTAGTGGTGGGGAGTGGGACGGTGGCGGTGGTCTTTGTAGCGCGAGCCGGTGACGTTGCCATGACGGTCGAGATAGTAGCAAATCACGTCCTGAGAGTTGTTGTTGAAGGTATACCGCATATTCCGCTGGTCGTCGTAGACGTGGGTGGCTCCATTGTCTATATAGGAATGGTCATCGTACCAGTTGTATTCCAGCCAAGAAACTATTCGTCCAAGGCTGTCGTATTGAGTCAGCGTGGTATCGCTATCATGGATTACACAGATTTCGCGCCCAGCACTGTCTAGATAAACATGATAGAGGAAATGCTCTTTTGTAATATAGCCGTTGCCGAAGATTGAATCGACCACATCGTCGCGATAGGCAAGTAACATGATGAAGTCCCTTTCCTCGCGATATAGGTCATCCAAATGACTTATACCAAAGAAGAAGATTGAGGTGTCAGCATGGTCTGGAATGAGAGTATGAAGGTCGTTGCCAAAGATACGCTTGGTATCTTCTATGGCGTAATAGGTGTCCACATCTCGTTTGACGTAGCCGTAGTCGGTGCGTGTGTAATACAAAATGTCAACAAGTGTAGAGTCGGAAATCTCTATTGCTAGGCGAGGCCATCCGTCGCTGTCATAGAGGTAACTGCGTATGGTAGTTTGACTGTGGGAGTCCCACCCTATTTGTTGTATGTGTTCAAGGGTTGTCCTGCCGAGGGTGTCGAACTGCACAACTGTTTCATACTTGGTTTTATGGGTGTAATA
>JAFWQP010000048.1 GCA_017509045.1 Bacteroidales bacterium
GGGCACGTTCAGCACCTCGTGAACCTGCCATTTGCGGTCGCGTTTCACTAGGTTGATGGAACCGTCCTGCTCAACAGAAGGCGTGCTCTTGTGGAAGGCGGCGGTGGCGGTGGTGTCGTCGGTAACGACAATCTGGCCTATTGTGATGGTGGCAGGAATGTTGTTGCTGTATACGCTTGAGTCGGTATGTGCCATCACCTGTTCAAAAAAGGCGAGTGTAATGTCGCAAGTCTCCTTCGACGAATACTGTCGTGCTTCGGTGGGGCGGTAGTTGCCCATCGCATCGAGGTAGCCCTGCGCGCATTGGCGTATCTGCTCCTCGTCGTTGGTGCATGCCGTCAGCAGCACGGCGGCACCTGCCAGTAATAGTGTTCTGTGTAGTTTCATATTGTTGGAAATAATGAGAGAGTGCCGTTAGGGCACTCTCTCAAATGGAACCATATATTCAAACGATATTAGTTCTTTTTAAAAGCATCGGCAGCACTAGGTTTGCCGATAGGATTCGAGGTCTTTGCGCTAACGCTATTGCCTTCGCCCTTTTTCAGATCATCTTTCACCTCTTCGACGCTCTTTTTGGTCGTAGGGATGCTTTTGCGGGTAACCGAAGTGGGCTTTTCTTCCTTTTTAGTAGTGGTCTTCTTCTTGGCAGTGGCAGCCTTCTTCACAACGGGCTGTTCCACCACGGGGGTGTCAACCACGGGCATGGTGTCGATAAGTTCCTCAACAACGGTAGTGTCGATAGGAACCACGGTGTCAACCAGCTCGGCGGGAGCGTTGTTGTTGCAGGCAACCATCAGGCCGCAAGCAGCCACGGCGAGAGCCGCAATTCTAATCTTTTTCATTACGTTGAAAGAATTGAATGGTTAATGGTTATTTCTTGATGTTCATTTTCTTGAAAGCAGCCTTACCGTAGGGCTCGAAGACAAAGTTGGTAATGGTGGCAGCGAGGGTGGCGGTGGTGCACTCCTCAATGGTCTGGGCACCGTTATCAACCATGTCGGTGAGATAGTACATGGTAACGGAAGTAGTCATGCTCATCTTGAGGGCGGTCAGGTCGAGCTCGGTGCAGTTCATGTTGTCCACGCTCTTGAACTGCCAGTCACCGTATTGATTTTCGCCAGATTCATAGTAGGTGTCCTTATAGAGCTCGGTTGACGAGGAGACGGTGAGAGCGTTAGGATTCGAACCAGTCATCCACAAAACAAGGTAGGGGAAAGAAACACGATTGCCTTCAATATGGCTGGCAGCCTCGAAAATCCAATTGTCACCGTTATTTTGGAGATACCAACCATGGCCATAACCGGCCACGTCAAGGGCGGTACCGTCGAAGGTCACGCTATAGCTGGGCAGAGGCAGAGCCTCGAAGTTGGCGGTGAAGGTGATGTTCTCTTTCACAACATAGGTGTAGGGGTTGTCGGTGATGCTGCCGTTCCAGTTGAGGAATTTGTAGCCGTCGTTGGGGGTAGCGGTGATGCGGATGGTGTCGCCCTCGAGGTAGGTAGCCTGCTGGGGAGCGATAGAAACGGTACCCATGGTAGCGTCGTTGCAGTTCACCAGCACGGTGTACTTGGTCACCTCGGGTTCGGGTTCGGGTTCGGGTTCAGGGGTGCAGCTGGCAAACATCATGGCACCAGCAGCAAACATCATGCTAAGAAATTTAACAGTGTTTTTCATGTTTTGTGTTGTTTTTTAATTGTTTATGTAATTAATTGAATTTAAAATCCAGAACAATCGATTTGCAAAAGTACAACTTTTTTTGTTAATTGGATGTTTTTTTCTTCTTTTTTAGATTTTTTTTGATTGAAAGACACTTTTTTGCAAATCCTTATAGCATTGCTATGGTAGCGTTATTCTTAGATGGGTGAAAGGTGGTGAAAGAGCTATTTAACGTCTAGCGCGTCGCGTATGCCGTTGCCCAGTAGCATGAAAGCCAACACTAGCAGCATGATGGCGGCGCCGGGCAGCAGGGCGAGGTAGGCATTGTCGAGCAGTATGTAGCTGTAGTTCTCCTTTACCATAGTGCCCCACGAGGGCATAGGCGGCTGCACACCGATGCCGAGGAAGCTGAGGCCTGCCTCGAGCAGGATGGCGCTCGCAAAGTTGGATGCCGCTACGACGATGACGGCTCCGGTGATATTGGGCAGTATATGGCGGGTGATGGTGCGGAAAGTGCCATAGCCTAGAGCGTGTGCCGCCTCGATATATTCTTTTTCTTTCACGCTGTATACTTGTCCGCGCACCACACGGGCTATGTCGACCCACATGGTCAGGCCTACGGCTACGAACACTTGCCAAAAGCCTTTGCCAAGGGCGAAGGTGATAGCAATGACCAGCAGCACTGTGGGGATGGCCCATACCACGTTGATGAGCCAGGTGATTACGTTATCGACCCACCCGCCGTGATACGCCGCCAAGGCACCGAGGGTGACACCTATGAGCAGGGCGATAAGCAGGGCTATGAAGCCGATGGAAAGGCTCACACGGCTGCCTATCATAAGCATGCTGAGCACGTCGCGTCCGTAGGCGTCGGTGCCTAGTAGGAAGGTGCGTGAGGTGGTTTCGACCACTTGCGACTGTGCCACACGGCGCACAGGGCCGTCGTTGGGTACGGAACCGGTGTAGCCTTCTATATCCAGGCTGTCGCCCACGGCAGTGGTGCGGTAGGTGGGTATGGCAGTGTAGGGTAGGGGCTCGCCGACAAGCATGCGGCGCAGCGGATTGCGTCGGGGGTGCGGCAGCCCGTCGTCGACATAGGTGAACTGCACTTTGGAAAAAGGCTTGAGGGTGGCTAGCTCGAGATACTGCTGGTTGCAGTGGGGTGTGTGGTCTGGGGTGATGAGGTAGCCAAGGATGGCTATGAGCGTGAAGAGCCCGATGACCACAAGGCTGGCGACAGAGAGGGGATTGCGGCGAAAGCGGCGCCACGCTAATGCGGAGAGTGAGGCTCCCTGATTGGGTGCCTGCTGACGTACAAAGCGTCGATGGCGTGGTGAGAGGATGTCGTGTAGCCGCATGGGAGGGACGAAAGTTTAAAGTTTAAAGTTTAGAGTTTAGAGTTTAGAGTTTAAAGTTTAGATTTTAGATTTATACTTTCGTTATAGGAGTCCGAGGTCGCATTTCACTTCGTCGCTGAGGTTGTTCCAGTCCCATGGGGGGTCGAAGGTTAGCTCTACGTCGACGCTCTTGATGCCCTGTATGTAGCCGACCATCTGCTTTACTTCCATAAACATGTATTCCGCCTCGGGGCAGTCGGGAGCGGTCATGGTCATGAGTATCTTGGCGTTGAAGTCGTCGTCGATGTCGATGTTGTAGATGAGCCCGAGGTCGTAGATGTTCACCGGTATTTCGGGGTCATAGATGTTTTTAAGACAGTTGACGATGGCGTCGCGAAGGGTTTCTTTGGTGGGGTTCATTGGGAATTGAGAATTGAGAATTGGGAATTGAGAATTGAAAGGGGTATCAGGGGTTAATCTGGGAAAAGGCAAGGGCGTACATCTTGATTTGTTTGACCATAGATGTGAGGCCGTTCGAGCGTGTGGGGGAGAGGTGCTCCTTGAGGCCTATTTGGTCAATGAATTGGAGGTCGGCAGCAAGGATGTCTTGTGGCGTCTGACCGTTGAAGGCGCGTATCAGGAGGCTGATGATGCCTTTGGTGATGACGGCATCGCTGTCGGCACGAAACCAAAGGAGGCCGTCGCGGTGTTCGCAGCTGAGCCATACGCGGCTCTGACAGCCTTTGATGAGGTTGCTCTCGGTTTTGTCTTTCTCGTCAATGACGGGGCATTCTTTCCCGAGGTCGATGATGTAGGCGTATTTGTCGAGCCATTCGTCGAAGGAGGCGAATTCGTCGATGATGTTTTGTTCGATTTCTTGGATGGTCATAGGGGTGGTTTTTTTTGGTCGGACGGGTAGGACTATTCGGACTTGTCGGACGGGTCGGACTTGTCCGACAGTTTTATTTCGGTGCGGTGCGGATGACGTAGAGGGCAATGATGCCGAAGATGATTTGAGGCAGCATTACGGCAACAAAGGGATTCAGTGTGCCAAACACTGCGTATACGGTGGATACTTTCATAAAGACGATGAAGCCGAACGCAAGGGTAATGCCGATGGCCAGGTGTACGCCGATGCCACCGCGGCTTTTGCGGCTGGAAACACCCACGCCGATGAAGGTCATGACGATGATGGCTAGCGGGTTGAGGATGCGTTGGTAAAACTCGATTTTGGCAGCGATGACGGCGGTGGAGCCACGCATTTTCTCGCGGTTGATGTAGCGTACTAGGTCCACCGAGTTCATGGTGGCAATGTTAGCGGCGGAGGCATTGAAGTCGTCGGGGGTTACGTCGAGGGTGCGTGGTGTGGGGCCTTCGTCGCGCGAGATGTGCTCTTTGCGTCCGTCGATGGTGTGGTGGACAAAGCCTTCGCACTCCCATTTGCCGGTAAGGGTGTCGTAGACGATGTTGCGGCAGGTGATGCGGTCGGTGAGCTGGTACTGCTCGTTGTATACGTCGCGGTGGAAGTTGTTCACCCGCATGGTGCGGGCATCGTAGCTCTCGGCATACACCTGAACCCCGGGACGCTGCTGAAAGTGCATGTTGCTAAAGTAGTTGGGGCGGTGAAGGTAGATGTATTGGTTCTCGAAGTCGGCGAGTGCCCGGTTGTTGACGGGGATAAGGAAGTTGCCGAATGCCAGAACGATGAGCGCGACAATAATGGAGCCGTAAAGGTAGGGGCGGAGCAGTCGGCGGTAGCTGATGCCGCTGCTGAGAATGGCTATTATCTCCGTGTTGCCAGCCATCTTGGAGGTGAAGAAGATGACGCTGATGAAGATAAATAGGGGGCTGTAGAGATTGACAAAGCCCGGAATGAAGTTGAGATAGTACGTAAAAACGACTTCCTTGAACGGGGCATGCCCTCCAAGGAAGTCGTCGAGTTTTTCTGATACGTCGAATGTGATGACGATGACAATGATGAGAGCCATCGCCAGAAGGAATGTCTTTAGGTACTTGGCAAGAATGTATCTGTCAAGTATGGGAAAGCTCTTCACCCTTATTCGATGCCGAATAGTTTCTGGAAATTGGTGAGGCAGTCGAGGACGTTGGTCTTGATGTGGATAAACTCGTCAATGCCGTAGCCTTTGTAGGTGTCGACCATCTCTTTGGGATAGCCGGCGAGGACAATGCTCTTAACCTTGCCTTTGAGGCCTTGGCAGGCGGGCTCGGTGAGTTCGGCGTACTCGTCGTCGCTGGAGCAGAGCACCACAATGTCGGCCTTGGCCTCGAGAGCGGCGTTCACGCCCTCTTCGGCAGTCTTGAAGCCGGGATTGTCGATTATCTCGTAGCCTGCCACACCGAAGAAGTTGGTGGCAAAACCGCTACGAGCCTTGCGCATGGCGAGGTTGCCGTAGGTGAGCAGGAATACCTTGGGACGGATGCCGCTGCGCTCGGTGGCCAAACGCAGATGCTCGAAGGCCTCGGCACCACGATATTGACGGAGGGTCTTGAACTCGGGGGTGCAGTCGCAGCAGCATTTCTTGCCGTCCTGTGCGGGCAGCTTTATCTTGTCGGCCATCTTCTCGAGCAGATTGGGGTATTGGTTGGTGCCGAGGATGGTGGTGCGACGTGTGGCGATGTCCATGTCGCGCTGCTGGGCAATCTTCTCCACCTCGTCCTGCACGTAGTTGTCACGGATGGCCTTCGCCATTCCGCCTTTTTCTTCCACCGAGAGGAACAGCTGCCAAGCATATTGGGCGATGCTGTCGGTGAGGTTCTCGATATAGTAGCTGCCGCCTGCGGGGTCGACAATCTTGTCCATATAGCTCTCTTCCTTGAGTAGGAGCTGCTGGTTGCGGCCAATGCGGTAGCCGAAGCTGTCGCTGGGTTCGAAGGCTATGTCGAAGGGATTGGTGGTGATGCTGTCGGCACCGGCGATAGCGGCACTCATGGTCTCTGTGGTGGTGCGGAGCATATTGACGTAGGGGTCGTAGACCGATTTGTTCCACAGCGAGCTGGTGGCGTTGATAAACACCTTGTAGCAGCAGTCGCAAGTGGGCTTGTATTGCTCCACAATCTTGCTCCACAGCAGGCGTGCGGCGCGTATCTTGGCAATCTCCATGAAGTAGTTGCTGCCAGTGGCGAAGTTGAAAGTGAGGCGCGGGGCAATGTCCTTCACATCGAGGCCTAGGTCGGTGAGATGGGCCAGCAGGTCGTTGGCGGCGGCAAGGGTGAAGCCTAATTCCTGCACGATGTTGGAACCGGCATTGTGGATGTGGCGGCCATTGACGGCGAGCACGCGGAACTTGGGCAGGTTGGCTTTGGCAAACTCCACCAGCTCCTTGGCCTCTTGGTAGCAGCCTTCTTCGCCACCCTTAAACTGGCCGTGAAGCAGAGCAAAACCGTAGATGTCGTAGTTGCAGCTGCCTTCCACCTTCTCGGGGTCGAAGCCACCCTCTTGCACCACTTGGAGGAACATCTTGAGGACCTCGAGCATGTTTTTGCCACAGGTGAAGTTCACCTTGCAGGCTTCGGGGTGGATGTCCTTGAGCAGCACGCGCATATCCTCCACGCTTTTCACCTTGCAGGTGCAGAAACCGATGCTGTTGGCACCGCGGTTCAAAGCGTCGATTGCCAACGCGTTGGCTTCGGCAGGATTGTCGGAGGAGATGTCCTGACGGATGTCCCAGACATTATTGTCAGCATGTTTGCCACGGGTAAAGGGCGCTTGGCTGGGGTTGCTGTCGAGATACTCGATGTGCTCCAGGTCCTCGGCACGATAATAGGGCTTGACCTTGAAACCTTCGATGGTCTTCCAAACAAGCTTCTTCTCATAGTCGGCACCTTTGAGGTCCTTATTGATGACTTCCTCCCATTTCTCGGTCGATACCGGAGGGAACTCGCTGAACAATTTGTTGTCTTCCATTATGTTGTGTTTTTTTATATTCTATATGCTAAAAAGCAAAGATACAACTTTTTTTTAAAATATACGTTTTTTTCCGCCAAGAGAATCGTTTTTGCAACTAATTTGTTGTTGGGTGTTCTTTTTCACCGCCCCGATAACTTTCAACTCTCAACTCTCAACTTTCAACTCTCAACTTTCAACTTTCATACTGAGTCCATTTCGTCACGGGGTGCTGCTTGGTGCGCTACAGTGCTACAGTTGCTACAGTTCAAATTATGGAGTTCCATTTTTCAAAAAGAAATTTTATATCTATCTATATATATATAATTTATTATTTATGGTTTTGATTACGGTAAAACGAACTGTAGCAACTGTAGCACTGTAGCAGATTGCTTGGTTTTACAACAACAGTATATTGTTAATCAGAGAGTTGTAAGAGCGACATTTGCTTTATGGGCGTTTCACACTATAAAAAACCGACAATGTAGATTATTTTAGGGCTAACTCTAGTAGGCAGTAATTAAATGATTTAGCGTTTTTTCCACAAATGGACAATCAATAAAAACCAATATGTTTTTAGTTTTTTTCGTTTTTTTGATGCACCCTACAAATCTTCAAAATCCATTCCTTGACCGTGAATAATTCGTATGTGTCCCCTTTGTGGAGCCTTTGTGGAGTCGTTTTTTGTTCGCCTGTAGGAGCGAACCCAGAGCGAAGGCAGAACGAAGGCAGAACGAACCCAGAGGGGCAGTAAAAAAAATGCAAATTGGGTTGTCATCATTGTCATCTTGTCATCTTGTCATCTTGTCATTAAGAAATTCGGAAATGGGGGGTAAGAGGGCTAATATATTAATAAAGAAATAATTATATATTTATATGGGCTTAAATGACAACCCCACAATCCTTAATGACAAGATGACAAATGACAATTAATGACAACCATGATGGTTTATGTTCATTTAATATTTTGAAAATCTGTTATTTGTATTTATTTTCACAACTTTACATAGTCATTGCATGCCTCCCGATACGCTTGTTTTTACCCCTTTTTACCACCTCTGAGGAGCCGTTTTTACTCCGTTTGTAGGGATAAACCATCAAAAAAACACGAAAAACCTTATAAGAAAAGGGCACGAGTGACCCACTTTTTGCCCAAAATAACCACAAAAACGCTTCGATACGACAGAAAAAACAGACTTTTTAAATTAAAAATTCGCCATACCCCGCCACTGCGGAAAACATTCACTGGATGTTTTCTCCCCTCTGAAGAGGGGATGGGCGGGAGCCGAAGAATTTGCAGACTTATCGAATTGAAAATATATAGACATCCCTTCATACAACCACAACAAGAAATAAGGCAACCAGTACCTTGATTCAAGGGGTGGTTTGAATTGGGGTATGTTGTCGAGGGCATTCCCGATGTAGGGACAGGCCTATTCGCATGGGAGCACCTGACTGCGGTCGGGGCCGAGGTAGAGTAGGTAGCCTTTGACGTTGTCGGTATGGGTGAGGGCGGCAATGGCTTGGCAATAGTGCGACACTTGGATGCGGTGTTTGTTGCTCAGAGCGCCGCTTTTGAAGTCGACGACCCATGTTTCGGTAGGAGTGAAGACAATGCGGTCGGGGCGCATCACTTCGCCCTGCCAAACTAGGTCGGTCTCGTTGATGCAGCGGTAGGCAGGGTCGAAGAAACGGGCGATTTCGGGTTGGCGCATCATGTTGTGCAGTGTGTCGCGAAGGATGGCGGCTTCGTCGTCGGGTAAGGGATGCTGCAGGAGGTAGTTGTCCAACACTTTGTCGGCTTCGTCGCGGTGGTGCAGTTGTGCCAGCAGATCGTGCAATTGGTTTCCACGGCGTAAGGCTGTTTCGTCCAATTCGCCAAAGAGCGCTGCCGATTGTTCGGCTATGGCAATGCGCGGCATCCAGTCGGGGTAGCTCAGTGTCTGCAGCTGGATGTTGAGGCTGGAGGAGGCTTTTTCGTCGGCCTGTTGTTTGTGGCTGTCGTTGCCTAGTGCGCGGACGTTGGGGCGAACCTCCACGGTGTCGGTACGGGTAGATAGATAGTCTTGCAGCAGGGAGGCATAGTCGGTGGTGCCGCTCTTTTTGGCTTGTTGGCAATAGACGAGCAGTTTTTCGCACGGACGGGTGAGGGCGACGTAGAGGATGTTGACGCGGTCCATGTCGCTTTTGGACAGTTCGGCGTTGCTTTCGGCGTCGAATATGGTGTGTTGGTCTTTTTTGGGGTGTATCAGCCCTGTGGGTAGCGGCAGCTCGTTTTTTGGGTCGATGTGTACCCAGATGTTGTCTTGTTTACGCTGTTCGGCGACGATGGGGTAGATGATGATGGGGGCTTGCAGTCCCTTTGCTTTGTGGATGGTCATCAGCTTTACGGCGTCGAGGTCGTTGGCGGTGCTGGTGGTTAGGCTGTCTTTTTGTTCGTCGAACCACTCGATAAATTCGGCCAGGCTCTGTCGGTGGTTGGTGCAGTATTTTGCCACCACGTTGAGAAATGAGGCGGAATAGGCCGTTTCGATGCCGTCGAGCCGCAGCATCCTCAAGGCCTCCTCGCAGCAGTCGTAAAGCCCCATTTTGCGCAGGCGATCGCAACGCAGCGGCAGCCCCTCATGGCTGAGCAGTGAGTCGAGGCTGGGGGTAGGGGAGGCGGGATTGTAGATGAACTTGGAGGATAAATCGTTGCGCACGATGCCCAGGTTGTGAAGGTAGATGAGGACTCTGGCAGCGGCAACCCTGTCGCTTCCATCGTTGAGATATTGCAACAGGCTGCGCAACAACATCACCACTTGGCTTTGCGTCAGATGGAACGACTCGTCAGATATCACGGGGATGCCGTTCTTGGTTAGGAAGGCAGAAATCTTGGACAGGATGCTTCGGTTGCGCGCCAGCAGGGTGATGTCGCGATAGTTGTAATGTAGGTCGTCGACCTGATGGTGGATGTCGTTGAGAATCTCTTGCCAGAGGGGCTCGAGGTCTTTGTCGAGGCTCCAGAAGCCTAGCTGTAGATAGCCGCCTTCGTGGACCGGGGTTTGTGCCAGGTCGGCGCGTTCGCCATTGCCTAGATAGATGTCCTTGAGACCTTGGTTGTCGTCGAAACGATTGCGGATGATCCATTCGAACAGGGCGTTGTTAAATTCCACTATGGTGCGGCCTGTGCGAAAGTTGCGGTCGAGGTGCAGTGTTTGGCTCATGCCGGGTTGTTCTAGGATATGCCCGTGCAGGGGGCTGTCGACGTGGGGCAGCGACACAAATTGGTCCACGTCGCCCTGACGGAAGCGATAGATGGCCTGTTTGCCGTCGCCCACCACCAACGAGGTGTGGCCGGTGGCAATGCTGTTCTCGACCAGTGGCACTAGGTTGAGCCATTGCATATTTGAGGTGTCTTGGAATTCGTCGATAAGGTAGTTCCAATATCTGTTGCCCAACCGCTCGTAGATGAAGGGGGCAGGCTCTTCGCGCACTATGTCGGCGATGCGTCGGTTGAACTCGGAGATATGCACCAACTCGTTGTCGCGGGAATAGTCCTCTACCAACTCGCCGAGCTTGTTGAGCAGGGCGAGGGGATAGATGTTTTGTAGCAGCAGATTGCGGCTGTTGTACAGCTTGCCCTCGCTGTCGTAGAGCTGTTTGAAACGTAGGTATACGTCTTGCAGTTGGGGTTTTGCCGCCTTGAGGGCGTCTAATGTGGCGGGAGGGCATTTGCCAGCGCCGAGCTTGTCGCCCTCAAGGAATGCCCGTGCGTAGCTGTTGGGCTCGTTGGTCGACCCCTCTGCCAGGTGGCGGAAGAATGCGCCAGCGCCCTTGTTGCCTTGGTAGAAGTCCTCCACCGACAGGCCTGCGTTGGAGATGATGGCGAGCGCCTCTTCGCCCAAAGGACGCAGTTGCTCCAAGTAGCGTTGGTTGGCAGCGGCCATCTGACGTTGGATGGTGCGGAAACGTTCGGTGTCGAGGTTTCGCAACGATTCGAGGAAGTCGATGGCTTGGTCTTTGAACAACTCTTCGGCCAGTTTCGCGAGCCGACTTTCAAACATATAGCCATTGCCCTCCATCATATTGTTTTGGGCATATTCGCACAGCATATCGGTCAGTTCCTCTTGTCCTTCGGTGCCGGCTAGGGACATGAGCGAGTCGACAGCATTTTGGATTAGGAGGTCCCTTTCGCGTGCCACATCGAAGTTGAGGGGCAGGTTTAGGTCGTGGGCGAAGGTGCGGACGATGCGGTGCATGAAGCTGTCGATGGTGCAAACGGCGAGGTCGGAGTAGTTGTGCAGTATGCTTTGGCGAACGATGGCAGCATAGCGGCGCAGGGTGCTGAGGGGCATGTTGAGCCGCTGTGCGAGGTCGTCTCTCATTGAACATTTGTTGTCCTCGGCGATGATTTCTTCAAGGTCGTTGAGGATGCGTTCCTTCATCTCGTTGGCGGCCTTGTTGGTGAAGGTGATGGCGAGGATGTGGGTGAAACGTTGGGCGACCTGACTTTCGGGTGCGGAGAACGCCAACTCGAGGTATTGGCGTACTAGTGTATAGGTTTTGCCAGATCCTGCCGCAGCACGGCATATAATCAAGCGACTGCTGTCGGTATTGGTAGTGTTGGATTGCATGTTGGTAACAATTGAAACGGTTGTATAGAGGAAAAGTGGGTAGAAAAGGGTAGTTAAAGTGGGAGTTAAGGGAGGTTAAAATGTGGGTTTGAGGATGTTTAAGGGAGTTAAAAGTAGTTAAAATAGAGCAAAAGGGAGTTGAAGTGGGAATAAAGGTGGGAGTAAAAGTGGGGTTTTAGAGTGAGTGTTAAAAAGGGACGATGCTAATGTTAACAAGAGTATCGTCTATTTTAACTACTTTTTTTTACTTCTCATGGTTATACGTTTTTTTATCATGATTGGGGTAGCAGGGTGGCTACTTCGACAATGAGTGCGTGTCGGGTGTGGGAGGTGATGCGGTGGGGATGGCTGGTGCGGCGGTCGACAATCCATAGGATGCTGTCGGTGGCATCGACAAGGAGTAGTTGCGCCTGTTTGTCGGGCTGGCTGTATTTGTGGTCGGAGAAGTAGTCGCTGAGCAGTTGGGTGCCGTGAGTCATACCTAGGGGTTGGAAACGGTCGCCTGTCTGCCAGTGGCGGAGACGGAGCGGAGGGGTGACGGTGTCGGCGTCGAAGGCGGCGCAATGGGGAGGCAGTTGGCGGGGGTCGAGACCTTGGGGTGAGATGGTGCGGACGGTGATGGGGGGTAGGTCGGCAGTGGGAGGGGTGGTAGGGTGGATGATAAGCTGTTGGCGGTCGAGGTGAGCGGTGTGGGTGGGAGAATGGTAGGTTTTGCCCGGTTGGGAGGCGGTGAGTATGTTGTGGACGGTGTCGGCGTTGAATCCGTAGGGCTTGAGCAATTCAAAATAGAGTTGTTGGCGCAGTTGTGGTGAGGGGTTTTCGGGCAGAGGGATGGGCAAAGGGGTGGCAAGGTGGATGCGGACGGTGCCGTCGGGTTGTGGCTGGACGAGTTGCTGCCGTAGGGGGGAGAGCAGTGCTAGATAGAGCTGCTCGGTGGATTGGAGGTGAAGTATGGTTTGTTGCAGGGTGTGGTCGGCGGAAGGCTGTAGCTGGCGGAGAAGCGGCATGAGTTGGTGGCGCACTTGGTTGCGGAGGTAGTCGAGGGAGGCATTGGTGGAGTCTTCGACGTGTGGGAGATGGTGTTGGGCGGCGTAGGCCTCGATGTCGTTGCGACTGAAGGGTAGCAAGGGACGGACGATGTGCCCTTGGACGGGTAGGATGCCGTGAAGACCGGTGAGGCCTGTGCCGCGGAGGAGGTTGAGGAAGAAGGTTTCGGTGGAGTCGTCGCGGTGGTGTGCGGTGAGGATGGCGGCGTAGTGGTGCTGTTGGCGTAGCTGTTCGAAGAAGTCGTAGCGTAGTTGTCGAGCCGCCTGCTCGATGCTTTGGTGGTGTTGGGAAGCGTAGGCACGGGTGTCGAATTGCGCCACATGGAAGGGGACTGCATAGGTGTCGGCGAGGTGTCGGACGAAGGTTTCGTCGCGGTCGCAGTCGGTGGGTCGCAGATGGAAGTTGCAATGGGCTATCGCGAAGGGAAAGCCTGCGGAGTGCATGAGGTGTGTAAGAACCACTGAGTCGATACCACCACTAACGGCAAGCAGCACCTGCTGCCCAGTAGGGAAGAGGTGCTGCTGCTGGATGTGTGCTATGAACTTCTGTAGCACTAGTGGATAATCATCTTGTGCATGCGACGCTGGCCATTGAATTCGATGCCGTAGTAGTAGACGCCGCTGGGCAAGGTGCCCTTGTCGAAGGTGATGGTGTGGCGACCTTCGCCGTAGGTAGCGTTTTGCTCATGCACGAGACGTCCAACCACGTCGGTGACGAAGAAGCGTGTGGTGCCGCTATAGGGCAGCGCAAATTCGATGCGTGTGGTACCGTCGTAGGGGTTGGGGTAGTTCTGCTCGAGGACGAAGTCGGGTTCGGTCACGTGTGGCACGTCTTCGAAGTAGTTGACGACTTCGACGATGGAGGTCTGGTCGTTGGCAGGGTTGTTGTCGGTGTTAGGCATCCTATAATAACCGGAACCAACATATTGACGAGTCGGGCTCTTGGGTATTTTTTTATTGAGTAACAGATGGCGTACTTCGCCAGGAGCAAAGTTGCATTCTCCAGCATCCCATTTGGTGTACTGCTCGGGCTGTCCGTTGATGGTAAAGTAGACACGTAGATTTTGGATGTAGTTGATGTTGCCGTTGCTTCGGATGACAGCACGCACACGACAGGAATCGCTCATGTTTTCTTCCACTTGGATCTTGACGTACTCGAGGTCGGTGATGAAGGATTGTATAACATTGGATGTGTCGTTGCGCTGGTTGGTGTCGTCAGGTACGCTGCAGTAGACGGTGACATACTGCCATTCGTAGGAACGTCTTGGTTCGGCATGACTGAAGCGGTGGACGGCATGAGCACCTGAGGCAAAAGGCAAAGCGCGATGGAATGTTTCCTCGAAACGTGTACTCGTGTCGCGGTCGTAGTAATAACCTACCAAGAAGTCGTTGGCAGCCCGTGCACCGACATTGTCAAGGACGATGCAGATGTGGATTGAGTCGTAACGGTTGTCGACTAGCGCTGCAGTAGCTTGGATATCGGTGATGGCGGCAATGCCGGCGACGGTTTTGGAGATGGTGTCGTTGTAGGGGTAGACATCGAGGTCGTAGGTGCACCAAGCAGTGAGGCGCATGGTACCCATAGTGGAGCGCTCGCGATGGCGGAAGGTGTAGTTGAAGAATTCGGTAGAGCGGAGGTTGCGCCCTAAGAAGTCGGTGAAGACGATGTGTTCGGAAACGGTGTCGTTGTCGTTGTAGAGGTAGTGGACATCGCACTCTTCGATTTCGTTCTGGCCAAAGTTACGCAGACGTAGGGTGATGTTGATACTGTCGCCTGCTACTGCGCTAGCGAGCGGCGAAGAGATGTCGTAGAGGTATAGGTCGTTGACCAGCGGAGCGAGACCGTAGATATTGCAGGTAGTATCGTTGTCGCGGTAGTAGTCGGACTGGACCTTGGTGAAGGCACAGATTTCGAAAGTGTCGGGGAATTGGCTAGTGATGATGAACGGAGTGGGGAACTCGTATTCGATAGATTCGCCGGCGGGTACTATCTCGGTGCATATTGCTTCGTGGGCGAGGTGTGTGCCGAAGGGCTTATAGCAGACGGTGAAGTTGCTGATGCTATCGTAGCCGAAGTTGTGGATACGGACGCGCGGGTAGATTGTCTGACCAAACTGTGGAGCGGTCGGGTAGAGGATTTCGCGGACACCCACATCGACTGAACGTCGGGCTCGGCCTATGACCAGATTGTCGATGGCAACACCGTCGCCATAGTTCTGGGCGGGAGAGGCGGACACCGGAGTGGTGAATACGAAGCGGAACTGGATGAGCTGTCCGAAGTCACCGCTGATGAGTGATGTGGGGAATGACATGTATTCGTAGGCTCCATTGACGGTAGAGTTGGTCCATCCACCCTCTTCGTTATACCACCCTTCGCGGGCTTCGCCTGCATTCCAACGGTAGTTGGGGTCTTCGACCAATTGCCACTGGCCTAGATAGTTCAAGAATTCCATCTTAAGATGGGCACCTGTGGCTATGCTGCGGCTGAGTAGGAAGGTGAGGGTGTCGGCTTTGATTTGCTGGGTGTTGATGATGGGAGTGTAGAGGACACTTCGGTTGCCATGTTTGCCAGTAACGAGTGATTCGCCGGCACTGGTGATATAGGCATTGGGCTGTGAGTAGGCAGAGGAAATGACGCTCTTGGCAGGCATACCACGCTCGAAATAGTTGCGGGTGAAGTTGTTGTAGCCAACAGGGACATACCACTTGTCGATAGCTTGGTCGAAACTGTCGATAAAGCGAGGTTCGAGAACGAAGTAGCGGTGGTATTGATAATTGAGAGTGTTGTTAGTGGTGTGGATGGTGTCGCCATCGATGTTGAGGTGGAAGGTGATGTTGGAGGTGCCTCTGTACCAATCGATGTTTTCGAACGTCACAACTGTGCTCATACCTGGGTCGAGAGAACCCGTCCAAGTCATCGAGTCGGATTGGATAGGATAGCCTTCGAAGGGGTGTGTGATGTGGTAAGTGATATGTGCCTGCGTGATGGGATTGGCACCCTTGTTGGCGAGCATGATGGAGACATAGTGGTCGGAGTCGGTGACGATGTGGTTGCGTGGCGAGACGACACGAGTCAGTGCACCGTCGATAGAGTCGAGCATGCAGTCCTCTTGGATGTAGAGTAGGTATTGCTGTAGTTGTCCGTTGCTATGAGTGGCGGCGGAGTGCAGACCGTCGGTGAAGAGGGTAGAGTCGCCATCCACCCAAACGAGCATTCGCATATAGCCATAGTGGGCGTAGTCGGGTATGGTGAGGGGAAGCTTATAGGGCTTACGGCTGCGAACCTTGGCGGCAAGCATGGAGCCCATAGCGGTGAGGTTTTCGTTGCCAGTGAAGTCGTATTCACCATCGCGGTTGTAGTCGATGGCGACGCAAAGGCTTGCGGCGGTGGTGGTGTCGTGCTCGTCTTGGTTGTTAGCCACCTCGATGGTGAGGGTGTCTTGTGTGCCACGTTTGATGAAGAGCGTCGGGATTTCGGCATTGGCGGGGTTGTAGGAACCTAGCCAGAGGTTGTCGTAGCCGATGAGGTCGGGCATGATGTTGTCGAGCTCGTTATAGGATACGCGTGTGATGTCGAAACCTTCGACAGCGGTGGGAGTGTATTTGTTGATGGAGTCGTAGATGGTTTCAGCCAGAGCTTTGAAGACATGCAGGTAGCGGAGGGTGTCGTTGCCTCGCTGCTGGTCGTCGGGATGGTAGACCCAAGCGTCGAGGGTGTAGGAGCGGTTGGTGAGCGGTTGGTTGATCATCAGCATGGCTGTGTCGTCGAGACATCCACCAAAGGTGTGGTCGTAGTAGTGTACGTTGTCGCCCACACGTCCGGGTATAGTGACACGAGCGGTGTCGTGGACTTCGAGATAGTTGATGCGACCGTTGGCATCCATGAACTTGAAGGCGATGGGTATGTTGGAGATAGGTTGGCTACCGTAGTTGGCGATACGGAGTGTGACTGTATCTTTTTCGAGATAGACACGTCCGCTGCCACGAGGTGAACGAACCTCGGAGATGGAAACATCGTAGTTTAGCGGCATGTTGATGCCCACGTTGATTTGAGAGTAGTAGCTGGTACAGTTGCTCGAGCTAAGGCAGTAGAGATAGTAGAGGGAGTCGTGGAAGTATTGGGGAGTGCTGCTCCAGTGGGTGGAGCGGTTGTAGTTGTTGTTGCCGTTGTAGAAGAAGCTGCCGTCGGTGGTGTCGCGAGTCCAGCGGATGACACGTGTTTCGCCCTGAGTAGCCCAAAGGTTGCCGTAGGTGCCGTAGTCGACCATTGTGTCGTGGGCGACGGGAGCCTCGGGAGTGTGCTTTGAAGTGATGTTGATGTAGGACGTGGTGTCGTTGTGCTGCTTGATGTCGTATTGAGCAGTGACGAAGCCGCGCAGACGGGCAGTGATGTCGAGCAGTGTGCCAGTGGGGTAGAGGTTAGGCTCGCATGAGGGAGTGAGGGTGACTTCGCGTTGAGTGCCCACAGGCAAGGCTGTTCCGGCAAAGGTCTGCACGTCGATGCTGCTGCTGCCGGGGAAGTTGGGGAAGCTTTGTGTGGAGGGTTGGTGGCAGTAGTAGTCGTAGCCGAGGGTGAAGGTAAAGTCGCCGGGGAAGTCTTTCTTACCCGCGTTCTTGAGAGTGTATTTGAGAGGTACGCTGTACATGCGGCAGTGTGCGGGGTCGCAGGTGCTGTCGACAGCGACAGAGATGACTTGGAGGTCGTAGGCGGGATAGATAAACGCTTGTGCGGTGTCGACATTGTCTTCGGGACGTTGGTCGGTAACATTGGGGGCCATGTTGATGACGACCACAATGTTCTGAGTGTCGACAATGCCTAGCGGTGATTCGAGTAGCACGGAGTCCTCAACAAAGGTTTGGGAAGCAAGACGGTTGATAGTGCGCGTTACTGACTGTACCACAGGATAGGTGTCGGACATGTAGCAGTACCACGAGAGGTTCTGCTCAACAGCGGTACCGTTGTTGAAGAATTTGACACGTACCATTATAGAGTCGGTCTCGATGTTGAGAACGGTGGGATTGTTGCCTGTGGTGACGGCAGGCACGTATGGCTCGATGATTTCGGCAACAGCGACATCGTGCGTTTCGCGGATGCAGTTGAATTCGTAGGCACCGATGGTGGGTTTAGGAATCTGAGGACGGATGCATCCTTTGATGTCGGTGATGACGTCGGGGTTGTACTGGGCACGGTCGGCAAATTGTGCCAGAAGTGTGCTCAGATTGTAGATGCTGTCGACGAAATAGGGGAAGGTTTGGAACGAGTTGTTGTCGGTGTGGTTCAGCAGTCGCAGACTATCGAGGTTGTTACAGTTGACACCCCAATAGGCGAACTTGATGACACCGGTAGTGGCGTGGGTGTCGGCATTCGACCAGTAGACGTTGTAGTTGGAACTGGCCATACAGGTGTCGATTGCCACATAGTAGGCGAAGCCCTTACTCTCGTTCTTGAAGATGTTGTTTAGCGCGTGGATGTAGGAGGAGTTTTGGCAGCTGAAGGTGCGGGTGGCATTTTGGTTAACACCGGCGTAGAGGTTACAGGTGTTGTAGTATACACTGACATGCTTGGAAAGTGAGTCAATCCAAATGCCAGAAGAGGAGAGCGAGGCAACACCAGTTCCATATAATGAAACCATATTATTATAGACAGTGACGCGGTCGATGTTGGTTCCTCGACAGTTGTAGAGGGCGATACCGCGCTTGCCGCCATTTCGGCTGTCGACAAGGTGGATGTAGTTGCGTTGGATGCTGGCGTGTTTGGCTCCGGCAATATAGATACCGGTGAGGGGTTTGCTGGCGACGGTGACACCAGAGGCGATGCTGTCGCCTGTAACGGTAATGGTGTCGGTGTTGCGCAGATAAACGCCCTGGAACCAGAAGTTGAGAATGTCGGAGTTGATGACGGTGATGTTGTCGCTAGAGTTGTTGCCACTTGAGCGTACGGAGTAGTAGCCGCTATCGAGCAAGCAGTTGTTGACTGTGATGAAGTGGTTGTTGTCGCCCAAAAGCATGATGTTGGCATTGGTAGAGGAAGCCGTTGTTGCTTTGGAGCGCAAGGTGCAGTTGAGGAAGGAGATGAAGTCGGACTGCTCTATCTTTGCAACATTGGCGAAGATGTTGTTGCCCGAACCGGAAGAGTAGTTGGCATAGAAGTAGATGCTGTCGAAGGTGATGTTGTTTGCCTCGTTGATGGAGATGACATAGTTGCTGGCGTTGGTGGGAGTGTGGGTAATCTTTGCCATATCGGTTGCACCAGAGATGGTCTTGAAGGTGATGGTATTGTTGGCATCGGCACCAGGGATATGGCCAAAGTTGAGCTGTTCGGCAAAGGTCTGTTCGCATAGTTCGAAGACAACAGGTCCGGCAACACCGGCATTATGTAGTGTGTCGAGAGCCGTTGTGAGGGTGTTGTAGTCGCTACCTGTGCAGGTACCGATGGTATAGGTGCCGGCGCAGAAGCGGATATTGAAGGTGCGGACAATGGTGTCGTTGGTCAAAACGGTGTCGCCAGTAATGTTCACTACAGCAGTGACAGTGTGGCGGCCGGGCGTGAAGTGTTCGCTCAGCAGGGGCACTGTCCGTGAATAGCCTAACGGGAGGTTGTTGGCGTTGCCAGAAATCTGGGTCCAGCTGCCGTTATCGATCTTGTAGCGGAGGGTGTAGGTGGTAATGTCGTTGTTACCTCTGTTGTCCAACACGACGTTCATGTTGGTCGAGTCGCAGGATGCGATAACCATTGTGTCGAGTTCGGGATCCCACTGTATAGAGGCATCGTAGTCAGGAATATTGGTAACATTAATATATATAGGAGTAGTGGGGCTTTGGCAACCAACGGGTTCGAGGAATCCGAAGAGGATGTCGGGTCGGTTGTTGCCCTTAGTGCCAGATGTTTGTGAAGCTTGGTCGGTGCTGGCGTGCTGTTTTGAAATGACAGTGTTGGGCTGGGCGGTGTATCGGGTATTGGCACCGTTTGGGAGACCTGCGGCATTAAGTGCACGGGTAATCTCGATTACAATATTTGAAGTGCCATCCCATGGGAATACCGTATCCAGCGTGTGTTTCACCCAGCCGATATTCTCAGCTGTGAATGTGTAGTTGTTTCTGTTGTATACTTGAGTTAGTCCTGTGGCGAAGGTACCGTTAGTGAAGGTGCTTTGTGTGACGGTTCCCATCTTGATGGTGTAGTAGTCGAAAGTGAAGGAAGTGACATTGTTGCCAAGACTTTCAAGATAGAACGAGAGCGAGCTGATGTCGCCTGCACCATGGCCGGCGTCTTGCAATTGCTGTGCTGTGACAAGATACTGCTCTTTGACGTACCGTTGCTTCGGGTTGTATGGCGAAGGATAGTTGTTATTCATTATCGATGCCAAAGTACCGATATGGGCGCTGGGTAGGTCCTTAAGAGCTATGGAACGCACGAAGAGTGTATCGCGGCGATAGATATAAGGTGTGGTATATGAACCGGCAGTAGTGGCGAGTTCGTTCATGCTGTGGTCGTACCATATTGTGTTGTCGGTAAGGGGAAGACCTGCGGCTGTGATGGTGAGACGGTCGCCATAATTGACGTACTGGTTGGAGTCCACCTGCGGGATAGCGGGAGTGTAGTAGGCACTGAAATAGCCCTCGCTGGTGTCGTTTGTGTGGGCCACATCGGTGCTGACAGCATCCACCCACACCTTAACATGGAACACGGTGTCGTGGCTTGTCACCATATTAATGGGGGTGCTGAAGGTATGGTATACTTCAGAACGGGCACCCAGTCCTGTGGTGATAGAGTCGCTACAGGTCACAGTGGTGCCGCCGTCAAGGCTGTATTTGGCGATAATGGTGGGAACTGCGTTGATACCATAGTTATGAATAAGCACTGATACGGGCTCGGCGTTGGTGAGGTTGCAGCCGGTGTCCACGACAGGTTCATCCACAAAGAGGTCGGTGTTGGGAATGCCGGTGACGGTGATGTTCACGGCCGAGCGGAAGCCCTCGCAGCCATTGTCGAAATAACGGATGAGGTTGCTCTCGGTTTCGCCTATGTGCATACGGAGCGAGTCGGTTGCCACCTGCCACAGCGAAGCGGAGGCAGTGGGTGAAGCATTGGTGGCATTGGTGGGCCATGCTATGCGGCGGGCACCGGCTGTGGGTGTGTTGGCTGTTCCGCCATTGCGGGCAAGGTCGATGGCGCTGCCCTGCCACACGGCGGCCGGCACCTGCTGGTTGCTCCAGTTGATGGGCTGGCTCGACGTTGTGGTGATGACACCGTTGAATGCTACAGCATCGGCAATGCCATGTCCGTCACGATAGATGACACCGAAGTTGGCAGTATAGGGAGGCGTGACGGTGGCGGTGCTGGGTGCAAAGATGGTGCGAGTCGAGTCGCTGGCAGTAGAATTGGTCCTGAACTGCAGCAACAGGTTGGCTCCGGGTTGGATGGTGACATTAGGCAGCACCCATATCTTGGCAGCGGCGTTGCTCTGTACCACTAGGACACTGTCGCCCTCGAGGTTGGCAGGATAGTCGCCGCAGTTGGTCAGCTCAACAGCGAAGGCGGTTTGAGCGTGCATCCACGAAGGCATCGGGTAGGTGGCACCTGCTGCTGTGCGGTTCACCTGCACTTCGGTAATCTTGACCAAGGGGAGGTTACGTTTCTGCGAAATGTAGAAGGTGGTGTCGTCATAGAGCGGGGTGGTCGTAAGTGTCGGACCATAGAAGAATGCCGCGGTATCGTCCATGCTGTGATACCATGAGATACCCGACCGTTGCTGGCGACCATTGCCAGAGGTGTAGTAGCTGACCGGCCATGTGTTCACGCCTGCGGTAGGAGTGATAGTGGCAACGGTGTTGTACGGCACATTCTGGTTGATAACGTTAGGTGCAGGTGCTGCATAACGCGAAATGACCGTCCATACGCTGGTGTCGTTCAGGTCGTCAGGGTCAAGGCTGCATTTCACCCACCATTTAATATTGTATGTACGGTCGGTGTTGCCAGCACCGCTAGGCAGCGACACTGTGCGGGTGGAGAGGAAGTGAATCGTGTCGTTGGGACCGCAGCTGCGGTTCACCACAAACGACTGCACAGGACCATTGTCTACACTGTAGTACACGGTCATAGGCGTAGTGGTGCTGGCTGTGTAGGTGCCGTTACCGGTATTGCGTATGGCAACCTCGACGGGAATGCTGGCAGGTGCGCCGCAGTAATCCTCCATGGGTGTCACAAATTCAACAGGAGTGAAGTCCACCGAAAGGGCTGTCACCTCGTAGGCACCCAAGCTGGGAGCTGTGGCATTACGTGTAGAGCCAAATAGGTCGACAGTCACTTCGGGTACGGGAACACCCACATTACGCAGCAGGGCGTTGAACGAACGAAGGTCGACGCGACATACCGAACCATTGGTGTAGTTGGGGTTGCCGCTCACTGAGCCTACGTCGCCCGGCACTGCGGTACGCCAGCCGTTCAGGTTGTTGTAGTTGCTACCGCTTAGTTTGTTGAGCACACCGCTAACAGAGTAGTAGCAGTTGTGGTCGACATGCAGGTTGGCAGCATTGTCGCCAGGGATGAAGGAGAAGGCGTAGTTCGAAGTGTCGAAGGTGGCTATGACATTGTTTTGGAAATAGCTGTTGCTGATGATGTCGCCACCAAATGTGGCACCAGCCACATTAACACGGGTGGGAGCATTCATGCGCACCGAGTTGAACACTGTCTTGATATATGAACCCTTGATGATGTTGAGCGGGGTGGTCAGCATATTGCTGCTACCATCGTCGAGCGACACCAACATGTTGTTGGCAACAATACAGTAGGTCTGCGGATTGCCGTGCATGTCGGAAACACCGATACAGCAGGTTCCCTTCGACGAGAACACGCGGTTACGTGTAATGCGGGTGCCGTTGTAGCAGTATTGTCCCAAAATGATGTAGCTGGCATTGGTGACGACATCGTTGGCATAGTTGCTGTCCACCACGGCGGCATCTTGGTTGACGATACGGATGGCGGTGTTCACCTGATTGGTGAAATTGTTGAAGCAAATAAGGTTGCCGCTAGAGCGAACATCGGGAGCAGCACCCGTCACATCAACACCGATAGTACCGCCATAGAAAGTACAGTTGGTGACCGTTACAGAATCGGCGTCACCAGTGTTAATCAATGACAGTGCAGAATTGTTGATGGTGTTGCTGTCGGCAAACGTGCAGTTGATAAACTGGCAGTGTGCGCTGTTAGTGCCCAGCTGTGCCAGCACGTCGCAGCGGTTGTCGGGATAGCGGCCATTGCTGAAATGAATGTTGTTGAAACGAATGCCGTGTGCCTCTGTCATGTCCACCAACATCGGTGCATTCACGTTGTTGCCCTGTCTGGCACGACGGAATGTCACCACAGTCGATGCGGTGGCGGGCTCAAACTGCACGTAGTTGGTGCTTGACGTGCCGGGAATGTAGGGGAACTTGGTGATATCGTACACGCCTCCGGGCAGCTTAATGGTCAGCGGGGCATCGATGCCGCAGCGGCTCAACGTATAAAGGCAGTTCTCCAGCGTCCTGAAGTCAGAGCTGGGAGTGTTGCCCACCGTGCGCACACCGCTATAAGGGCCATCGCAGGCGGCAAAGGGTGTGAAGACCGTATCGTTGTACGGTTCGTGGTCGCGAACGTTTAGCAATTCATGTTCAATATACATGGTGTCGTCCACCCAAGCACGGATGGTATGATAGCCCACGGAGAACTGCTGGGTGTCGCACAAATGCACGCGTATGCTGTCGCCGCCGGCAAGAGAGCCCGTCCAGTCATAATGTTTCATATTGCCATTGTCCACGCGATACCATATACGCACTGCGTTCATTGTGCTCACGCCAAAGTTCTTTAGCCACACCACCACCGAGTCGGTTCCAATGTGGCAAGGTGTGTCGAAGCTGGGGTAGGACATAGCACTGATACCGCAGTCATACCACAACGGAATATTTTGGGTCTCGTAGAACTGCATCCATGGGCGTGTGTTAGCGGTAATACCTGTTTGGACCTGTACGATGTCCGAGCCGAATATGTTATATCCCATCGCGGCATCATGTCCGTCGCTGTAGAGCGAAACCTTGTTGGAAGGGGCAGGAACGTGTTTTATGTTGTGACCATAGGACAGGTTGTAGCCGTCATACATCACTTGTATCACAAGGTCTGAGCCTGCATAGAAGAAAGTGTCCTGCAATGTGACCATCTTATACGACCCCGCAGCAGCCTGCTCGATAGTGAATGCCGAGTCGAAAGGAATCTGCATCTCGGTGGATGTGAATGTCTCATTGGTGTTCGTCCGGTTGATGGAATAGGGCTGGTTCATCATGCGGAACTGGAGGTGAGGACGCGTCACATTATTGGGCGACGACGTTAGGATAAAACGGAAGTTGTTGATGTATCCTGGGCCGAACCCCATCTCCGCCATGGACACACTGTCGTATATCCATTCCGACCTATTGTCGCCCTGCCATGGGAATGGGAACACATACACGTTCGTCTGGTTCCCTTGAGGTGAGCCCGTGTTGGTTCGCCCTCGCACGCATCTAAAGGTAAGCCATTGGCTTGAGTTGCTGGGGAAATAGACTGTGTTGCTGTTCGTGGTAGAGTCTTTGGCTACTACATGGTAGTGTATCAACGTGTCGTAGCCATACATTGGTATACGGCCGATAAAGCGCGAGGTGGCTCCTTGCCGACTCATGTGGACGGTGTCCACAGCGGTTCTGTTACCCACCCGATAGAGTATCATCACCGAGTCGCTGTTGATACCTTGTGCCACAGTGGTCGTCACGTCGGCAACCACCTTTGCGCCACGGCTGCTCGGATAGTTCAGGTGGTCGGGGAAAGAACGCATGTAGATTTTGGGCGACACCATGGGCTGTGTCGAGGCCCGCACCGTTATGTCGTCAAGATACCATGCATCTGTGCCGGTGGCAGTATTTCTTGCGTTTATAACAAATCTAACAAGCAGTTTTTTGTCGGCTTGGTCGACGCTGTTGAAAAGCTGAGAGAGGTTGAACGACTCTCTTTTCCACATCGTGTTGTTTACCGTCGTACTTAAATCCCATTCGGGATAGGATGGCTTACTGAATGAGCCAGTACTACCAAATTCAACACTACCATTTTCAGTCACATATTGTGTTTCTGCAAGTCTGGTCCATTGATTGTCTCCTTGGTCGGGTCGTTTCACCTCAATCATACACACTTCCGTAGATGCCACCGATGCACCCGGGGCCACATAGGCAATGTGCATGAATTCGAGAAGATAGTGGTTGAACCGGATAAAGGAGAGGTCGATGGTGTCAAGCAGCATGATAGCAGATTGGCTCTGCGTGTGTCTCAAGCGCATCGATTGGCTACCACCCGAAACAATGGTAGACTGCGTCACGGCTTGCCCATCGGCTGCAGTTAGTGAGTAGTTGACTGGTGACCCCGTCTCAAAGTCCTGACGAAACACCTCATAGATTTGAGCGTGTGACACGACTGTCGACAAAGCAAAAATCAATCCAAAAAGCAAAAATCTTTTTTTCATCTTTATTACTATATTTTTTTTATTTTCAATAATATACATGCCTAAAATAGGCTGTTTTTCGCAAAAAACGCGCCTATTTTGAATTTACAAAGTTACATAAAAAAAACGAATTAGCAACATTATTTTTATTTTTTATTTTTATTTAGCATTTACTGGTGTTTTTTCTGTTTTTTACAGCCTTTTTTGCCGGTATATTTTGCACCTGACACTATATACTCTCAAAACACCCCAAATCGTCACCCCTAACCCCTGTTTTTTATGATTATTTAACATACTTCAGCCCTAACCCATGTATTCCACCCATCCCCTTTCATCCCCATTTGTCCCTTCGTTTCTTCTTTTATAGTTATACCTCAGTTATACCTTAGTTATACCTTAGTTATACTATTATATATAGAATAACTAAGGTATAACTAAGGTATAACGATAGAATAAGTAGTGGAACCATTAGGGAGTTGCTGCGCCATCATTGTGCCGCCAAGGAAAAGAAAAATACGTAAATTCGGGATAAAATACGGTATTTACTCTTCAAATACTGAATTTACTCTTCAAATACTGAGAAGTGAGAAGAAAGTATTCAAATTTGTTTTTATGCCGAGCTCATCAGTCAGAAAAACGCTTTTCCGCTGCCCAGCCCTCACGCTCCTTTTTGACTCAAGAGAGCCTCTTTTGCCACCAAAGAGAGCCTCTTTTTTTCAAAAGAAGGAAAAGTGATATTTTCTGCTCGAAAAAGTTTGCTATGTCGTTAATCCGCGCTATCTTTGCATTCGGAAACGGACGAGAGACGGCCAATCTCGGATTCGTTTTCACGGTGTGCCTCCACTCTGCCTTCACTCTGCCTTCGCTTCCGGAGGTGAAGAAAAACACAAGGCAATGCGGCAGCAGAGGCAAGGCACAAACAAGAGCTCTTTGACATATTTGCTTATTGGATTTCCTTAAGACCCGGTGGATGGAACCTCTACGCGAGTTTGGGATAAAAGTGACTGTATCAGAAAAAGAGATTGCAATCACAAGAAATCTCGTATCTTAGCAATTGTTATTCCGAACTTACATGAAAATAAGCGCTTAGTCCTCTTGGCTATCAAAGGACAAGCGCACAGATACGAACAAAGTTTCACACTGCCGTGTTGGGGAGGGCGGTGTGTGACTTGGTGTGATGGAAAAAATTCCGTCAGGATGTTTCTGTCTAGCGTCGTTGGCGCAGCACCTCGTACATAAACACGGCGGCAGCTACACTAACGTTAAGCGACTGAATCTGCCCCATTATCGGAAGCTTGGCGCGTGTGTCGGCAAGCTTCAGCAAGTCGGGACTGATGCCTGTCTCCTCGGCACCCATAAGCAGCAAGGTGGGCTGCTTGAAGTCTACCTCTAGGTAATCTGTGGCTCCCTTCTCTGTGGCTGCCACCACCTGCATTCCGCATTGCTTGGCCAGGTTGAGCACGGTTTTGAGATTGCTCTCGCGGCAGATGGGCACACGCAACAAGGCTCCCGACGAGGTCTTTACAGCATCGTCGCCTACTTGGGCGCTGCCGTGGTCGGGGATGATGACGGCGTCGGCACCGGTGCATTCGGCTGTGCGGACTATGGCGCCAAAGTTGCGCACGTCGGTGACGTGGTCAAGCAGGAGTAATAACGGGGCGGGCTTCTCTTCTAACAGGCGAGGTATCAGCTCTATGGCTTGGTGATATCGGATGGGGGCGATTAATGCCGCAACTCCTTGGTGGTTGCCTTTGGTGAGGCGGTTCAGCTTTTCGACAGGGACGAACTGGAAGGGGATTTTGTTGTCGCGAATGCGGTTTTTCAAATCGCCTACCAATGCGCCAGTGAGCCCGTTTTGGAGCAGTATGCGGTCAATTTGGGTGCCGCTGTCGATGGCTTCTATCACGGGGCGCAGACCATAGATGGTGGAGGTGGAAGGAGCTGGGGCGGGTCTGTCGGTGTGGGGCTTGTTGGATTTGTTGTTCTGTATCATGGTTGATGAGTGTGCTATACGATGGCGCCGTCCTTGAGCATTATTTGGCGGTCGGCTTTCTGTGCAAGGGTGGTGTTGTGGGTGACGATAACGAAGGTTTGGCGGTATTGGTCACGCAGTTGGAAGAAGAGGTCGTGCAACTCTTCGGCGTGGTGGGTGTCGAGGTTGCCAGAAGGCTCGTCGGCGAGCACTACGGCGGGGTGGTTGATGAGTGCGCGTGCTACGGCAAAACGTTGTTGCTCACCGCCCGACAGTTGTGCGGGTTTGTGGCTGGCCCGTGCGTCGACGTTGAGGAATTTCAGCAGTTTCATCGCCTCGTCGCTGGCTTCGTCCATGCTTCGTCCGGCTATGAGTGCGGGCAGGCACACGTTTTCAAGCGCGGTGAATTCGGGTAGCAGGTTGTGGAATTGGAACACAAAGCCGATATGTTGGTTGCGGAAGTGTGCCAAGGCTTTTTCGTCAAGCGTGGTGACGTCGATTTGTTGGTTGTTTCCCTTGTAGCATATCCTGCCGCTGTCGGGGCGGTCCAATGTGCCCAGCAGTTGTAGCAGGGTGGTTTTTCCGGCTCCCGATGCGCCTACTACGCTGACTATCTCACCTTCGCTGATGGTCAGGTTGATGTCGCGCAGCACATGGAGGCTGCCGTATGATTTATTGAGGTTTTCGACAGTTATCATGGGGAGGTGTGGTTAGTACTCCTTGCCGTTGAGGAAGGCTTTCCATACCTTGTTCTCGCCGTAGGCGTAAGGCAGGTATTCGTATGTGGGGATGGGGGTGGTGATGAAGAAGTTGGCCTTTTTGCCTATGGCGATAGAACCAAGTATGTCGCTCACGCCCATGGCGTAACCGCTATTGATGGTGGTGGCGTTGATGGCCTCTTCGGGTATCATTCTGTAGTTGACACAGGCAAACGAGAGCACTAATTGCATGTTGCCAGAAGGGGAGGAGCCGGGGTTGTAGTCCGACGACATGGCGACGGGCAGTCCTGCCTCCATCATTTTGCGGACAGGGGCATGCTGCATATTGAGGAAGAAGGCGGCACCGGGCAGCACAGTGGGCATAGTCTCGCTGCCAAGAAGGCACTCTATCTCGGCATCGCCGGTGTATTCTAGGTGGTCGCAGCTCAAGGCATTGTATTTCACAGCGCATTGTATGCCTCCGCTACATGCCATCTCGTTGGCGTGTATCTTGGGACGCATCCCGTAGCGTGCACCGGCTTCGAGCATCCGCTCGGTGTCCTCGACCGTGAAAAAGCCTTCGTCACAGAATACGTCGATATAGTCTGCCAAGCCCTCTTCGGCGGCTTGGGGTATCATGCGCTCGATAACTAGGTCGACAAATTTCTCTTGACGTCCCCTGTATTCCATGGGGATGCCGTGGGCTCCCAGAAGTGTGGACTTGATGGTGAGAGGGCTGTTCTCGCGCAGACGGCGGATGACGCGGAGCATCTTCAACTCCGCCTCTGGGGTCATGCCGTAGCCCGATTTTATTTCTACTGCACCGGTGCCGTAGCGGATGATGGTGTCAAGCCGCCCCATGGCATCGTCGTAAAGTTGTTCTTCGGAGGCTTCCTGTACCCGCTTGGCGCTATTCAATATGCCGCCGCCGCGTTTGGCTATCTCGTCGTAGGATAGGCCCCGTATTTTGTCGATATATTCTATCTCGCGGCTGCCAGCGTATACTAAGTGGGTGTGAGAATCGCAGAACGAGGGCATTACCATCCTGCCGGTGGCATCTACTTCTTTGTCGAAGGTTTGCTCCTTTAGTTCTGTCGTTTTGCCGAAGGCGGCAATTTTGTCGTCTTCTACTATCAGGAAGGCATCTTCAATGTGGTCGATGTGGGCCATGTCGGCACCGCACACCCGCAGACGAGGATTGTTCTCAACCTGCAACAACGATTTGATATTCTTGATAAGTGTTCTCATAGTATTAGCGATATGTTGTTTATTGTCAAAAAAATACTAGGCTTTGGGTGTTCCTAGAATCCCAGTTCCGGCTGGTCGCCGGGTTTCAGTTTACCCATCAGTTGGTAGGCGAGCTGTGTGGCTTCGCGCCCTCGTGGAGTGCGTTGTAAGTAGCCTTCCTGAATCAGGTAGGGCTCGTAAACCTCTTCCACCGTGCCGGCGTCTTCTCCCACCGAGGTGGCGATGTTGTTGATACCTACGGGGCCTCCACGGAATTTTTCGATGATGGTGTTGAGTATGCGCAAGTCCATTTCGTCCAGTCCGTTGCTGTCGACGTTCAGCGCCTTCAAGGCATAGCGGGCAATGTCTAGCGTGATGGTGCCGTCGCCTTTCACTTGGGCAAAGTCGCGCACTCTGCGTAGCAGCAGGTTGGCGATACGGGGAGTGCCTCGACTGCGGCGGGCTATCTCGTAGGTCGATTCCGATGTAATCTTCACTTGCAGTAATCCTGCCGAGCGGTTGACGATTGTCGCTAAGGTCTCGGCATCGTAGTATTGAAGCCGGCAGTTGATTCCAAAGCGGGCACGCAGTGGTGCGGTCAGCATCCCCGACCGTGTGGTGGCTCCGATGAGGGTGAAGGGCTTCAGCTTGATTTGTACGCTCCGAGCCGCGGGACCTGATTCAATCAGGATGTCGATTTTGTAATCCTCCATCGCGGAGTAGAGATATTCCTCAACCACGGGAGACAGGCGGTGTATCTCGTCGATAAACAGCACATCGTTCGCCTCCAGCGAGGTGAGCATTCCCGCCAAGTCTCCCGGCTTGTCCAGCACCGGCCCCGAGGTCATTCGTATGTTCACCCCCAGTTCGTTGGCGATGATGTAGGAAAGGGTGGTCTTGCCCAAGCCTGGAGGCCCGTGCAGCAGCACATGGTCCAGTGGCTCTCCGCGTTGTTTGGCGGCACCGACAAAAACCCGCAGGTTCTCCAGCACCTTTTGCTGTCCGGCGAAACTGTCAAAACCTTTGGGTCGCAGGGCACGCTCTACTTCGCGCTCTTGCGCCGTCTGTCCGCGGCCTGTGGCATCTAAATTACTATTCATTCGAGTACTCTTTGAGTTTGCAAAATTACAAAAAAAACGACACATATTAATTTTTTTATTCTTATATTATACTAAATTTTATTTTATGCCGTTATCCTCAAAATAATATCTAGCATAAAAACCAATATATAGCATGAAATCTATCATTGTAGGCACCGACTTTTCCAAGGGGTCGTATGTTGCGTTGGAATTGGCTGTCGATATAGCCAATAAGTTGGAATGTGGTGTGAAAATCATTTGGGCAAAGCGTGAGAAGCTTTTGATGGACGAGGAACAGCTCACCATCATGACCCATTTGGCTGAAGAGAAGTTGGAGATGCTGTGCGAGCAGCATAGGTCTAAAATACTCAATGGCGACATCCGTTGGGAAATTTGTTCCGGCAAGGTTGGCGCTGTCATTTCCCGTCAGGCTCAGCACGAGAATTCCCCGCTTATCGTCATCGGCACCAACGGTGCTTCGGGCTTTGAGAAATATTGGATGGGCAGCACCGCTGTGCGTATCGTGCAGGAAGCTCCTGTGCCGGTGCTTACTGTCCGTCAGGGCTACGACTTCCATAAGGCCTTGGAGCGTATTGTCGTGCCTATCCGCGTCAATATCAACTCCCGTCAGAAAGTTCCGCCCGCTGCTGTTATGGCACGTCTGTTCGGTTCAGAGATACACATTCTAGGTCTCATGGATTCACCCGACCAGGCTCCCCAGCTTCGTGCCTACATGGTGCAGACCGCCGAGTTTCTCTCTAGCGAGGGGGTTAAATTCACCTCGATAGTTAAGAAGTATAATAATTACAGCGACGCGGTGCTCACTTATGCCGATTCTGTCAAGGCGGACTTGGTGGTTATCAACACTGAGCAGGACCGCGTGGTATCCCAGTTCTTCCTCGGCACCAATGCACAGCAGATTGTCCACAATTCGCAGATTCCTGTGCTCTGTGTCCATCCTGCTGACATCTTCTATATCTCTAAGACCTGATGAGCCGTGTTGTCATCGTAGGTGCGGGTGCGGCAGGCATGATGGCTGCCGTCACCGCTGCCAGCCAAGGGGCTGATGTGGTTCTGCTGGAGAAAATGGACCAGCCGGGTCGCAAGCTGCGCATCACCGGCAAGGGTCGTTGCAACCTCACCAACACCGCTTCCCTCAAGGATTTTCTTTCCCATATCGGACCCGACAAGCAGTGGCTTCGCAACTGCTTTGCCCAATTTTTCAACACCCAGCTGATGGAGTTCTTCGAGCAGCGCAATGTGCCTCTGGTTGAAGAGCGAGGGGGGCGTGTCTACCCCAAGAGTGGTAAGTCGCTCGACATTTTCTTAGCCCTTATCAACGACCTTGAGCGCCGCTCCAACGTCGAGATTCGCCGCAACTGTGTCGTCAAGTCTCTCACCGAGGACTGTCACGGAGTACGTCTTCAGGATGGCACCACTGTCCGCGGCGATGCCCTTATCATTGCTACCGGTGGTCTTTCCTATCCCACCACGGGCTCTACCGGCATCGGCTACCGCCTAGCCCAAGAGGCGGGTCACACAGTTGTCCCGCAGGTGCCGTCGCTCGTGTCGCTCGTCTGCGAGGAACCTGTCCCGCAGGATTTGGAGGGCTTTGTCTTAAAGAATGTGGGACTTACTGTCACCCGTCCCGATGGCAAGAAGCTCTACGAAGCCTTCGGCGAGATGACTTTTGCGCCTCATGGCATCGACGGACCCATCGTACTCTCTGCCAGCCGTCAGGTCAGTCGTCTGCTCAATAATGGGGAGCGTCTCATCGCCCATATCGACCTCAAGCCCGCCGTGCCCGCCGACACCCTCGACCATCGTTTGATTGCTGACCTCAACGCCAACGGCAACCGCCTTTTCCACGATGCTTTGCGTCTTTGGTTGCCTGCCGAGCTGGTGCAATTGGCTCTCGACCGGTTGCACATCGAATACTACAAACGGTTGCATCAAATCAACGCTGCCGAACGTAAACGGCTGCTCTCGTTCCTTAAGAATGTTGAGTTTACCCTTACTGGCACGGGCGACTACAACACTGCTGTCGTCACCCAAGGCGGGGTGAGCGTCAAGGAGATTAACCCCAAGACTATGGAGTCGAAAATAGTCCCTGGGCTTTATATCGTAGGCGAACTTCTCGACCTTGATGCCGACACCGGAGGCTACAACCTCCAGATAGCTTTCTCCACCGGCCACGCTGCAGGCATCGCCGCTGCCCTTCCTCTATAGTTTCTATAGCCTCTATCCCTTAAACTCCTCCACCGCAATCGTGGCTGTCTCCCACGCTTCCATGCGTTCGTCAAGTCTGTTTTTCAGTGCTTGGTATTCGGCGTAGAAGTCTGTTGTCTGTGCTTCCCCTTTTGCCAGCAGGGCTTCTTTGGCGGCTATCTGCTCTTCTAGGTCGGCAATCTCTTTCTCTATTTTCTCCACGTTGCTGCGCAGTTTCCTCAACTCACGCTCGCGGTCTTTGCTTTGTTCGTAGGTCAGCCGTCCTTGGGTCTTCGCCTCGGTAGCGGCCGTAGCCTTGGGCATTGTTGCCTGCTGTCGGGCGTTCAGGCTCTCCATAAACTCGAATATGTCGCCTTTGAACTCGTGCACTGTGCCGCCTCGGAACTCGTACAACTCGTCGGTAAGTCCCTGTAGGAAGTCGCGGTCGTGCGACACCACTATCAGCGTACCCGTGTATTGCAACAGGGCGTTTTTCAGAATGTCCTTCGAGTCCATGTCCAGGTGGTTTGTCGGCTCGTCCAGCACCAGCAGGTTCGATGGTGTCAGCAGCAATTTTGCCAATGCCAGTCGCGCCTTCTCGCCGCCCGACAGCACCTTCACCTTCTTCTCGCAGTCTTCGCTGTCAAACAAGAAGCTGCCCAATATGTTTCGTATTTTTGGGCGTATGTCGCCCTGGGCTATGTCGTCGATGGTTTGAAATACGGTTTTCTCTCCGTCCAGCATCGCGGCCTGATTCTGTGCGTAATAGCCCACCTGGACGTTGGCGCCTAGTTTGAACGTGCCTGTGTAGTCCTTGATGTCTCCTACCAGAATCTTCGCCATTGTGCTCTTCCCCTCGCCGTTCTTCCCCACAAAAGCAATCCGTTTGCCCGAGGTCAGCAGCATGTCCACTCCCTCAAACACTTTCAGCTCGCCGTAGCTCTTGCCAAGTCCTTGAGCCTCTATCACAATCTTGCCACTATGGGGTGCCGGCTGAAAACGGAAGTGTATGCTCTCGGTGCTTACCTCGTCCAGCTGCACAGTCTCCATCCGCTCCAGCATCTTCACCCTCGACTGCACCTGCTTCGCCTTCGTGGCCTTGTAGCGGAAGCGTTCGATGAACGCCTCTATCTGTGCCACCTGCCGCTGTTGTGCCGTCAGCTGTGCCATTTGTGATGCCCGCCGCTCTTGCATCTGCACCACATATTCCGAATAAGGGCATTTATAATCATATATTCGTCCGGCGGTAATCTCTATGGTTCGTTTGGTGATATTGTCAAGAAACGTTCTGTCGTGCGACACCAGCACCACCGCGCCGGAATAACCTTGCAGGAAGTTCTCCAGCCACTGTATCGACTCAATGTCCAAGTGGTTGGTTGGCTCGTCCAAAAGCAGGAAATCGGGCTGCCGCAGCAGCAGTTTTGCCAGCTCTACGCGCATCTGCCATCCGCCGCTGAACTCCGCCACGGGACGTTGGAAGTCGCTATGTCGGAAACCCAAGCCCAACAGCACCTTCTCCGTCTTCTCCTGTCGGCTGTCGGCGCCCAACATCGCCACCTGCTCCGTCACCTCGTTGTGGCGGTTCAGCAGGCGGGTGTACTCCGCCGACTCATAGTCGGTGCGCTCGGCAATTTCCTCTGTCAGCCGCTGTTGCAGTGCCAGCAGCTCGTCGATGCGGCTGAAGGCGGTCATCGCCTCGTCCATCACGGTGCGCCGTGTGTCGGGCACCATCTCCTGCGGCAGATAGCCCACCTCTTGCCCTGTGGCTATCACCATCGTCCCCGACTCTGGCTGCTGCCAGCCACATAGTATCTTCAGTAGTGTTGACTTCCCCGCGCCGTTCTTGCCCACAAGACCTATGCGGTCGCGGTCGCCGATGTTAAAAGTAACGTTGTCAAACAAGTTGGTGCCAGTAAACTGCACCGAAAGGTTATTTACAGCCAGCATACATAAAAAAAGTAATTCTAGGTTTACTAGTCCTGCTAGTATTATTGGTGATGCTAGTCTTGCTAGTCAAAAAAAGGGCTGCCCCTTTTGGCAGCCCTTTTTCTCACCTGTTGCAGTTTTTACTGCAGGTCGAAGTTGACGGGCAGGTTAAACTGAGTACGGACGGGTTTGCCGCGCTGCTTGCCGGGCTTCCATTTAGGCATCGACTTCACGACGCGCACAGCTTCTGCGCCGCATCCGCCGCCGATGTCACGGAGCACCTTCACCTGGCCCACGCTGCCGTCTTTCTCAACCACGAAGGAGACGAACACTTTACCGGTGATGTTGTTTTCCTTGGCAAGCTGTGGGTACTTGATGTTGTCAGCAATGAACTGCGACAGTGCACCGAGGCCGCCGGGGAACTCGGGGTCTTCCTCCACAACGAGAAACACCTCTTCTTCCTCTGCTACGTCCTCTTCTTCGATCTCAACCTTGGTGAACTCTTCCTGAGCCCTGTTGGCGTTGTCTTCGGCGTTGATAATACCGACCTCGTTGGTCAGTTCAGCGTCGTTCTCAACCACCGTCAGGTCGGTGACAACCTGTTCGGGCTCTTCGGGTGGTGGTGGCGGTTCATCGGGCTGGTCGGTTTGCATAACATCGGCATCGATTGCGTTGTCGATTGCGCGCATGTTCACCTCTTTTACCTCCTTGTCGTACGAGCGAACGTTGAAGGCAACAAGAGCGGCAGCCAAAATCACCACCAAGCCGATTTCAAGATACAGTCCTCTGCGATTTTCGAGGTCTGCCCTGGGGGTTTTCTTTGCTTCCATGTTATTGTAGTTTAATTTGTTGTTGACTATTTTAGGTGCTTTTTGTTCACCTTTTTTCAACCGCTAAATTACGGTTTTTTCTTGAATTATCAACAATCCGTTGTAAAAAAAATGAAAAAACAACGTTTTTTAACATTTGTTTTGCGCCCGTATTCTTTCCTATTTCTGCATTACCTCAGCCATCCTTAATCCCTATTTCTGCCCCCTCCTTCAACCACACCAACTATCCGTATCTGCCCGCCTCAACCGCCGAAACCCTATTTCTGCCCAGCCACATCTTCCCCATACCACCTTCTCGCTGCTATTTATAATTGGTATCCTTTCATCTCGGTATTATAATGTTATGCTTGCTATTTGACGGTAAATTAAGATGTTGGCAGTTTTATGCCCTTAAAACGGCCTCCAAGTAGTTTCCTCACTTATCCTATCGTTATACCTTAGTTATACTTTAGTTATACCTTAGTTATACTATTATATATAGAATAACTGAGGTATAACTAAGGTATAACGATAGGATAAGTAGAGAAGTGAGTGTGGGTTCATAAGATAATAGTGGGTGAAGGTGTGGGTGACTCCGTTGTAGGGGAGATGTGTATTAAAACAGTTTGTCCATCAATAATTTATTTATTGCCTGGTTTTACTGGCGGGGGTTAAGTGTCTTTTGCCCGTTATGCTAAAGTGTCATTTCTTCAGTTTTTACAAGCAGATAGCAGATATTAGTTTTCCATGAAGCAGAGTGGCCGATTTGGGTTAAAACAACGTTAAAAAGCATAATCTTTATTAACAAGAATTATCAAAATGAATATTATCAATTTTTATTTGTACCTTTGCAAAAGAATATTGATATGCCGTTTTGGACTGTAACAGATTGCTGTAGTGTAACTTGATTAATGTATGAAGCCGGGTAACAGATGGTGTGTTTTTTGAAAAGTGTGCTTGAAAAGGTGAGAATTGCAGCAAAGAAGAATGTGATTAATAAACGTTAACGCAAATTTTAAAATTGTTCAGATTGGTGAAGTTTCAAAGAGAAAAGGGTGTCCGATTGTTTGGTGAAGAATGCGCCGTCGGCTACCAGCAATAAATAAGTAAAGTGTTTCATCATCATAATGTTTTTTTGGGTGGGTGGCTCCTTTCTGGAGCCGCCCTTTTTTGTGGTTTTCTTGTTATGTCGGGAAAAATTGCTATCTTTGCACGTCAAAACTTTTTATATTATGAAGAATAGAGTATTTGTTTTTGTGATGCTTGCCGCTGCGGTGGCGGGCTTGGTATCATGTAATTGCGGCCACAAACAGCCTCAGCAGTATGCTCTGACGGTGGAGGCCTTGGTTGGCGCGGAAACGCAGTCTCAGTTGAACGTTGAGGTGCCGATGGCTGTCTGGGATGACGGCATGGCGGTGACGACGGCTAGCCTGAAAAAGGGCGAGGTGGGTTATTGGCTGGTGCCAGACGACTCGGCTGCCGTTAAGGGCGTGTTGCGCGTGGTGTATCCCGCCGATGCGGCTCTTGCAGGTCCCGATTGTTTGGAAATCGACACTTTGCAGCAGTCTCTGCCCCTTGGCGAAGGTATGGTGTATTATGGCGAGACGACCGAGGAGACTCCCGATGCGGTGGTGCTGAAAGCCGTCAGCGGCGTGGTATGCATGAGCCTGACCACGATGGAAAAGATTGCCAAGGTGAGATTTAGCACCGCCGACAGCAACAAGTTTATGGCTGGAACGTTCTCGGTGTCGAACTATCCTTTCCCGGTGCTTACCGCCACGGACATGTCGACGCATGGAGTAGAGGTGGTGGGATTGGAGGAGACTGACTTTACGCAGGGCGCGACAATTTACTGCTACATGGCTCCGGGTTGCTACAGCACGTTTAAGGTGGAGATGATTACTCCCGACGGCCGTATTTGCACTAAGAACCTCAAAGAGGGCAAGGAAGTGATGCTGGACCGCAACCGTATGGTTACGCTTAACTTCGCTGCTGTTGAAGAACCTTTGGTTTTTGAGTAGCGGAGAGGCTCCCTATTCGATATTAGTTTAATTGGGAGTTGAAAAGGGAGCTGAAATAGGGGAGTAAAAGAGGGTGGACGAATTATCGACAATTCTGTTGCCCTCTTTTGCTCTTGTTTTGGCTTCTAGTTTTTTTTTGAGGGGGCTCTCTGTGGGTGGTGCGTTTGACACTTTTGTGATGCGAAATGCAAGTTTTTTTTGCTATATGAAAAAAAAGTTGTATCTTTGCATCCTCAAAATATGAGGCCAGTCGCGGAGTTTTTGACTGTTAGAGGCTGAAACTCATGTTTTTTGGGTGAATTGATAAATTGATGATTGTCCAATGGTGTAATGGCAGCACTCCAGATTTTGGTTCTGTCAGTCCAGGTTCGAGTCCTGGTTGGACAACAAAAAAGTTGAGAATTGAGAATTAATAATTAGGTTGCCTTACCCGAAAATTCTCAATTCTCAATTTTTTAATGGATGAATTAAAACTAACACATTATGGCCGAACTGACCGAACAAGAGCAAATACGCAGAAATTCGCTGAACGAACTGAAGAAACTGGGCATTGACCCTTATCCTGCCGCCTTGTATGAGGTGAACGTGAAATCGAGCGAGATATTGGAACAATATCCGCAGGATAATACGCTGTTTCAGGATATCAGCATAGCGGGACGCATTATGAGCCGTCGCATCATGGGTGCGGCATCGTTTGTGGAATTGCAGGACTCGTATGGGCGCATACAGCTGTATGTGAAGCGCGACGAGATATGCCCCGGAGAGGATAAGACGATGTACAACACGGTGTTTAAGCGTCTGCTGGATATTGGCGACATAATCGGTGTGAAGGGCTATGTGTTTGTCACCCAGATGGGGGAGACGTCGATACATGTGAAGAGCCTGACGGTGCTGAGCAAGAGCCTGCGCCCGTTGCCGATAGTGAAGGAGAAGGATGGCGTGGTGTATGACGCTTTTAGCGACCCCGAGCAGCGATATAGGATGCGCTATGTGGACCTGATTGTGAATCCGCAGGTGCGCAAGGTGTTTGAGCAGAGAGCCGTGATTGTGAACACGATGCGCGAGTATTTCAACGAGCAGGGCTATCTAGAGGTGGACACGCCTGTGTTGCAGAGCATCCCCGGCGGTGCGGCGGCGAGACCTTTTATTACGCATCATAACGCACTGGATATAGACCTGTATTTGAGAATTGCCAACGAGCTGTATCTGAAGAGGCTGATAGTGGGCGGATATGCGGGTGTGTATGAGTTTAGCCGCAACTTCCGCAACGAGGGTATGGACCGCACGCACAATCCGGAGTTTACCTGCATGGAAATCTATGTGGCCTATAAGGATTATAACTGGATGATGACCTTCGTGGAGACGATGCTGAACAGGATAGCCATGAGGCTGCACGGCACGACGAAGGTGATGGTGTGGGGTAACGAGATTGACTTTAAGGCTCCGTTCCGCCGTGTGCCTATGTGCCAGTTGATAAAGGAGCAGACGGGCTATGATGTGGAGAATATGGACGAGCAGCAGCTGCGCGAGACCTGCAAGGCGTTGGGCGTAGAAACTGACGAGACGATGGGCAAGGGCAAACTGGTGGATGCCATCTTCGGTGAGAAGTGTGAGCATACGCTGGTGCAGCCGACCTTTGTGACGGACTACCCGATAGAGATGTCTCCCTTGTGCAAGCGGCATAGGAATAACCCGAACCTGACAGAGCGTTTCGAGCTGTTTGTCAATGGTAAGGAATTGGCGAATGCCTATAGCGAGCTGAACGACCCGATAGACCAGCTGGGACGTTTCCAAGAGCAGTTGCGCTTGAGCGAGAAGGGCGACGACGAGGCGATGTTTATCGACATGGACTTTGTGCGTGCCTTGGAGTTCGGTATGCCGCCGACGTCGGGCATGGGCATCGGAATTGACCGCTTGGTGATGATGATGACGGGCGAGCAGAGCATTCAGGATGTGCTGCTGTTCCCGCAGATGAAGCCCGAGAAGAAGGCCGTGGTGACCACCGACGAGGAGTTTGTGCAGCACGGTGTGGCAGCCGAGTGGGTGCCTATGCTGCGCAAAGCGGGCATCAACACGCTGGCTCAGCTGAAAGAGGCAAACCCCAACAAGCTATATAACGACCTCAACGGCTTGAGAAAGAAGAATAAACTCGACATCCCTCCCGTGCAAAAGGAGGCGGTGGAGAGTTGGATTGGGTGTTGAGTGTTGAATGTTGAGAATGGGTTGTCCTATGAAGGTTAAGCAGTTTGTTTTCAATCACTTTCAGACTAATTGCTATATGCTGTGGGACGAGGTGTCGAAGGAGTGTGTGATAGTGGATCCCACAGCGGAGGCTTCGTATGAGGATGAGCGGCTGGCTCAGTTTGTGGAGGGAAATGGGCTGAAGGTGGTGAGAATATTGCTGACACATGCGCATGTGGACCATATAGCAGGGCTACGGCAGGCGTGCGAACGATATAAACTGCCCGTGACGTTGCATCGCGACGGAGTGAAGCTGCTGCGGCAGGCTGAGGCGTATGGCACGATGATGGGCTTTGGTGTGACGGCTATGGATGACCTGACGTGTGAGTATATTGAAGATGACGCTGTGCTGACGATAGGCGAGGGGTGTGAGATAGAATGTCGCTATGTGCCGGGACATTGTCCAGGTAGCATGGCGTATGTGTTGAAGGATGAGCAGATGGTGCTGACGGGCGATGCTCTGTTTCGCGGCAGCATAGGCAGAACAGACCTCCCGGGAGGTAGCTATCCCCTTTTGATAGAGAAAATACAGACAAGGATAATGGTGCTGCCAGACGAATACCAAGTGCTCCCCGGACACGGCGATTTGAGCACGATAGGGGAGGAACGGCGGTATAACGGTTTCCTTTTGTAAGTTATTGGATTCTTGTCCAATCGATGGGTGTCAGCCCCTGCTGTTGCAGGAGTGCGTTGCATTGTGAGAAATGGCGGCATCCGAAAAATCCGCGATAGGCTGACAGCGGTGAGGGGTGTGGTGCTGTGAGGACGTAATGGCGGCTGCGGTCGATGTATTGCGCTTTGCTGATGGCAAAACTGCCCCAAAGCATGAATACGATGCCGCTGCGCTGTTGCGCGAGAGCTTGGATGGCGGCATCGGTGAACAGCTCCCAACCTCGATGTTGGTGAGAGCCCGCCTGATGAGCACGCACTGTGAGTGTGGCGTTGAGCAAGAGAACCCCTTGGTCGGCCCATCCGATGAGGTTGCCGCATGTGAGAGGGATGTTGGTGCCGAGGTCGCTATTGATTTCCTTGATGATGTTGACCAGAGAGGGAGGGACGGCAATGCCGGCAGGCACGGAGAAACAGAGTCCGTGTGCTTGTCCAGGCTCGTGGTAAGGGTCTTGACCTAGGATGACCACCTTGACTTTGTCGAAGGGGGTATGGTCGAAGGCGGCAAAGATGTCGCCACCTTTGGGATAGCAGACATATTGTTGGCGTTCGGCAATAAGAAACTCTTTAAGCTGGGCGAAATAGGGGGCTTCGAACTGGGGGCGTAGCACTTCGAGCCACGAGGCATCAATCTTGGGGTTTATCATTGGTAGTGAGTGTTAGAAATTGAACGTCATGCCGAGGCTCCACATAATGGGCAGTTGGTCGACACGGGTATAGGTGAGGCGGTCGAAATAGAAGATGTTGTTGCGGTTGTAGAGGTTGGTGACGCTGAGATTGACATCAAGGATGGAACGTTTGCCAATTGAGAAACGCCGTTTGGCGCTGAGGTCAAAACGGTGGTAGTTGGGCAGACGTCCGGCATAGAGTTCCCCGTAGGCGATGCCGTAGTCGCCGTTGATAAAGGGGTAGTCGGTGGCGATGCCTCCTTCGAATCTGATGTTTTCGTACATGCCTTGTGTCTGGGTAAAGGGGAATCCGCTGCCGAAGCTCCAGCGCCCGCTAATCTCCCATTCGTGGGTTTCGCCTAGGCGGAGAGTGCCCAGCAGGTTGATGGTGTGTCGGCGGTCGTAATGGGGGGTGTAGGTCTGAATCTCATCAGAACGCTTCACCCAGCCAAGGGAATAGGTGGCCCAGAAGTAGAGCCAGTCGATATCGTAGCAGAGGCTCAAGTCGAAGCCGTAGGCGGTGCCTGTCTCGATAATAAAGTCGGTGAGGAGGTATTCGGGTTTGGCGTATGCACCTGTAGGACCGTAGGAGTCGTCGTCGCGGTCGTACATCTTGTTTCGATTGGAGTTGAGCAGATTAGAGAAATGCTTGAGATATATTTCCGCATTGCCGGTGAAGTGTTTGGAAAAGTCATATTCGGCACCTACCACAATGTGTTGTGCGCGCTGGATGCAGTCTTTTACGGGGTTGCCCCTGAAAGAGGTGGGTCTGTTGAGGCTGCCCGTGCCGGAGAGGATGCCGTTGAAGAGGTTGACGATGTCGTTGTCCGAGCGGCTGTCGAGAAAAATCTGGCTGTATAGTCCCCCTGCCATCTTGAGACGGAAATTGTCGGTGGCATTGTATTTGGCAGCTATACGGGGTTCGAAACTGCCAGCGTTAAGAGAGGAATAGAAGATATAGCGCAGGCCGGGGTCGATGAGCCATTTGTTGGCGGCAATCTTGTATGTGCCGTAGGCGGATAGATTGTTGGTGTGCTCGTTTTGTTCCGAGTGGATGCCGTAGAAGTTATAGAAGTTGTAGTCGGTGGCGTAGCCCTCGATGGAGAGGCCGTATTTCAGGCGGTTGGAACCGATAAAGTTGGTGATGTCTAGCCCCATGTTGAAACCGTTGATGCGGCTGTATTTCTCCATTTTGGAAGAATCGTTGAGGTTGATGGTATAGTCGGAGTATGCCACATGTCCCTCTAGGATAGAGCTGGAGCCTGTGACGAGCATAAAGTTGGTCCCTAAGCCGTAGTTGCGCCAATGATAGTCTGCCAAGGCTTGGTAGCCTGTCACATCGTCATCGAAACGGAAACCAAAGAAGTTGATCTTGCTACCAGCGCCGGAGTTGATAGAGAGCTTGCCGTAGAGGTCGAGGAAGTCGAAAGGCAGGCTGCTTTCAAGATAGGGATAGAGCAGGCTGGAAGTCTTAGAGAGGAACGAGTTCTTGGCGGAGAGCAGATAGGTGATTGTTGTACGGCTGTTGGCAGTTTCTTTTTTCAAGGGGCCTTCCAGCAGCACTGAGGCTCCGAAGGTGTTCAGCCCGAGTTTGCCCGTGTGGCGTTTCTTATTTCCGTCGCGGGTAGTGATGTCCATCACCGACGAGAGCCGTCCTCCATATTCGGCACCAAAGCCAGCACTATACACATCGGCATTGAGGATGATGTCGGTCTCAAAGATGGAGTACAACCCGATGGAGTGGAAGGGATTATAAACAATCATGCCGTCCAGCAGGCATAGGTTTTGTATCATTGAGCCACCACGTATGTATAGCTGTCCTCCTTGGTCGCCCGTGGAGTTGATGCCGGGCAGCACTTGAAGGTATTGTGCCAGGTCGGAGGTGCCGCCGATAGAGGGCATCTGCTGTATCTGTGAGGCAGTGATTTTCTCTACCGATACCTGAGTTTGTATTTTGCGTTCTTCGATGCGGCTGTCGGTGATGACGACGGTCTTCAGCGTCTTGGGTTCCGACTTGAGCGAGATGTTGCGAACTATGGTCTGCCCTTTGCCTATGGTGATGGGTTCGCTAAATTCTTGGTATCCTACAAAACGGACACGCAAGGTGTAGTCGCCTGCGGGCATCTTGTTGATAAGGAAGAATCCGTTGAGGTCGGTGGCAGCCCCGTAGCGGGTGCCGTCGAGCACCACGTTGGCAAAAGGTATTGCCTCGCCCGTAGCTTCGTCAGTCAGCACACCCTTCACAGTTTGACCTTGGATGATGCAAAAGAATAAAATGTAGATGCTAAAAACTAATAATCGTTTCATTTCTCTGTATTGTATGCTATGAGGGTTCGTTGTATCAGTTCTAGTGAATAATCTTGAACACAAGCTCTTTGAGCAGCTCCCCGTCGGTAACTGTATTGGCGTTGCGGATGCCTTTGCAGCGCAGGTCGGCGTCGTTGAGGTATCCGATGCACGATGCCAGTTTGCCCAGCGAGTAGTTGTTGGCAGCTGTGGCGTAATCGCGCAAAAAGTAGGGGTTCACCTTCAGCGCCGAGGCAGCCTGGCTCTTGTCGGCCAGTTGGTGGTATATCATTATCTTGATAAAGTAGTTGTAGAGCGACGGCAGCACCATTTGTATGGGGTTGTCCTTGGGGTTGGCGGCAAAGTGGTTCACAATTCGGTTACATTGCAACACATCGCGTCGCCCTATGGCGTTCTGCAGCTCAAACACATTGTAGTCCTTGCTGATGCCGATGTTGCGTTCAATAATGTCTTCGTTGATGACATCGCCAGGATTGAGGGATATAAACACCTTCGACAGCTCGTTGGCAATCCTGCCGAGGTCGTTGCCGATATATTCGGCGATAAGCACCGACCCTTTCTGGGTGATGGTGTGGCCGTGTTGGTTCACATAGGTGCCTATCCAGTCGGGTATCTGGTTGTCGTATAGTCGTGCGCGTTCATACACATAGCCCTTGCTGTTGATGGCCTTATAGGCTGCCGAACGCTTGTCCATCTTTTTGTGGCGATAGCAAAACACCAGTAGCGTCTGGTCGAGAGGGTGGTTGAGATACTCGGGCAGCAATTCCCATTCCTTCTTCTCAATGTCCTGTGCCTCCTTCACAAGCACCAGTTTCACTGGCGACATCATGGGAAACTGCTTCGCGTACGACAGTACAGTCGTCATATCGGTGTCGCGCCCGTAAAGCACGGTTTGGTCAAAGTCGCGAAAGCTTTCCTCCACGATATTCTCCTCAAAGTAGTTCGAAATCTCGTCGATGTAGTAATTTTCCTCGCCGGTGAGCAGGTATACTGGCACGTATTTTCCTTCTTCGAGGCTGTTTGTTAGCTGCTTTTCAGTAACGACCATATTTATAATGATGACAATAATAAAATGCAAAAATACACAAAAAAAATGAAATTTCATCCCTCTAGGCGTTTTTTTTAAAGTCCACCTCTGAAAATTTAAGAATTAAAAACGTAACAAATTAAGAATTAAAAATTAAAATTTAGCTGCCGCCCAACTTCTCAGTTCATAGTTATTACTTCAATAGTTGGCTCCCGCCCCATCCCCTCTTTAGAGGGGTACGCCGAAGGCGGGGGGGTATGCCTCTCAAATCAACCATCTCCCGACACTGAGTGGCAGCACCCTTTTCACATACCCCGCCACTTCGTGGCACCCCTCTAAAGAGGGGACGGATGCCGCCCAACTTCGTAGTTCATAATTCGTAGTTTATAGTTCTTATTTCAAAGGTTGGCTGCCGAATGTGGATAAAAAACAGGCTTCAATGCGTGAATGCTATTATTGATCCGTCCCATTTGGTGTGTTATTAAATATTGTTAATTCGAAATACATCCCTAAAGTATGTACTTTCGGCACCAAATCGTGCATATTTCGTCCCATTTAACATGGTGTCGATAACCTTTTGGCTGTCTATAAGCAAAGAGGTTGCTATTTTTGCATAAAAATTAATAAATATTAAGATAATGAAAGAACCCGAAAGACTGTTTGACCTTTTGGACCGCAGGAAGGCTCTGGCTCCAGAACGTGCTTGCCTAGTACGTAAAGAAGGAAATGAATGGAAAAAACACTATATCGACGAATATATTGAGAAGTCTAACCAAATCAGTTACGCCCTGATGCATCTAGGTGTCGGGCGTGGCGAGAATGTGGCGCTTATATCCTCTGGCCGCCCCGAATGGAACTACATCGACATGGGCGTGCAGATGATTGGGGCAGTGCTGGTTCCCATCTATCCCACCATTAGTGTTAGCGAGTACCTCTATATTCTCAACCATTCCGAGGTTCGTTACATCATTGTTGAAACCGAGTCGCTCTATAAGAAGATATCTTCTATCCTTCCCCAGCTCCCGGAGGTGAAGACCGTCTATACTATAAATAAGGTGGAGGGAGCGCACAACCTCGACGAACTCTTTGAATTGGGTGATGCCAATCAGCAGCCCGACAAGTTGCAGGTCATCAAAGACAGCATCACCACCGACGACATCGCCACCATGATCTATACCAGCGGCACCACCGGAACACCCAAAGGTGTCATGCTTGCCCACCGTGGCATTGTGCTGAATGTGCTTGGTATCAAAGACTCTCCCGGCAAGACCTGGACACGTGCCTTGAGCTGGATGCCCCTCTGCCACATCTACGAGCGCATGATGAACTACCTCTATCAGTATCTATGCATGGAAATCTTCTATGCCGAGAGCATTGCCAAGGTGGCAGAGAATGCGCAGGAAACCAACCCCTATATGATGGCGGCGGTGCCTCGTTTTATTGAAAAGATGTACGACAAAATCTTCCGCAAAGGCGAGAAGATGACGGGCGTGAAGAAAAAGATATTCGATTGGGCGATAGATTTAGGTTTCGAATACGAGCTCAACGACAAAAAGCGTACCACCATCTACAACATCAAGCATTCCATAGCCGACAAGCTAGTGTATGCCGAGATACGCAAGGCCCTAGGAGCAAATTTCCACATGTTGGTATCGGGCGGGGCTTCCATCCAGCCCCGACTCACGCGCTTCTTTACCGCCGTGGGTCTCGACCTCTACGAGGGCTACGGACTTACCGAGTGCTCCCCCTTGGTGGCTGTCACCAACACCTATGCCGAAGAAGGTCGCCGTGTGGGTTCTGTGGGTTTCGTGCTGCCTGGCATCGAGGTGCGCTTCGACCCCACCTCCCACGAGATTCAGTGCCGTGGTGGCAATGTGATGAAAGGCTATTTCAAGGCTCCCGACCTCACTGCCGAAGTGATTGACGAGGAAGGCTGGTTCCACACTGGCGACACTGGCTATCTCGACGACGACGGCTATATGTTCCTCACCGGCCGAACAAAGAATATGTTCAAAACCTCCATGGGCAAGTTCGTCAACCCCGAAGTGATTGAGGAAAAGTTCAAAGAATCCCCCTTCATACTAGATATGATGGTAGTGGGCGAAGGCGAGAAATTCGCCGCCGCCATCATTGCGCCCGATTTCGACATGTTGCAAGACTGGTGTGGTCGTCACGGCGTAACCGCCAACACACGCGAAGAGATGGTGGCCAACAAGGTGGTGCTGGAGCGTTTCCAGAAGGTGATAGACAAATACAATTCACGTCTGGGCAACCACGAGCAGGTGAAACGCTTCCATCTGGTCACTGACAATTGGACTACCGAGAACCAGTTCCTCACACCCACGCTTAAGATTAAGCGCAAAAACATCTCATCATTCTACCAAAGCACCATAGCCGACCTATTTAAGTAAACCTAAACAAAACTACTTCAGAATAGTAGAAAAGGACTAAGAAGCGGAGCGTCAAGCAGCTTCTTAGTCCTTGCTTTTTTCGTTGAAAAGGAGATATTATCTGATAATTAGTGTACTTCCCGTCCTAATGACCGATTTGGGTTCAAACCACCCATTAGCGGTTTAGACTATCCTACGAATAGAGTGAAGCGCGTGGGTCTGTTGGTGAGTGTCGTCGTTGATGATTCCAGCGGTGGTGAGCGTGTCAATGCGCACCTGCCCCGATGAGTGTATTATCTTTCCTTCGCCCAAGTATATGCCCACGTGTATTATTCTTCCCTCGCTGTTGCAGAAGAAGCAGAGGTCGTCCCGCCGCGCGTGGTCTAGGTCGGCTACTGTTTCCCCTTGAGTTGCCTGCTGTGATGCATCGCGGAGCAGTGCTATCCCACACGCCTTAAAACACACCTGCGTCAGGCCCGAACAGTCAATGCCCATCACTGTGCGACCGCCCCATAGGTACGGCGCGCCTAGGTATTTTTCCGTGGCCACCGCGCTGGGCGAAGAGGCGCAAGGCTCATTCTGGCGCATGGCGGTATGCGGGTCAGGAGCCCCCTCCCTATACTGCTTATTGTCTATCCAACCCTCATAGCCGTCGTAATCGCAACGAATACGTGACCATTTCTGTTGGCGTTCCAACACTTCGAATGTGTCGCCAAGAAGCAGTTGGTTCACCATTTCCGAGCGGTCGGAGGGTTCACTGCGCATCGGCACAGCACTTAGAAAGCAATATCCTGTCATAATTTTCCACGTTCAATGGATAGTACGATACGCTCTATCAGGTTATCCTCCTTGTTATTGCGAGGGTCGTATGCCGACTTCAGGTTATAGCCGAATAGTCTCGCAAAAGTTTGGTAGAAACCGGCACGAATCTTGCCCCTCAGCTCATCCACCAGCACGTACGAGGTACGTCCCGTTTCGCGGTCAATCAGTTTCAGCAGCACCATGCCCTGCGATATGGTGCAGGCCTTCAGTTCGTCGCTGAAATCGGCAAGCAAATCCTTCTCCGCCTGTTTTATTGCCTCTCTCCTCTCGCGTTTGGGCATGTCGGCGATGCGACGTTCCAGTTCGTCTAATCGCTGTTTGCCAATTTTAGCGTAGGGGAGCATCTTTTTTACGTTACGTATCAGTTTCTGATTCTTTCTAATTTCTTTGTCAGAGAGCAGCGATGCCGATTCTATCACCTTTACTTCATTCAGTTTGTAGTAGGGAATCGTGTCGCCATCGACGATAATGCCGAAACGCACCTTGCGTGTGGCACTGACCTGTCCTTGAATGGATAGAGGCATTACAAAGACGATTGTCATGAGGGCTGTGAAGAGGACCTTTTTCATAATAGTCTTCATAATTTTCCCCAATAACTCAAAAATGTCGAAAATATTTTGTATTTTTGCAACATGAAAACTAAGTTGGCTGATTTTAACTTTTTTTATAGCCTCCTGCTGCCCGTGGTGCTCTATGGCGTGCGCTGCCATTACCGTCGCTTTGAGGTAAGAGGCCGTGAAAACATCCCTTGGGGCGAACATTTCATCATAGCCCCCTGTCATCAAAACGCCTTGATGGACGCTCTTGTGGTCTTGCAAGTGATGAACCGTAAGACAGTGTTTCTTGCCCGTGCCGACATCTTCCAAAACCCCGTGGCGCGATTCTTCCTCACCTGGCTGCGCATCAGTCCTGTCTATCGCATTCGCGACGGGCGCGACTCGCTCTCCCGCAACGAGGAAATCTTCGACACCGCCCGTCAGGTGCTCGAAAAAGGCGTGCCCCTATGTCTTATGGCTGAAGGCCGTCATAACGACCGTCATCAACTACTGCCTTTGGTCAAAGGCATGTTCCGCATAGCAGGTGCCACACAGGTCGAACTGGGCGACAAGCCCCTCTACATCCTTCCGATGGGTCTCGACTACGACCACTACGAGTGCCTCTACCACAACGTCAGTGTCAATATTGGTAAGCCTATCGATATCCGCCAGTATATCGAGGAATACAAAACCAACGAGCCCGTCGCGCTCAATCAGATGCGCGCAGCCCTCACAGCCTCGTTAAAGGGGTTGATGCACGATGTGGGAAGCCACGACCGCTACGACGACGAATATGCCTACTGCCATCTTAAGACACAGGAAACCCTCGCCCAGATGCAGCTTTACAACAATTCTTTCAATCGATTCCTCTCTAGAAAACAGGTCAGCGACGCCATCGCCGTCCTCCCCGAAGAGCAGCGTGAGCCGCTATACGACCAAGGCGCTGCCTATGCTGCCGCCTGCCGCTGCAAAGGTGTTCCTCTGTGGTTCGCTTCCAAGGGCTGGACAGTGGGCAAAAGTCTCTTAGCCTTGTTGGCGGTAGTTTTTACTGTTGCCGCCATAGTCCCTATATGGCAATATTGGCTGCTCAGCAACGTGGCGCTTTTCATGCCCACCAACCTCTTTGTCCGACGTGCCATCAAGGACCCCCAGTTCCGTAGCTCGGTCAATTATGGTATCCGCCTGCTCCTGCAGTTCATCAATGGCATAGTGGTATTCATTGTGTTCACTTGCCTACACAATGTGTGGTGGGGCTTAGGCATGGCTGCGCTCTGCGCTCTTAGTGCGTGGGTCACTCCCCGTATCTTTATGCTGTTGCGCGACGTGTGGTATGGGATAAAAGGGCCGATTCGACCTTAGGCCTCTTATTACATTATGGCAACCTCTAAAAAAGCCCGTTAGGGCTTCTCGTTCAATAGAAATGCATTGATTAGCATGTAGGAAATTTCGTTTTATTACCTACCTAAGAAGTATACCCGTTTGTGGGGTTATGGAGTATGTGAGTTATTGATAAATAACTTGCCCTTACTTGTATTGTGCTTGCAACACCGCCCACTTGCAAGGTGCAGTTTTCTGTCAGAGGTTAGGCGAGCAGTAGTGCATCGGGTGGAAATGACGCACATGGATGGCCTTGAGAAATTGCAAAGGGCCGCGGAGCATCTCTTGCCCCAGGCGCGGGTCGACAGGAAACATGGCGTGGTCGAGACTGGGGTGATCGGCTCGTATATCGCGTAGTATCGACAGGAATAGCTTTTCCATCTGCTCCTGGGTCACTTTCACATGGCTGCTCATGCCTTCGTCGTCATTGTCTGATTCGGTAAAATACCAGTTGTTGCAGTCGCCGGCATGGAAAAGGGTGGTGCCGTCGTGGAGAGTAACTACAGTGCTGACACCCACGTCGGTAGAGTGATATGCTTGTAAGGTGAAGTGGGGCGTGGTAACGGTTTCGCCAAAGCGGAGTATGGCGAGCGGCAAAGTCTTATCGATACGCCGTCGCCGCACTGTGTCGTACGAGGGCAGCAGGTGCCACCCTTCTTCCTTTCGTTCTTCACACCAGCGCACTATATCGGGGTTGAAGTGGTCTTCGTGAAAGTGCGATGTGATGAAATATACCGCTTTCTCGTCCCGTTCCGCCTCTTCTAGGAATTTGGGCAGCCGTCCGTCAGGGTCGCGCCAATAGTCATAGACGATAAGCAGGTCGGGGTCGCTGTAGACAAAGCAACTGTGGTATATGTAATGTAGTGGCATGTTGTTAAACCAAGTCGTTTTTGGGCGAGAATTGTATGATAATGAATTGCTCGTCGAAACAGATATCTTCAAGGTTGATGCGCTCCAGAATAGGGGCTAAATTGGGACTTTTCCCGAGGTTGAGGAGCAGCTGGTTGCCCCCCAGCATCTGAACCATCTCCATGCCGGGCTGGTTCTTCGCTTGGTTGAGGGCGGTGCGGAGCATAAACTCGATGGCTGCGCCGCCGCCGAAGGAGAGAAACACGTCGCTGCCGTTGATGCGGTCTACGGTGATGTCCACACCTACAGAGCCCATGAGTGGCACAGGGTAGGAGATGCGCACGGTGTGGGTGTCGTTGTATGAGAGGGGGAGCCGTTTGCCGGCCTTGCTTTCTGAGAACTGTTCGACCTCAGCGTAGGATAAACGGAATTGCATGTTTGTATCTTTTTTATGTAGAATAACGTGTATGTGGAAAAAAAATTGTATTTTTGCATTTTGAAATATTAAACAAACAACTACTATGAAAGTAAGAGAACTTGTCGACAAATTGAATCTTAAGGTGCTTTCGGGTGCCGACGGTTTGGATCGTGAAATAGAAGGCTGCTATGTGTCCGATTTGCTCAGCGATGTGATGGGCAATGCCGAGATGGGCAATGTGTGGGTGACACTGCAGGTGCATAAGAATGTGATGGCTATCGCCTCGTTGAAAGAGTTGGCTTGTGTCATCCTTGTGAAGGGACAGACTGCCACGGAGGAGACTCTGGAGCAGAGCAACGAGGAGGGCATTCCCTTCCTTAGCACCACCATGGAAACCTTCGAAACCGCAGGCAAGATATACGAATTAATTAAGAAGTAGAAATTAAGAATTGAAGATTGAAAAACTGGTGATTTGTGAAGAGGTATTGACCAACCACCGCGCCAGCCATTTTTCATTTTTCAATTTTCAACTTTCAATTCTCCATGACTCCCTTTAAGGCGGATTTACATATCCACACGGTGCTGTCGCCTTGCGGCGACTTGGAGATGAGCCCCACGGCTATCGTGGAGCGGGCTTTGGCTCGTGGTTTGGATATGATTGCCATCACCGACCACAACACTACTCGACAGGTAAAGGTGGCACAAAAAGTGGGTCGCGAGCGGGGTTTGTTTGTGCTTGGTGGTGTCGAGGTGACTTCTCAGGAGGAGGCTCACTGCCTTTCTTATTTCGAAACTGATGAACAATTAGATGAGTTCCAAGAGTTTCTCGATGCCCACCTTCCGCCTATCCCCAACGATGAGGACCGCTTTGGTTACCAACTTATTGTGGACGAGAACGACGAGATTGTGGGCGAAGAGGAGTACCACCTCTTGAACGGTATCGACGTGGACATCGATGGCATTTACGAGGAGGTGCACCGCATCGGTGGGCTCTTTGTCCCTGCCCATGTCAACAAGGGGACTACTTCGCTGACCAGCCAGCTGGGTTTCGTGCCCCCCGACCTAAAGGCCGACGGCTTGGAGATAAATCGCTTCACCACTAAGGATGAGATGCTGAAGAAGTTTGCCTACCTCAAACGTTTCAATTTCATCACCGACAGCGATGCCCATTTTATCGACAATGTGGGCGATGTCTACAATGTTATCTACATGGAGCACCGCACTTTCGCCGAGTTCCGCATGGCGCTGAAAGGCGAAGAAGGCCGTTATATCGACACTATGGCTTTCCGCTCAGCTCCGCTAAAGAAGATTTGAATAGCCTACTCGTTGTGGTATGGCTCGTGGTGGAGGATGGTGAAGGCTCTATAGAGTTGTTCCACAAAGAAGAGGCGCACCATCTGGTGGTTGAAGGTCATCTGCGAGAGGGATATCTTGTCGTGGGCGGCAGCGTGGACTGCTGGGGCAAAGCCAAAGGGACCACCTACCACAAAAACGAGGTTGCGTGTGCCGGCATTCATCTGTTTCTGTAAGTATTGTGCGAATCCCACCGAGGTGTGTTCTTTGCCATGCTCGTCGAGCAGCACAATGCGGTCGGCACCCTCCAGCCGTTTCAGTATTAGCGCTCCTTCGCGCTCCTTGATTTCCTCGGGTGAGGCGCCCTTTTGGTCTTTGAGGGCGGGAATGACTTCCAGTTCGAAGTTGACGTAGTGTTTCAGCCGTTTGGCGTACACCTCTATTCCTTCTTGGATGTAGGGGATGTCGGTCTTGGAGACTACTAGCAGGCGGATGTTCATTTTTTGATAAAAAGTAGGGTGATAAATGGTGCCAGTTTGCGGCAGTCGGTTTTGCGGATGAATAGGTTGACAATCTTTGCCACCAACCCTTTCAGCCCTTTGCGGTGGCTGTTGTAGTAGCCTAGTTCCACCTCCACTGCGGCGTGGTAACGATCCGCTATCCGTTGGTATCTTTTGATGGAAAGGATGCGTTCTGTCCAGTTGCCCGTGGCAGGGTCGCATGTGTTGTAGTTGTCGACCCGTATGTTGGGGATGTGGGTGTCTACGGCAATAAGGATGTCGGGGTAGGTCAGCCCCCGTGTGTTGGTTGCCCATACGTCGGCATCCACATCGGACAGGTCTGGATAATTTCTGAGGATAAACTGTTTGCGCAATTGGAAATAGCCGGGTTTTCCGCCGTGTCCCAATTCGTCTTGCATCATGATGCGCCGCAACCTTTTCTTCACCCAGGGATTGAATGGCGTAGAGCCGGTGGTGAAGAGCATAAACAGGTTGGGATTGGTGGCGTAGAGGTGGTGGAAAAAGTGCTCCAACTTGTAGATGTGTTCAATCACATCCATCCCCAGCACCGCGTCTGGCACTACTCCGTTTTCCATGCACCATTGTCCCAGCTCTTTGGAATCGCCCTGTAGGATAATGTCGGGCGAAAGGCCCACTTGCGCGGCGACTGCCCGCACCGCCTCTACCGCCTGAGGGTTGAGGTCGATATAAATCACCTTGCCGATGCCCATCTTCTTTGCCGTAAGGCTCAGAAAACCATGCCCACCACCGTAGTCGACCATGATGGTATCCTCCGCCTTCTTGCCTATTCGCTGTAGCATCAGGTCGATGCTGCGCTGGTAAATCTCTAGGTAATAGTCAATGTTGGGCAGCATCCGCAGGATATAGTTGCGGCTATAGTCGCTAATTGGCAAGCTGTGGTAGTCGATGTTTTTCAGTTGTTGAAGCATGTAATTAATTCGTTAATTCGTTAATTCGTTAATGTGTTAATGTGTTAATGTGTTAATTCGTTAATCATTGATGCGCCAAGGACTAACACATTCACACATTTACACGTTAACACATTCATGAATTCACACATTCACACATTCACATGTTCACACATTCACACATTCTTTATCTCAGTAGTTTGCGAAGCAAGGCGTTGGGACAGCGCATCAGTTGGTAGTAGGTGGTGGGCTTTGCCCCATAAAGACTATAGGAGAAGGCTATCTTCTCGTCCATGCTACCCTCAAAATCGAAGCTCCTGCACTTCCCCGACAACTGCTGCAAGATGAGCCAAAAAAGCAGGGCGGAAGCTCCGTTTGGGTGTTGTGGGTGCAGGGCAGACAGCAGTGCGTAGGCACAATTGTCGTCAAAAGCCACAAATCGGGCAGCCTGTAGTGTACCCTCGCTGTCGCGTAAAGCCAGCAGTATGCCTTGTCCTCGCTGCAAGGCGGCGGTGATGATGCGCACCATAAAGTCCTGCGACAGCAGGTCTTTCTCTCCCCGCGAGTGCCAATAGTCGGTATGGAAGCTGGCAAATTGCGCTGGTGTAATATCGGGGTCGGCAAACAGGCTCCTCTCGGCGCGCTTGATTTGCCGCTGACGGCGGCTCTTGTCGAAATGGTCAAACACCTGCTGCGGGTTCGAGATGTCCTCCAGTCGATAGGTGACTCGTGGAGTGCGGGTATACTCTTTCCACCCATCCAGCTCGGTCACTCCCGGGGCAAAGTTCTGCAGGAATAGGGCAGGCCGCAGGTGGCGGATGTGTGCCCTCAGCTGTATGTCGGCGTAGTTGTGGTCGGCACCCGTGCGGTACCAAGGACCGTTGTACTGCGTCAGTTGTGGTTGCACAATATATCTTACCCCCAGTTTCGTCCCCCAAAGGTAGGGCAGGGCGGCAGTGATGTTCCCCTCGTCGTCGTGGGCAAGAGCCACATCCCACTGTTTGCCGTGGCAGACGTTTTCCATCCACCAATATTGCAGAAACAGAGGAATCCGTGACCCCTCTGTTTCGCATAATTCTCTGTATGTTTCTTTGTTGGTGATAGTGCTGTCGAATAGTCGTCCGGCTGGGCGGACGGGTAATTACTGCATCACCACAGTCACGCGGTTGTTTGCCAGGCGTCCGCTATAGGTGTTGTTGTCGCCCACGGGGTCGTCCTCGCCTCTGGCGATAACCTCGATGCGGTTCTCGGCAATGCCGCGTTTCATCAGTGCCTTCTTAATCTCCACGGCACGTTGGCGCGACAAACCCATGTTGTACGATTCGGTGCCGACGTTGTCGCAATAGCCGGTGAGCAATACCTCTAGTCCGGCTTCCTGTTTCATATAGCTTGCCAGGTTGTCCAGCTCAGGAATATAGGAGTCCTGAATGGAGGCGTCGTTGGGGAGGAACTTGATGTCGGCAAAGGTCTTGGCATCCTTGGCGGCGCTGGGCAGCAGGTCCACCTTCTTGGAGCTGAAGTCGACGATAAGACCCACGCGAATCAGGTCGTCTGTGGGCTGGGGGTCGGTAAAGTAGGAGGCATCCTTCCAGTAGCGCCAGTCGATTTCCGCCACCTTGTAGCTGATTTTGTTTTTCAGCTCCTTCTCGATGAAGATGTCGCGCAGGTAGTCGAGCGAAATCAGCGCTTCCATCTGTGCGTTGGCGGCAATCTCGTCGTGCTGGTCTTGGTCGGTGATGGTGGGGTTGACGGCAAAGATGGCGCAGATGTGCATCGGGATACGGCCCGCGGTGGTGAGGTAGTCCATAACGGGGTCGAAGTTGCCCCAGTCGCGCTGGTTGTCCTTGAGCCATTTGAGCCTACGGAACTCGTTGTAGTTGTAGTCGATGTAGTAGAAAGTCTTGCCATCGAAGGCGGTGAACTTCCACACGGTGTCGTAAGCCGTTTCGCGCACCTTGTGCTTGCCGCCGAGGTCGATGATGGGCTCGGTTTTCTTGCCCTTCTTGTTCAGCTCGGGCATCGTCACCTGCTCATACAGGCCTCCGGGTGTGGGGTGCCAGTTGGTGTCGGCCTTGCTGCGGAGCCATAGGCGTTTGTTGTTACCCTCGCGGGCAATCTCGGTGGTTTGTTTCTTCTTGCGGTACTGTGCTTGTACACTCGGGGCAGGCACTAGAAACAGTGCTGCCAGACAGATTATTAAGAGACGCTTCTTCATCTTATGGGTTGATAAGGTCTTTGTGTTCGTTAATTAATTATTTTGTGATAACGCGGTAGTCGGGTTTTTATTGTGCGGGGTCGCATTTTTTGACGTCGGGGGTCTCGGCGGCAGGGTCGGAGACAGTTCCGTTCTCGCACACCAGCAGGCGCGACTGATACTTGTCAATCATCATAAAGTCGTGGGTGGAGATAAGCATCGTGGTGCCTGTCTGCTGGTTGATGTTGACCAGCAGCTGCATGATGTCGGACGAGGTGACGGGGTCGAGGTTGCCCGTCGGCTCGTCGGCAAGGATGAGGCTGGGATTGTTGATAAGTGCCCGTGCGATGCCCACGCGCTGCTGCTCGCCCTCCGAGAGGTGGTGGATGGAAGCTTTGGCTTTGTCGGCGATGCCCACAGCGTCGAGGGTCTGCCTGATTTGTCGGTCGATGTCGGCGTTTTTCCACCCCGTGGCCCGCAGCACGAAGGCAAGGTTGTCGTATACGTTGCGGTCTTTCAGCAGGCGGAAGTTTTGGAACACTATCCCCACACGTCGGCGCAGCATAGGAATCTGGCGGCGCTTGAGGTGCGACAGGTCGAATCCGCACACTTGTGCTTCCCCATGGTCGATGGAGAGGTCGGCATACAGGGTGCGCAGCAGCGAAGTCTTGCCCGCGCCGCTCTTTCCGATGAGGTAGACAAACTCTTTGGGTGCCACTTCCAAGTTTACATGAGTCAGCAACGGACCATCGTCATGACAGATAGTCACATCTTTAAGCGATATGATAGGGGTCTCCATAGTTAGGTGCAGATACTATTTTTCAAAATGCAAAAGTACTATTTTTTTCCGTAATAGCATGAGTGTGGGAGGATTTTTTTTAACGAGCATCTGTTGATGATGTCGAAAGCACTGCATACCAGTGCCCAAGCTCTCGCCTCTGACCGCCCACCTGCCTCATCTGCGCCAGAAGGCGGGAATGAAGAGGATGATGACGGTGAGACATTCGAGCCGCCCCATGACCATAAGGAAGGAGCAGATAAGCTTGGCGGCAATGGTGAAGCCGGCATAGCAGCCAAAGCCGCCGCTCAGACCCAATCCGGGGCCGTAGCCGGTGATGCAGGCAATGACGGCACCGATGGATTCTGTGGCGTTGATGCCGCTGAGCATCAGCAGCATGATGCCGATGAAGATGACGATAACGTACACCAAGAAGATAACCATCACATTGGTGGTAATATCGGCGGCAACGGGCTTGTGATTGAGGCGCACGGGGTTGACGGCATGGGGGTGGAGCTTGTCGCGCAGTATCTTGCGCACATTGCGTATCAAGATAAGCACACGCATGGCTTTGAGACCTCCGGAGGTGGAGCCCGCCATGCCGCCACAGAGCGACAGCACCACGAAGAGATAGGTGATGGGCACCCACCATTGCTGGGTGTCGGCAGCCAGCGAGCCCGTGGTGGTGAGCACACTGATGGTCTGCACGATGCCGCAGCGTAACGAGTTGCCCCAATCAAACCCCATATTGAACCGCAAGGCAAAGATGACAAAGAGCGCGGCCACAAGGTAGACGATGAGGTAGAAAGAAATCTGCTCCATCTTGTTGTGCAGGCGGTCCCAGCGGAAGGTGAAGAGGTTGTAGAGCAGGGCGAAGTTGATGCCGCTGAACAGCATGGCAAGGGCAACGATGTATTGCTGGGCGTGTGTGAGGCGTTCGAGACTGTTGTTATAGATGGAGAAACCACCCGAGGAGATGTTGGTGAAGGTGATATTGACAGCGTCCCACACGTGCATGCCGCTTTTCCATAGCGCAAACACAAATGCTGCGGTGAGCAACAGGTATATGCCGAGGGTTTGCTGCACTGTCGAGGTCATGGTGGTGGTCTGTTTGCCGGTGTTGTCGGCGCCTGAGGCTTCGGCGGTGTAGAGGCTGTACTTGTTGATGCCCATCGAGGGCACCAGGGCGAGCACCAACAGCACGATACCAAAGCCGCCAAACCATTGTGTCATACTGCGCCACAGCAGGATGGAGGATGGCAGCCACTCCACTGCCGAGAAAACGGTGGCACCCGTGGAGGTGATGCCCGAGGTCGACTCAAAAAGGGCGTCGGAGAAAGTGTGCAGTGTGCCGGTGGAGAGGAAGGGGAGGGTGCCAAAGAGAGGCAGCACCAACCACATGGTCACCACCAAGAGATAGGAGGCGCGGCGGTCGGAAGGGCGGGTGGCACGGCGAAAGCGAACCAAGAGCAGCAGACCCACGTTAAAGGTAAACAATCCCGAAGCCAGGATAGGAGATGTGGTGCCGTCGGCAAAATGTAATGCAGGTATCAGACAGCTGAGTATCAATGTGCCCTCAACCATCAGCATAATGCCTAGAAAACGTAATATGTACTTAAGGTTCTGCGTAGCGTTTCAACTTCTTAGTTCTTACTTCTTACTTCTTACTTCAAACCTCACCCTCTCCTCCAGTAGGCAGGCGAGAAGATGGCGATAAGGGCAAACAGTTCCAGCCGCCCGGCAAGCATCAGGATGGTGAGAATCCATTTGGCAAGGTGGGGGAGATGGGTGTAGTCGAGGTTGCCGCCCAAGTTGTTGATAAGCGGCGAGGGACCTAGGTTGCTGATGTTGGCGGCGGCCATGCAGATGGCGTCGGGGATGCTACTGCCACAGAGGGTCAGCACAAAGGCACCGCCCACGATAAAGGCGATGTAGAGGAATACAAAGGCGAAAATCTTGTTGATATAGTCGTTTTCTACAGGCTCGCCGTTCACCTTCACGCGAAAGACGGCGTTGGGGTGCAACATGCGGGTGAAGTAGTTGCCCACATATTTCAGCAGAATGATGATGCGGCGCAGCTTGATGCCGCCACCCGTGGAGCCTGCCGATGCGCCCACGATGATGAGTATGAATGTGATGACGCTCACAAGGAACGACCAGTTGGCGGGCTTGGGGATATAGAATCCGCAGGTGGACATCGTGGAGGCAATGTTGAAGACGCTGTAGTGTATGGCGGTCGTCCAGTCGTTGCCTACCGTGTGGAACGACACCGTGCAAACCAGTATCGAAATGAAGAAGATGGCGAGATAGGTGCGCAGCTCCTCATCGCGCCCTAGGCGCCGCCATTGCAGGGTGAAGAACCGGTAGAGGATGGCTACATTGATGCCGCTGAGAAACATAAACAGCGTTGCTACAGCCAGCCCTTTGGCACCCAATATGGAGAGCCCTCCCGTGTGGGTGACAAAACCGCCTGTGGAGACTGTGCTGAATGCCAAACAAAGGGCATCCACCAGCGGCGTGCCACAGAGCAGCAAGGCGACAATCATCACCAAGGTGATTATCGAATAGATGGCCCACATCCGGGTGACACTGCGTGCCAGGCGGGGATGCAGTTTGCGCTGCTGGGTGCCGGAAAACTCGGCTTCGTATAGCTGCCCTGCCCCATTGGTCAGTTTGCGCAATATGGCCACCACAAAGAGCATCAGCCCCAAACCTCCAATCCATTGTGTGAAGGCACGGTATACCAGCAATCCCGCAGGCAGCTCCTCGGGCTTCGACACCACCGACGAGCCTGTGGTGGTGAAACCGCTGAACGACTCAAACACGGCGTCGGTAAACGATGCCAAGCCACCGGTGAAGAGGTAGGGCAGCGTGCCACATGCCGGTATGGCCAGCCACACGATGATGGTCACCCAGTAGCTCTCGTTCTCCTTCAGTTCATATTCCGCCCCACGTCCCACAAAGTTTTGCAGGAAAAGCCCCAGCATCAAGATGATGATGGCAGAGAAGACAAGGGCAAACTGCGCCCCGTCGCGGGTATAGAGCGACACCGCCAGCGGTAGCGCCATGCTCATCGCCATATACACGAGCATCATGCCGGTAAGCCGCGCAATAAGCTTCAGGTTGAACCTGCGCAAGCCAAACTGCTGGTAGGGGTTCAACTCAGTGAAGGGCCTTCTATGTTTTAGGAATAACAAGGGGCGTTACGAGTTATTGTTGGCTAATCAAATAGTTTCGCCACCTGTTCCATCACCTTGGGCAGTGCAAACACCACCACTTTGTCCTTGGGCATAATCTGTGTGTCGCGGGTGGGCAGGATGGTCTCGTTGCCGCGAATAATGCCGCCGATGGTGGAGCCGTGGGGCAGGTTAAGGTCGCGGATGGTGTGTCGTGTGGCAGGTGCCCACTTGCCCACGCTAAATTCTATCAGCTCTGCGTTGCTGCCGCTAAGCCATTTGCTGCGCACAGCGTCGCCTTTCACTATAAAGCGCGAGATATAGCTGGCGGTGATGAGCTTTTTGTTGATGATGGTGTCGATACCGATGTCCTGCGACAGGCTGATGAAACCCGTGTTCTCCACAAGGGCAATGGTGCGTTTCACGCCCAGCTTCTTCGCGTGCAGGCAGGTCAGCACGTTGGTCTCCGACGAGTCGGTCACGGCGATAAAGGCATCGGTGTTTTGCAACCCCTCTTCTTTCAACAGCTCGATGTCGGTGGCGTCGCCGTTGATGATAAGGGTATTGTTTAGCAGGTTGGCGGCCTCCTCGCAGCGCGGACGCGACTCCTCAAACAGCGTGATGCCTATCTTCTCCTCCAGCGTCATGGCGGCATACCGCCCCACACGTCCCGCACCCACAATCATCGCCTTCTTGATCGCCACATCCTGCTTGCCCGACACCCTCTTGATGGTCTCCAGCTGGTTCGGGCGGCTGATGAGATAGGCCAAGTCGCCCTGCTGAAACACCGTGTCGGCATGGGGTATGATGGTGATGCCGTTGCGCAGTATTGCCACGATGCGCACCTGCAGCGAGGTGTAGGTCTGCACCAACTCCTGCACACTGTGCCCCGCCACAGGCGAGTCCGCCTCAAGGCGTATCAGGTACATCGTCAGCAGCCCCCCCGAGAAGTCGAAAAACTCAGTGGCAACCGAGTTGTTCAGCAGGTTGGTAATCTCCTTTGCCGCGATACGCTCGGGGCATACCATCTCGTCCACCCCCAGGTCGCGAAACATGTCGCGGTGCTTCGGCAGCAGCAGCTCGGCGTTGGTGATACGTGCCACGGTCTTCTTCGCCTTCAGCTTCTTGGCAAGCACACAGCTGATAAGGTTGATACTCTCGTCGTGCAGCACGGCAAGAAACAGGTCGCAGTCGCCCACATTGGCGTTCGCCAACACCTGCGGCGAAGTCGACGACCCAGCTATCGTCAGCAGGTCGGTCTCTTTTTCCAACCTCTTCAACAACTCGGAGTTGGGGTCCACCACCGTGATGTTGTGCTTCAACTCTGTCAGCGATTTGGCAAGATAGAATCCCACCTCTCCGTCGCCTGCTATAATAATGTTCATAGTATCTATTTATTCATTTTTTGAGCGTGCAAAAGTACAAAAAAATGTGCATATAGTGAAAATAATTGCAATTATTCAAAAAAAAGAGGTACTTTTGCAAATTCAAAAATTAGTAAAATTTAGCGAATAGCGTTGTTGCGTCGCCTTGTCCCACTGCATCGCTCCCTTCGCACAAAAAGTGATTAAAATGGAAATAACTCGTACTTTTGACCTGCTGGACCACCTTGTTACCAATTTCCCCGAAAAGGAAGACATCCTGGCATGCAAAGAAAAGGGCGAATGGGTACGCTACAGCACCCACGATTATTATAAGTATGCTCATTATCTGGCCTATGGCTTGTTAGAATTTGGTCTCAAACGCGGCGACCGCGTCATCACCATGTCCGCCAACTGCCCCGAATGGAACTTCATCGACATGGCGTTGGCAATGACCGGTATCATCCACGTGCCCATCTATCCCACCCTCAGCGCCGACAACTACCATTATATCTTCAATCACAGCGAGGCACGCTACATCTTCGTCAGCAACAACGTCCTCCTCAATCGCATCCGTCCCGCCCTCGCCAAGATGGAAAACCCGCCCACCATCTTCACCCTGGCAAGCATCGAGGGCGAGCACCGCATGCTCGAAATCCTCAAGGCGGGCATCTCCAGCCGCGAGAAAAACGCCCCCGTCGTGGAGCAAATCAAAGAGTCCATCAAACCCGACGATTGGACCACCCTCATCTACACCTCCGGCACCACCGGCGACCCCAAGGGCGTCATGCTCTCCCACCGCAACATGTGCTCCAACTTCCTCGCCCACGAAAAGGTCAACCCCATGACCTCCGACTGCCGCATCCTCAGCTTCCTGCCCCTCAACCACATGTACGAGCGCAGCATGAACTACCACTTCCAAACCAAAGGCGTCAGCATCTACTACGCCGAAAACATGGGCACCATTCAGCAAAACATGTGCGAAATCCACGCCCACGGATTCTGCGCCGTGCCACGTGTGCTCGAGATGGTATACGACAAACTCTATGCCGCCGGCAAGGACTTCAACGGCCTGAAAAAGAAAATCTACACCCGCGCCTTCAAGCATGGCGCACGCTACGACTACACCCTCCTCAAAAAAGTCTCCCTCGGCTACCAGATATCACAACGCTTCTTCGAACACATGGTCTACCGCCATTGGCGCGAACGCTTCGGCGGCAACCGCCTCATCGTCATCACAGGCTCCAGCAGCATCCAGCCACGCATGATACGCACCTTCGCCGCTGCCGGCATCAACATCTACGAAGGCTACGGCCTCTCCGAAACCTCCCCCGTCATCGCCGTCAACGACCCCGCCCACGGCAATGTCCGCATCGGCACCGTCGGCCCCGTGCTCAGCGGCGTCGAAGTCTCCTTCGCCGAAGATGGCGAAATCCTCACCCGCGGACCACACGTCATGCTCGGCTACTTCAAAGACCCCGAATACACCGCCCAAGTCATCGACTCCGACGGCTGGTTCCACACAGGCGACGTGGGCGAATTCGTCGGCGGCATCACAGGCCCCAAATACCTCCGCATCACCGACCGCAAGAAAGACATCTTCAAGCTCTCCGCAGGTAAATACATCGCCCCGCAGCTGCTCGAAAACAAACTCCGCGAGTCAGAATACATCGACCAAGCCATGATCGTCGGCGAGAACGAAAAAAGCGTCGGCGTCATCATCTCGCCCAACTTCAACACCCTCCACTACTGGGCGCTCAAATACCACCTCCACTATCGCGACAACGAACAGCTCCTCTCCCTCCCCGAAACCAAGGAGAAATTCAAGAAAGTCATCGACGAAATCAACCGCAACTTCGCCGCCCACGAGCAGATTAAGGCCTTCCGCCTAGTCACCGACGAGTGGACCGCCGCCAACGGACTGCTCTCGCCCACCCTCAAGGTGAAGCGCAACCTGCTGAAAGAGAAATACAAGGCTCTCATCGCCGACATCTATGGCAAGGAGGCAGCCTCCAGCAACCCCCTCTTCTCAGCCTTCCGCAGCGTCGACCTCCCCAATTTCGGCTTCGGCAAGCGCAAGTAGGGGCAGACTCCCGTGTCAGCCCGAGAGCAGACTCCCGTGTCAGCCCTCCCCCAATTGTATACAAATGGGGGAACGTATTGATTTTGATGTAAATATGGTGTTTAGTCGTGTGAACGTGTGCCTGTGGGTGCAAAAAGAGCTTTTGAAAGCTTGTCATAACTACAAATGAATGATAAATATAGTAGTATTGAATAAAAAAGTATTGCTTAAAATCAGCTAGTTGTGATTTTTTTGAAAAAAATATTTTGTCAGTTCGGAAAATGTTTGTACTTTTGCACTCGCTTTTCGGGAAAGAAAAGAGCCGAAATGATCTGTTAGCTCAGTTGGTTTAGAGCGCTTGCTTGACAGGCAAGAGGTCACAAGTTCAAATCTTGTACAGATCACCAAGAAAGGGACGGAGCCATGTTCCGCCTTTTTTTTGAGAACCTTGAATCGCGGTCTGTTAGCTCAGTTGGTTCAGAGCGCTTCCTTCACACGGAAGAGGTCGACAGTTCGAATCTGCCACAGACCACCCAAAGCCCCTAAAATAGGGGCTTTTTTAATGCCCTAAAGTGTTGATTTTAATTGCTAATATACTGAAATACAGCCGTTGCGGTTTTAGGTGTTATTTTACCTTGTTTTGATGTTATAAGGTACATTTTTGTTACTCGTTTGTTACTCGAATGAAAAAAAGTTTGTATCTTTGCAATCGGAAACAAAATTAAATCTTATCGAGTATGCCGAGAAAAAAAGTTGCCAGCAAGGCGAAAGAAACGGTACGTTTGAGAGAAAAAAGACTGTCAAACGGGAATGTGTCGTTGTACCTGGACTATTACAAAGACGGGCAAAGGGAGTATGAATTTCTTAAACTCTATCTAATACCCGAAAAAACACCCTTTGACAAGCTGCATAACTTGGAGGTGCTGAACGCTGCAAACGCTATCAAAGCAGAGCGTACACGGGCAATCATAGCCGAAGAGGCGGGATTGAAGCGTGTTTGGCAGTCGAAAATTCTGTTGTCGGATTGGATGATGCATTGTGCAGAACAGGCAGAGCAGAGAGCCAGCACAGCAGCCAACCGCCACACGTGGGGGCGTACGATAGAGAACACAGCCGACCTGTTGAGGCAATACGCTGGTGAACGTGTGAGAGTGTCGGACGTGGACACCGAATTTTGCAAGGGCTTTATAGAGTATTTGCGTACAGGTTACGTTATCGGGCGTAATGTGCAGAACACGGGGCAGCATTTAGCAGCCAGCACAGCACAAAAGCGTTACCAATGTTTGAGGTTTGCATTGTCCGAGGCTGTGAGGGAGGGCGTAATAAATAAAAACCCGTGTGATATGTTGGCAGATGCGGACAAAATCAAAGTACCCGAAAGCACACGGGCGTATCTTACCATTGATGAGTTGAAGTTGTTAGAGAACACCCCGACAGCCAGCGAGGAAACAAGGCGGGCGTACCTCTTTATGTGTTATTGCGGGTTGCGTATATCGGACGTTAAGGCGTTGCGGTGGGCTGACATAAACCAGCAGGGCGAACAATGGACTATCACCATACGCCAGCAGAAAACGCAAACACCCCTCTATTTGCCCCTTTCAAGCAAGGCACGGGAGTTTCTACCGCAGCAGGGAGAAAAGCCCGTCAGCGGGCTTGTATTTGCCGACATACCGACAGAGCCAGCCATGAACCGCACATTGAAAGCATGGGCAGAACGGGCAGGGATAAACAAGAGCCTGACATTACACACAGCACGCCACACATACGCCACAACCCTATTGACAAAGGGGGCAGACCTCTACACCGTTAGCAAGTTGCTGGGACATTCCGAGGTTGCCACAACACAGATATATGCAAAGATAGTGGATAAAAAGAAAGTGGACGCGGTGAACCTGTTGAACAATCTATAATGGAGGGCGAGAAAATGAACACATTAGCAGCTTTCGTTGTGAGGCAAATAAATGAGGGCAAGGCGGTAAGTCTTGAACAATTAGACTGGCAAGTAATAACCGACAATTGGCGGTGTGGTATTATGATAGATATTATAAACAAACTCAACGAAGTTGAGGATGTTGAAAGAGTAAGAGATTGCATATTGTCGTTAGTGGGAAAGGGTAAAATAAAACCGTCAGAATTTTTTATGAACGAGTTTAATACAAGATGTGATTTTCGTATTGCTGTAATGAAACACAACGCGGCCATGGTCGGCAGAACCGACCAGCCCCCGGCAGAACCGACCACAGGAACGGACACCGACCAACAACAGGCGTTTGAAGTCCCCAAATATCTAACCGAGACGAAAGCCGAAAAAATGTTACTTGCATTAGAGGGTACACTGGGCTACAGTAATCGAAAAGTGTTAGACAGAACCCAAACCCCGTGGGTTGTTTCATCAATGCCAGATTGGGGGAAAGTGGCACAGATATTGCAAGAAAAACTATCTGTGAAAATGTATTGGGACGATTGGGGTAAGTTGATAGGAAAGACAGGCAAGGCACTACAAAAAGCATATTATAAAAGCCGTGGAACAGATAGCCAAACAAGAATATTTGAAGTACTTAACAAATTAAAATAGAGTAATAATACCCCCGTATATACCCCCGACATTACCCCCGTATTGTCGGGGATTTTGTTTGTTTTTCTTTATACTTTTGCACCGTCATTCAATCGAAGATGTGAGTTGTCAGCACATTGGAGAGGATGACACGGACGGGGACGCGGTGAGCCTGGCACCTCAGACTGTCCCCAGCAATGAGTAATAACGAAAAACAATGTCTATCGAGCAGAGATTAGAACGTATTGAACAATTAACCCTTTTGGCTGCAAAAGATGCCCTAACAATGGACGATGCAGCAGCCTACACGGGTTTATCAAAATCATACCTTTACAGGCTGGTTTGTGAAAAGAAAATTCCCTACTACAAAAGCGCAGGGGGTAAGCAAACCTATTTCAAGAAGTCGGAGTTGTGCGACTGGTTACTGAAGCACCGAGTTTCGACCACGGAGGAAGCGCAGGAAAGCGCAGCAGCCTATTGTGTCAGCAAACCACGGAACGGCAAGAAAGGAGGCGCAAAATGAGTAATCAGCAAGTCACAATATTTGATGCAATAAACAGCCCAGCAAGCGCACCCACAGACCCGGCAGCTTACGCACAAAAGGCAATCTACGGGGTAATGTGTAACGGTGCCTGGTACACCACACGGCAGTTAATGGACTTGTGCAAGGTATCAGACCCACGGGCTAATATACGCACAATGAAAAACAATGGCTATGTATTTGAAACGAGGTGGGAAAAGAATAGCCACGGGGTCAGATACAAGTATTATCGACTAATTACCCAGCCAACGGAGGTTGAACAATGAACACAAAAATTGATACTGGGATATGCCCCGTTACGGGCTATGAAAAGCAATCTTTAAAGTGTGCAAATTGCCGTCATAATAGGGTTGTAAGCATACAGCGGTTTGCAAAGTGTCAGCAAACCAAGTGTAAGACCAAAGGCACGGTGTGTATTGTTGAAGAAGTTTTGGCAATACGATAATCAAAAATGGAGATACCAGGCAACCAGCCAACCGAAAAGGTAACGCAAAACACGTTACCAAAAGGTAACGCAAAAAGCGTTACTTTCTCAATCGTAACTGAACATATCAGCATATATAATGAACACGTGCGCCACGGGCGCAGCCAATAATAAGAGGGTTATAATAAACACTATGATTGACACGTTAAATATGAGGATGACGGCAAAGGATGCCGGGGGCGTTTCCCCGCTGTCTGTAGAACGTTATATCGACGTGGAGAAATCGGGCGTTTATGTAAGCACTGGTGTGCCGTACATTGTGGGTCACGTTGCAGGATATAGGGTGTATGCAGATAGTGAACAGGTGAGATTGTCGGGCAGTATTGCGAAGTTTGTACAAGGCGAGAACGTTAGCACCCCCACCCGTAGGCAGGTGTCCGAGGGTGTGGGGTGTCTGTCCGATGCTATACACCTCAATATTGGACGTGCCGAAGTTGTGAGATTGGATATTGCACACACTTTCGACATACCAGCAGCCCCTGCAGCCTACATTGGCGAATTGTCAAACCGTGCCGAAATGGAACGTGTCAGCATTGGAGAAAACACCCTTTATTTCGTCTCAAAAGGCCGTGCGCTATGTCTCTACGACAAACGGGCAGAAATGCACCACAGGGGGCAGGAAATGCCCCCAGCGTGGGCAGGTTGTCAATACCTGTTGCGGTATGAGTTGCGACTATCGGGCAGTGTTGCCCAGCAGATAGGGGCGCGGAAGCTGACGGCACAGGACATAACCAAGCCCCAGCAGTGGGCGCAGTTGGTTAATTTGTGGGCTGGTGAATACCGCAGCATTGGCAGAACCAGCACCGACAGGATAGCCGCCAGCACTACCCCGAAAGAAGCGTTTAACGCTATCTTTGCCGACTTGCTACAATATGCGCCAGCCGACTATTTACAGAACACGTTAAAAATGCTGTGCAAACGTGGGGTTATGATTAAGCAAAGGCGGGCAGACCTTAAAAAGATGATAGGGGAAGCGTTAAACGGGTGCAGATATTCATTAATCAATCAATTAGATGTTGCGGTTGAACGTGCGAGAGCCGAAGCCGTATAATTGTTGAACGAACAAAGATTTGTGAAGTATGCGAGGTTTAAATATTGCATATAAATATCGGATAATGAATATACTGAAAATAAATTTTGGTGTATGAAAAAATAGTTGTATTTTTGCACTTGAAAAACAGAGACAAGTTTCGCTTGGATCTGATAATACTGGTTCGGGTCCGTAAGGGCTGAACTGACAACAAAATCCTTGGGTGTACCCGAAAGGGAGCCTGGGGTGCCGACGGAGGGGACGGGAAACTGTCCCCTTTATGTTTTCATCAATTAGTGTTCTACGGCCACGAAAAGAAATATAGACCACTGAAAAATAGTTTTCTATATCAAAAAAAAGTGGTATCTTTGTAAAAATCGTAGAACAATGGATAAGCAAGAATTAAAAACAACCGTCACCGCAGACGGTAAGAAAATGTTGATTGCCGAACCAGTCAATTATTACGGGCTAAAAGATTTTAGCGAGGTTACGGCCTTTCAAAAAGGGGTTGCGTTACTTTTGCAACATTTTGTTTCTGAACAAATCACGGGGGGTATAATGTGGGGTGACAGTGTCCAGTTTTCAATTAGCACTATGTTTGACGTTTTGGAGGATATCGGCAAATATAGGGATGATTATTTGAAGCAGCGTATTGAGACACTGGAGGCGGCCATGGGATTAAAACACCGTGGCGATATAGACCCACTCGAATAATAAGAAACTCTTTCCCCGGCACATATCATAAGAAAAATACCGTGTCGTATGAACACGTTAATACCCATCAGTATTAAGGTGGTTATTTGCTGGTTATTTGCTGGTTGGAGTGTTCAATATTTGCTTGGTATAAGACACGATTACAGGTAATTGTGTTGGTTATTTGTTGGTTGCTTTTTGACTGTTGCCCGTGGTGGGTGCATCATCAGAACCGCAGCAGATAGCCCCACAGGTGGGCAACGTATGCCCATAGGCGGGAACCGTCACCGCAGCCCATCAGCCGACAGAACCCCGACCGCTGGAAAAGACAAACCCGACAAACCCGACAAACCCGACACCCATACGCGCGCGCGACCGCATTAGCGACAACAACCGAAAAAGTCTCGCCAGGCTACTTTCTGCTCACCAGTCGGGATTCTGTCTCGATGGGCTACTTTCTGCTCACAGGTTGCGGTTCTGCTCACAGGCTGCGGTTCTGTCTCGGTAGGCTACTTTCTGTCTCGCCAGGCTAC
>JAFWQP010000049.1 GCA_017509045.1 Bacteroidales bacterium
AGTGTTCTATATGATTACGGATGTATTGTGCCACAAGGGGAAGAAGGGGCTCTGAGTAGTAAGCTTGTGCGGCAGCATCGTCCTGTTTGTCGAAGAGGTTTAGAGAGAGCAGCAGTTGGTAACCATCGTGGGTCACGCTGCGTCCGCAGCGGTATATTTCATCACGGTGCTGTAGATATATCTCTTGAGCCTCTTTTGTAATCTCAGCGTGGCGGGTTGCACCCACGGCAATGAGGCTTTCGTAGAGCAGGGTGCCATCGTCGGGAGTATCATGCCAATTGATTTCGTAGTAATAAAACCACTCGAAGTAGCGGGGAGCCTCCTCGTAGTTCAAGCAGGTGGCGTAGTATACGACCTGCTCTTGCTCATTGGTGATTTGGCCGTATTCCTCTATATCGAACCAGTCGACAAGTTCTGTGTCGGTGAAGTCGGCTGCAGCTTCGGCGGTGAGGCGCGGAGCGGGGGCATCTTCCCACGAGCGATTGTAGCGTTCGATGGCATCCGACTCGCGCTTGGCGAGCAGGGCGTAGACGGCCATGGCGGCAAAGGGTATCCATATCACCGCACCGATGCTAGCCCCTGTCTGCTGCAATAGTGCCACCAACACCACAGCGCCAAGAATGATGGCTGAAAGAATGCCTACTGTGAGCCACGACCCCCAAGTCTTGCTCCATAAATTGATATAAGGGCGATGGAATGTCGTACCACAATGCGGGCAATGAAGCGTGACAATCTCTCCGAGTTGCTCCCTGACTTCAAATGCAGTCTTGTAACCCCTCTTCAAATAGATGGGTTTGCCACATTTGTTGCATATAGCATACAGCTGCATAGAAGACAAAAAAGGGCGTACACGGGGGTACGCCCATACATCGGGGTACAATACTGGGCGTACAAGGAGTACACCCGTACATTATTTGACAATCAGTTTCTGCATGGTGGTGCTGCCCATGATGCCATAGGTGTAGATGCCGGCAGGAAGGTTGTCGACAACGGCGTTGCCGCTGCCACTGACCGACATGCTGCGCACCACGCGACCCTGCATGTCATAGATGGCAAGGGTGGAGGGCTGGTTGACATCATAGCTGATGTTCACATTGCCTTGGGCGGGGTTGGGATAGGCAGTGAGGGCTAAGGATAAGGAAGTCACATCGTTGATTCCTTCGGCGTAGGCTTGGAAACGGATAGTCACGCTACAGGCGAAGTTGCCGTTGGAAACCTTCATCTTATAGATGCTATAGGGCTGTGCAACAGCCTCGTCGATGGTGAGGTCCATAGTAAAATCAGTATATTCACCGCTAGGAGGAATATTGAAAGCATCGCTGACAGAATCCTGTCTGCAATATACGCCAGCACAGAGACCCCATATATCGATGCCTGACATCTCAATGGGAGTCATCGTGACTGTCACGTTCTGTAGGACAGAGTAGCCCTGATTGACGAAACTGATGCTGTTGCAATGTTCGGCATCGGGTGCTAGGACAACGACGAATTCGTCGCCATTCTGATAGGTGTGGCCGTTGTACTTAAAGGCGACTTGGGCTTGGACGTTGAGTACTGCAACGCTGCTGAGGAGCAGCAGAAAGGATAAGATTTTTTTCATGTGATATTTGATTTTATTAATGATTATTCAGACGGTTGATTGAGAAGTTCGTCAACTACTTTTTTGACACCCGTGCCAGCCTTCTCTTGGAAGATGGTGATAGGTCGGGAGATAGGCACTGCCTTAGGGTCGACCAGATAGCAAGGGGTGCTGCGCGGCACATAGTGGATGAGGCCTGCGGCAGGATAGACGTTCATGGAGGTGCCTACGACGATGAAATAGTCCGCCTTTTCGCACAGTTCGGCGGCGGGTTCGATATTGGGCACTGCCTCGCCAAACCATACGATGTGGGGACGCAGCTGGGCTCCGTCGGGGGCTTTGTCGCCGATGTGGATGTCGCGGTCGCCTATGTCGACAATCAGGTTGTCGTCGCGATCGCTGCGCGCTTGTGTCAATAGTCCATGCAGATGAAGTACATGTGTCGAGCCTGCCTGTTCGTGCAGGTTGTCGATGTTCTGTGTGATGATGCGCACGTCGTATTTCTCTTCCAGACGCACCAGCTGGCGGTGACCTTCGTTGGGTTTGACTTGGAACAGTTGTCGACGACGCTCGTTATAGAAATTAAGCACCAATTCGGGGTTGCGGAGGTAGGCATCGTAGGTTGCCACATCCTCCACACGATACTGCTCCCACAGTCCGTCGCTGTCGCGGAAGGTGCTGATACCGCTCTCGGCACTGATGCCGGCGCCGGTAAGGACTACTACTTTCTTTTTCATATCATTTCTTTTTTTTCTAGTATCTCTAGTATTGCTAGTATTACTAGTATTGCTTGGGTTATTTTTCTAGGATGGTGAAGACGGTGCGGCGGTTTTGGCGGCGGCCTTCGGGGGTGCTGTTGTCCGCCACAGGTTGAGTCTGGCCATAGCCTTTGTAGCTGAGACGGTCGGCAGCAACGCCATGTGCCACCAAGTAGTCGTACACTGCCTTGGCTCTCTGCTCCGAGAGCTTCTGGTTCGAGGCCTCATTGCCCACGTTGTCGGTATGTCCGCCCAGTTCGATGCGCAGGCTGGGATGGCTCTGCATCATCTCCACCACCTTGTCGAGTTCCACGATGGAGATGTCGAGCAGGGTGTATTTGCCTGTCTGGAAGAACACGTTCTTCAGCGTGATGCTCTCGCCCACCTTCAGTTCGGGTGCCACCTCGGTTATTTTTTCTTTATACACAATCGGCTCGGGGCGGGCGGCTTCAGGTAGGGCAAAGGTGTAGAGGTCAAGCCCACCTTGACCGCCGTCACTAGCGTAGATGGCGGTGCTGCCGTCGGGCGAGACGATGAGCGAACTCTCGTCGCCACGGGTGTTGATGGGGTAGCCCAAGTTCTCTGGCTCGCTCCACGTGGTGTCGCCAGTGCGGCGGCTGACAAAGAGGTCCAGTCCTCCCATGCCCACACGTCCGTTGGAGGAGAAATAGAGTCTTTGGTCGTCGAACGACACAAAAGGACTCTTCTCATCACCGCTGGTGTTGATCGTAGCTCCCATATTTACGGGCTTGCTCCATCGTCCTTCCACCAAGGTGCTACGCCAGATGTCCATGCCGCCGTAGCCTCCGCTGCGGTCGCTGACAAAATAGAGAGTCTGACCGTCGATAGAAAGGCAGGGTTGCGACTCCCACCCGCTGGTGTTGATGGCCGGGCCTAGGTTCTGCGGACGACTCCAGCCCCCTGCTTTACGGTAGGAGACATAAAGGTCGCAACGTCCGGCACCATCCTTTCGCCCGCAGGCGGTGAAGTATAGTATGCGTCCGTCCTGTGATATACAGCCCGCTCCCTCGTTCTCGTCGCTGTTCAGCGGTTCCGCCATGCGCACAGCCTTGGTCCACTTACCATCTTTCAGTCGGCTGGCGTAGAAGTCCTCTGTCATAGCGGGACGGTTATATCGGGCAAATATCAGCATCTTACCGTCGGCGGTGAGGGTGGGCAGATACTCATCGTCAGGGCTGTTGATGTTGGTACCCATATTCTCGGGAGTGAACGGCACGGGGTTTGCCATTGCCTGACGGCGGAAGGCGATACACTCCAAGTCGTACTGTGCCGAGGCACCCCACTTCTTATGTTTGCCTTTGTCATAGCGGAGGAACGCCCGCAACTGCTCCTCTGCCAGCCCGAGGCTGTCGTGATCCATATACCATGCTGCCATCGTCAGCCGCACCTCAGCAAACGAAGGCTCCGCCTTCAGTGCTTTCTCAAAATGGTCGAAAGCCTTAGCTGGATTGCTCGACAGCAGCTGCTGCCCCTTCTCAAACTCGCTGACAGCCTTCTTATTGTCAACAGTATACTGTGCCTTAGCCACGGAAACCAAAGCCAGCATCAAGAGGATAATATATACAAATTTCAGTTTCATTATGTGGATAACGCTTGTCGGGCTTTTTTATTGTGTACTCTATCTATGCTGAGAGAAGAAATAGTCCGCCATAAATTGGATATTCTGTTGTACCAATTCACGTCCGTGTTCATAGCCTTTCAGGCTATTGAGGGCAGCATCGGGTAGATAGTTGTTGTCAAGTAACGTGCATAGTGCAGAATAGTCCATGGCATTGGGATTGACAATTAGGTTCAGTGCATTCTTTTGGGCGTATTCTTGGTCATAGTATGGGTTATAAGATGCCTTGATAGCAGGAATGGCTAGTGTAATGGTGAGCAATCCTGCCTCTGAGTCAGACATAAAGGCTGCCATCCCGCTCTCAGCATTTTGAAAAAGGTGCTGTTCCATTGCCTTTCGGAATTCATCTGAGGCCTTAGAACCCATTTTATTAATTTGGAAATTCATAAACTCATCAATGCCCTTTACAAATACTATCGGCTTGCCTTCAGAGGCTTTTAGAAAGAGTTCGGCAGTGTGTTTGATGTTATCCTGTTTCCGCTCTTCATTAGCTATGGTTTCTTTGTACTTCTCAAGATACTCTTCATCAGGATTTGTGAACATTGTCCCGAAATGATAGTTCTTGCCATTGAAGCCTACTATACAGCATGTGACGATTTTTGCCTTTGGCAGGTATTGTTCTAGCCAACGCGGGTCGAATGAGTCAATTTGTACATTTATCTCGTTTTCATTAAGTATGTCGCGTAACAACACTGTTTCTTCGTTGTAGGATACGATGCTGTAGGCACGACTCTGTTTTAGCGTCCCATCTACGTCCATCTTGTAACCAGTTGCTGCCGAAAGCCATTCGGCTGCTGTCAGAGCCAACAGATTCTGGCGGTCGAAAAATGTGTGGGACAGCATTGAGTGGTATACCCTGATATTATCATATTCATCCTTAACCTTATAGGGTTTGCTATTCTCAAAACTAATACGCGTACTTAGTGAGAGATAGCTGTCGAGTGCAAACCACTCCATTACCTTGCGGGCCTGCCAATAGTCGTTTGCCAATGCTGGATTAGTCAGGAATGCTATCATTTCGTCCGTCTCAGGTGCTGTCTCATATTCCTCGTCGAAGATGTTGAATATGTCGTTCGCCGCCATTGCGATGCCTGGGTTCTCTGGATTGATTATTCTGTCAGAGTAGTGTGACTGTATGATATCCCATAGTAGCAGTTGTATGTCCTGCACATTGGGCTCACCGGGGTAATAGGCCGAGGTGTCGAAGAAAGGCAGCAACCTGTTGTAGCGGCTGTGGCACACTGTATTCACCACACTCCAAAGGCCAGTGCCATTGCAGAGATCCTCGAACCAGGCCGTGATTCGCACAGCGGCATCGCGTATCCAAGCCGGCTCGTCAAGTACGGCATCTATACCATCGTTTTCTAGCACTGCCAGCACTCGGCTTGCCAGTTGGGAGTAATAGAAATCGGTCGACATGTCAGCATGTCCAGGATGTATTTCCTTCCAATCTTTTGGATATATTCTATTTTTCATGATTGTTATTGTATGCTTGTTGCTGATATCGTATGTGTTGTATTTCTATTCCGATCTTGTAAATTTTGTTGTCTTTTATCTGTATTTTCATTGGGGAAAAATTGTTTTTTCCGATTGCAAAAATACGCATTTTTTCTTGATTGGCAAATTATTATTTTGCAAGGCGGTTAGGTGGTTGTTGATAATGATGTGAGGGAGGTGAAGTAATAAATGTTAGATGGTTGGTAATGCTTGTTTTTTAGTGGATTATGTTAAAATGCCAAGATCTAGGGAAATGATTTGATTCTCAGCGGTTTTGAAGAGGGCAGGAAGAAGGATCGAAGAAGGGAGGAAGAGGGGTGTTTTTTGACAAGCGAATCTGTCAACTAAAATCAGAAAGGGCAAGGTCTTTTTCACCTCGTTTTGGGTTCACCTTATCTCCAATCTTAGGAGTGGAGGCAGAGCGAACCCAGAGCGAAGGCAGAACGAACCCAGAGTGTGAGCCGACCGTCTGTTATAATTATACCGAAAAGAACAAAAATTAGGGTGCCCTTTTGAGAAAAAATATACTTCGTTCTGCTCCTATTGCGGCATGGGGTGCCTGATGCGCTACAGTGCTACAGTGCTACAGTTAGAATTAGGGTGCCCAATTTTAGATAAAACTATGTATATATTTATATATCAAATATATGGATATATTTTTGGGGTTTGATAAGAGTAAATCGAACTGTAGCAACTGTAGCGCTGTAGCAGATCGTTTCGTCGTATCGCAACAATATCTTGTCGGTCAGAGGCTTGTAGGACGGTGTTTGTGTTATTGAAGGTTGCAATTACGATTACAAAAGGTGTGAAGCCACTGTTCACATCCCATTTTACACCTTTGAACATACAGGTAAATACAGCACTCTAATACTTAACCCAAATCGTTCATTAGGCTGACTTTCATAATTTATTCTGATTTCATTTGTGACCGAGAACGGTCACGAATTAACGGTCACGAATTAAATGTTTTTCCGAGAACGGTTACGGATTAAGTGTTTTTTGGATTCTGGCTTCGCCATAAAAGGCGCAGATTTCAGCGGCGAGGGTGTTGAGGTTGTGGAAGCGGCTGTAGTCGCTGTCGGCAGGAGCGCCTGAGACACCGCCCTGCGTATCGATATTCCAAGGGGCTAATATAAGCAGGTGCCCTTGGAGGCAGGCCTCGAAACGCCGGCGTTCGGGTTTCCAATAGGGGCCGATGGGCTCTTTTTGTAGGTGTATCAAAGGGTATCCCTTTTCTAAGCATTCGTTTTTCATTATCAGTTCGCCTCGCGAGATGCCGGGGGTGACGAGGACAGTCTGCCCTTCGAGCAAGGCAGACTTCCATTCGGCATGTTGGCGGGCATAGTCGTCGGTGGTTTCGTAGGGCAGACGGCTGACGGGATGGCGACGGTGACACTGCACCTGCATTTTGCGCGCCCAGCGCAGAAGGAAGAGGTTGCCGAAGGCACCATAATCACGCTGTCCTATCGTCACATGGAGGCACCGCTGCATAAAGTCCGGGAAACGATGACGTAGGAGGGCGCGACGGGGATTGTCGTTAACATAGGCTATCATTGCCTCGCGGTGGCGGTTGTCGAGACAGATGGTGTCGTCGTAGTTGTCGTCGAAGAGGGGTTGCTGTTGTCGGCTCACAAGAGCATAGTACTCCTGTCGCTGTTTTTTTGAGAGGTTGCGGATGAGGGAGCCTTCATCGGGATGGTCACGAATCTTCTGGAGGAGCCATGCGGGGGCATTGTTGCCTATGGTGGCGACCGAAATCAGTCGGGAGGTGGAGGGGGGTAAGCCTTGCAACTGCTGCCAACGGCTTGTGCAGAAAGCTTTAAAGGCTTGAATGATGTCGCCTAGGTTCCATGTCATGGGCTCCAGAACCTCGATGACACCGTGGAAGTGGTCGGGCATGCAGACACAAGCGTGTACTGCTACCTGATTGCCGTGGGTGGCCTGTATGACGGGTGTTTGTTGCCATGCTTGCTGTATCTCTTTGCCGAGAGGGGTGAGGGATAGGGTTTCGTGACCGAAATCGGTCACGAAATGGGAGAGCAGGTGGGCGCGGCCACTCACTACCAGCGTAATGAGGTAGGTACCGCGACCATAGTAGTCGTGGCCAGGATTGCGGGGACGGTAAGCGGATGGCATTCAAGTGCTTATTTGGTGAGGCTGTAGGGCTTGGTGGCCTTGGCTTGGAAGAGGCGTTTGTTGGGCTTGGGGCCCATCTGGAACTCCAGGGTGCCGCCTTCCATCAGCTGGCGGTAGGTAACGTAGCATTTATCGTAGGGCTTGCCGTTCCAGAGCACACGCTGGATGTAGCGGTTCTTGTCGCTCACGTTGGGGGCCTTTATCTCAAGGTATTTGCCGCTGCCCATGCGTACCTTCATATAGGGCAGGTAGGGCGCACCGAGGACATACTGCCCGCTAGCGGGACAGACGGGATAGAAGCCCATGGCGGAGAAGATGTACCAGGCCGACATCTGCCCGCAGTCGTCGTTGCCGCAGAGTCCGTCGATATGGTTTCGGTACATCTTGTTCATCACCTCGCGCACCCAGTATTGGGTCTTCCACGGCTGGGTGGTCCACATGTAGAGGTACGGGATATGGTGGGAGGGCTCGTTGCCGTGGACGTAGCCGCCCAGCATGCCCTCGCGGGTTACATCCTCGGTCTCGGCAAAGAACTCGTCGGGCACATGCATGGTGAAGAGGGTGTCCAACTTCCGCACAAAGGCTTTCTCACCGCCCATCATCTGCATCATGCCGTTCACGTCGTGGGGGACGTAGAAACTGTAGTTCCAGGCATTGCCTTCAATCAGACCCTCGCCGCTGGTGGAAAGCAAGGAATAGGGTGTTTTCCAGCTGCCATCGCTGTAACGAGCGCGGACAAAGCCATCCTTATAGACGTTGCGGTAGCTCAACGCACGCTGGCGATAGCTCTCGCGCACAGAATCCTCATAGCCTATCACATCGGGCAGCGTATGCTCCAAATGGTTCTCCAACGCCCAATAGACGCACCAGTCCTCGTAGGCGTTCTCCAGTGTGACGGAGGTGCCGTTGCGGCTCTTGTCGAAGGGGACATAGCCTATCTCCTTGTACAGCCTAGTGTGGTCGTAATAGCCCACATTGGTGGTGGAGAGAATTGCCTCCATGGTTTCCAGCTCTATCAGCTCTTGCTCGGTGTCGGGCTGGAGTGTGTTGAGGGCGGCATCCACCATCACCGAAACACCGTGGTAGCCTATCATGCACCAGTTCTCACCACCATGATGGCTCCATACGGGCAGCATGAGGTGAGGGCTTCTTTTGTAATGAGTGTAGAGCGTAAATGCTATGTTGCGGCTCATGGCGGTATCAGTGAGGTTGATGAGGGGGTGCAGAGCGCGGTAGGTGTCCCACAGCGAGAAGATGGTGTAACGGGTATACCCGCCATAGTTCTTTTCATCAATATCCTGATAGATGGAGGGGTTTATCATGGTGTGGTAGTAGGAGGTGTAAAACATAGCCAACGCGTCTTCCGGTCCCTGTGCCTCGATGCGTCCCAGCATCCGGTTCCAATTGATGCGTGTCAGCTCGCGCACTACGTCAAAATGGCTGCGGTACTTGGGGTCGCCTTGATGCACGATGAGCAGCGTTTCGTGCGTCTGCATGTCACGATAAGACACACATGAGGCATCACGAGAGTACTGGCACCCTTCGTGCCGCACGGCCTCGCTGGCGCCCCAAGTGCTGTTGGGCGAAAGCCCCACGATGATTTCGAGGGTGTCGTTCCCGTCATCTTCAAACTCGAACCAGCACACCGGCTTACGTCCCGCCATCTCGGGGAAATTATGCTCTTGGTCGAAACGGTTCCAAAATCCATGATACGACAGCGGGGCAAAGTCGTGGTAGCCATACTGCTTGATGCGTTTGTTGAACTGGATATAATAATACAGCTTGCGGCAGCGGTTCCAGCCGCTGGTCATGCGCCA
>JAFWQP010000050.1 GCA_017509045.1 Bacteroidales bacterium
GCCATTTGCCAACCTTTTCTATATGTCAGTGATTCTTGTCGGACCATTATTTGTCATTCTTACGGCCCGCCATCTGGTGCGTGTCCTCCCTAATGAACGTCAGGTTATCCGCTTTTCAGAAATTGCAGGTTTGTTCCTCATCATCAGTATGGTATTCAAGATAATGCATTTCCCTTTCGGCAATCTTCTCGGCCTAATTGGTTTGTTACTTCTCGTCACCGCCTTCCTTATTAGATTTATAAAAAAGAGAGGTGTTCGATAAAACACTTTGGATAAGTTGAAAAAAGTAGGGCTGGCATTTTGTGGTGTCAGCCCTTTGGTTTATCTTTGCAGTCGCTAAACATAAACCCTTTGATTGCTGTAATATTATACAAATGTACTTGGTTGGAAAGTTGGGGGTCTGGTGTGGTCAGAAAGGTTTACGCTTGTCAAATGCAGGGCCTTCCAGAACCCTACTATGAGGAAAGACCCGGTGGTATTGCAATTCTTTTCCGTCATAGACTAGAATATGCCAATACAAATGGCTGTACTGCAAGCTGGTCTTGGCTCCGACCGCGAAGAGCGATGCCACCCACCGGGTCTTGATGAAATCCTATAAGCAAATATGTCAAAGTTCTCTTGTTTGTGCCGTGTTTCTGCTGCCGCGTTGCCTTGTGTTTTTTTTCGCCTCCGGAAGCGAACCCAGAGCGAACCCAGAGCGAAGGCAGAGCGAAGGCAGAGTGGAGGCACACCGTGAAAACGAATCCGAGATTGGCCACTTCCCGACCGTTTTCGAATGCAAAGATAGCGCGGATTAACGACATAGCCAACTTTTTCGAGCAGAAAATGTCACTTTTCCCACTTTTAAAAAAAAGAGGCTCTCTTTGGTGGCAAAAGAGGCTCTCTTTGGCTTATGGGGAATGTGAGAATTGTGCAACGAAAAAATGTTTTCTTGCTTATGAGTTCGGCATAAAGAACGATTGCGAAGCCTGTCCATAACACCAATTTGCCAATAATAAGAGAAGTGTCTGACATTTAGCACAATAACAATCAAGTCCACTTGGAGATGTCGCAAGCAGATGTAACATCTTTGTTATTGATTATTGTGCAAAGTGGTAGCTGTCAATTCTTTGCAAAGAAGTTACAAGTTACAAGTTACATGCAATGTTTTTTGGTTCTTGAATACCTCCTATAATAATAATATAATAATAATAAATTATTATTATATTATTATTATAGACCCATCCCCAATAACAAAACTACATGCATGTAACTTGTAACTTTTGTAACTTTCGTTTTGTGGTGCTAAAAATCAGCGGATTGCGCTTTAGAGGTGCTCGTTTCCCCTATTTCCTCGATGCTTTTTGAATACTTTTTTTCCGTAATTGAGGAGTAAAACTCTTATTTTATCCCGAACACATACTACAAATGGGCAGATTGTTGTGTTAGGGATTGAATGTAAAGGATAAAATGAACTTATGTAAGGTTTTGATTTATATTTATTTGATTTGATGTTGTGGGGCGTTTTGGAAATATTTTTTGTGTATAATATAAAAAATTAGTATTTTTGCACCGCTTTTTGTAGTGTAAACTGACATTGTTATGTTCGATTTTGAAACCACGGTAGCAGAGATTGAATGGAAGGTTCGCAAGCTGATGGAGGAGAACGAACGTCTGCGCACGGAGGTGGAGAGGTCGGCGGAGCAATGCCAGCAGCTGCAAGAGCAGGTAAATAGTCAAAATATAACAATTAATAATCTTAAAGAACAAAACAACATATTAAAACTTGGGAACACACTGACGCAGAAAGGCAACACTGTGGAGATAAAACTGAAAATTAATCAACTGATACGAAGCATAGATAAGAGTTTGGCATTAATAAACAGGTCTGAATGACGTTTTCGTAGGACTAGTGCAGAAGGGTTTGCGCTCTTATGCCGAGACACGAGAACGACTATTTCGAAGAAATGAAAGAGATATCGGCAACAGTATATATCCTTGGCAGGCATTATAAGCTGAAGATTAACCCCGACGATGAGGAGTTTCTCCGTAAGGCGGCGGAGTTGATTGACACACAGGCTAAGAGTTATGGCAAGTTGTATGCTTACGGCGATTATCAAGACTTGTTGGCGATGGTGGGGCTGACCCAGATAACCCAGCTGCTAAAGCTGCAGGACAGGCAGCAGTTTCGCGACACTAGGTTGGAGGGCAGGCTCACTGAGATAAATCGACTGCTCGACAGGGCAGGAGAGGCCCGGCCGATGGCCGAGAATCTCCGACGGTGATAAAAAAGGTAAATCCTGCATCGAGTCTGAAACAGTTTGTAAACTCAACACCATTCACAAACCGAGTAAGCTCATGGGTGGGTAGGTTGGCGGAGATTCTCCGCGGAAAGATATAACTGAGACACCCGGCACTCAAATCCTATCAGTTTCGAGTTTATCATAACTCCCGGATGGCTAGGTGCAGGATTTTTTCTTACAGGGCTGCTGCTTGAAGCGGCGCGGACGTTCCCCCAAAAACACACTACACACAGACTATGAATATAGTAATTGGAATTATTATCGGTATCGTGGTAGGCGGCGGCGTGGGCGTATGGCTCACAACGGGCATGCTACGCAACAAGCTGCTCGCTAAGAGCCAGCAGGTGCTTAAGGACGCTGAAGAGAAAGGCGAAATGATAAAGAAGGACAAGATTCTTCAGGCGAAGGAGAAGTTCTTGCAGATGAAGAGCGAGCACGACAAGCAGGTGAACGAGAAGAATATCGCCATCCGTGAGCAAGAGAACAAACTGAAACAGCGCGAGAATACCCTCAACCAGAAGGTGGAGGACTTGCAGAAGAAGAGCAACGAACTGAAGCAGGTGAGCGAGAACCTGAACGGCCAGATTGAGGTGCTGCGCAAGCGTCAGGCGGAAGTGGAGAAGGTCTACAACGAGAGCATCGAGAAATTGGAACATATTGCCGGCATGACTGCCGACGAGGCCAAGCAGAATTTGGTGGAGATGATGACCGACGAGGCACGCGCCGAGGCGTCGAACAGCATCATGGACATCGTCGAAGAGGCTAAGATTACCGCCAACGAGCAGGCGAAGAAGATTGTCATCCAGTCTATCCAGCGCACTGCTACGGAGAACGCCATCGAGAATACGGTGAGCGTGTTCAACCTTGAGAACGAGGAGGTGAAGGGCCGCATTATCGGTCGCGAGGGCCGTAATATCCGTGCCCTTGAGTCGCTGACTGGCGTGGAGGTGATTATCGACGATTCGCCCGACGCTATTATCCTTAGCGGTTTCGACCCCGTGCGCCGCGAGATTGCCCGCCTGTCGCTGCATAAGTTGGTGACGGATGGCCGTATCCATCCCGCCCGTATCGAGGAGGTGGTCGCCAAGACCCGCCGCCAGATTGAACAGGAGATTGCCGAGGTGGGTAAGCGTACCTGCATTGACCTTGGCATCAACAATATGAACCATGAGTTGATGCGCATGGTGGGCCGTATGAAGTACCGTTCGTCGTATGGTCAGAACCTGCTGCAGCACAGCCGCGAGGTGGCGAACCTGGCTGCTACGATGGCCTCCGAGCTGGGTTTGAATCCCAAGCTTGCCAAGCGTGCCGGTCTGCTGCACGATATCGGCAAGGTGCCTGAGACCGAGCCCGAATTGCCGCACGCAATCTTCGGCATGAAGCTGGCTGAGAAGTACAAGGAGCATCCCGACGTGTGCAACGCCATCGGTGCTCACCACGACGAGACGGAGATGACCAACCTTATTTCGCCCATCATCCAGGTGTGCGACGCCATCAGCGGTGCCCGCCCGGGTGCCCGCCGCGAGGTGGTGGAGGCCTATATCAACCGCCTCAAGAAGCTCGAGGACATGGCCATGACCTATCCCGGAGTGGTGAAGACCTACGCTATCCAAGCTGGCCGCGAGCTGCGTGTCATCGTGGGTGCCGAGAAGGTGAGCGACGCCGAGGCAACGAAGCTGAGCTTCGACCTTTCGCGCCAGATTCAGAACGAGATGACCTACCCCGGACAAATCAAGGTGACGGTCATCCGCGAAACCCGCGCCGTGAATTACGCTAAATAAGAACGTGTGAATGTGTTAATGTGTAAATGTGTTAGTCCTTGGCGCTTTTTAAATTGAATATTGAAAATTGAAAGTTGGCTGCCGCTTTCATTTGTCTAATCACCAATCACTAATCACGAATTAACGAATTAACGAATTCAGAATTATGCTTCTTAATTTCATCAATTGGAATGTAGACCCTGTGATGTTCCACATCGGCTCGTTTGGGCTGCGGTATTACTCGCTGGGGTTTCTCTTCGCCTTCCTGCTGGGCTACCTTATCGTCTATAAGATGTTCCAACGCGAGAAGGTGGATACGAGCTATCTCGAATCGTTGGTGGTGTGGATGTTTGTCGCCACGCTCGTAGGTGCTCGACTGGGGCACTGCCTGTTTTACGAGCCCGACTATTTCTGCACTTCTGAGCATTGGCTCGAGATATTCCTGCCGTTCAATATGCAAACGGGTCAGTTCACGGGCTATCAAGGCTTGGCAAGCCACGGGGCGGCCATCGCCATACTGCTCACCATCTGGCTCTATTGCCGCAAGAATAAGATGAACGCCTGGTGGTTGCTCGATAGGCTGGTCATCGTGGCGGCTTTGGCGGGTGCTTTCATCCGCTTGGGCAACCTGTTCAACAGCGAAATCTACGGTGTGCAAACCTCATTGCCCTGGGGCTTCATCTTTGAGCGCAACGGGGAGACTGTGCCTAAGCATCCTACACAGCTCTACGAGTCGTTCTCCTACCTACTCATTTTCTTGGTATGCTATTTGGTGTACCTGAAGAAGGATGGCAAGCTACACAATGGCCGTCTCTTCGGGTGGTGGCTCATCGCCCTGTGGGGTGTGCGCTTCCTCATCGAGTTTGTGAAAGAGGAACAGGTGGACTTTGAGAAGGGCATGACTCTCGACATGGGGCAGTGGCTCAGTGTTCCGTTCATTATTGGCGGTATTGTGCTGGTGGTGCTTTCGCACAAGGGCATCATTAAAGAAGGTATTTTTACTGAAACGATTAAGAAGAAACAAATTAAATAAACCATGAAGAAACTGATTTTAGTACGCCACGGCGAGAGTGAGTGGAATAAAATGAATCTTTTTACCGGTTGGACTGATGTGGACCTTACCCCTTACGGCATGTGCGAGGCCTATATGGCAGGTCGCCTGCTGAAGGAGGAGGGCTATCGTCCCACCATGTGCTACACCTCTTATCTGAAACGCGCCGTCAAGACCCTCAACCAGATTCTTGATGCTATGGACATGGACTATCTGCCCGTGGAGAAGAGCTGGCGCTTGAACGAGAAGAGCTACGGTGCCTTGCAGGGCAAGAACAAGGCGGAGACGCTGCAGAAATACGGCGAGGAGAAGCTGATGGCCTGGCGCCGCAGCTATGACGTGCAGCCGCCTGCCCTCGAGGCCGACGACAAGCGCAACCCTCGTCGCGACCCCCGCTATGCCGAGGTCAGCGATAAGGAGCTGCCCGCCACCGAGGCACTGTGCGACACTATCGCCCGCCTGATGCCCTACTACGAGGGTACCATCCTCAAGGCCTTTGAGCAGCACGACGAGGTGATGGTTGTTGCCCACGGCAACAGTTTGCGTGGTATTGTCAAGACCCTCAAGCACATGGGCGACGATGAGATTGTAGGCTTCAATATTCCTACCGCAGTACCCTATATTTTTGAATTTGACGACCAGATGAACCTGCAAAAAGACTTCTATTTGGGCAATCAGGAAGAAATTCGTAAAAAGATAGAAGGCGTTAAGAATCAGGCTAAAAAGAGTTGATTTAAGAGCTGAAAAGTGCAAAAAACGAAAAAAGTTTTTTCCATATCAAAAAAAGTTCGTACTTTTGCACCCGATTTCGCTGAAAGAAAACACAGGTTTTTGAGTAGAAATCGCACAGCTACGGAGAGGTGGGTGAGTGGCTGAAACCAACAGTTTGCTAAACTGTCGTACTCGATTAGGGTACCGGGGGTTCGAATCCCCCCTTCTCCGCCAAAGAAAAAGAGACGTCCGCGAGGCGTCTTTCTTTTTCAAGACAGGCCAAGAGGCTTTCGGGATATAGCGTAGTCCGGTTATCGCGCCTGCTTTGGGAGCAGGAGATCCCCAGTTCGAATCTGGGTGTCCCGACAAAGGAAGTAAGAACTAAGAGCTAAGAAGTATTGATACTTCATAGTTCATAATTCTTAACTCTTACTTCAAGAAGGGTTCCGTAGCTCAGCTGGATAGAGCAACTGCCTTCTAAGCAGTAGGTCCTGCGTTCGAATCGCAGCGGAATCACAAAATAACGGACATTATTGAAGAGAGAGTCCCCAAGAGTTGGGGCTCTCTTTTTTATCCCTTGAAAAAAATGAGTTTGGGGTGTAGTTTCTGGGATGTTTTGTGTGTCTAAGGGACAGAAACGAAACAATAAGAATTTTTATGAAGAAAAAGGAACAACTTGAAGCCGACTTCGAGCAGATGGTGGAGAGGCAACGGCAGACCATCTATTCGGTCTGCTACCTCTTCGCCGACGAGCGACAACATGCAGATGACTTGTTCCAAGAGACGCTCATACGCTTGTGGCAGGGTTTCGACACCTTCGAAGGCCGCAGCACCGAGAAGACCTGGGTGTACCGCATCGCGTTGAACACATGCATCAACATGGACCGCAAACATCGTCGGCGCAAGGACACCTCTCCCTTAGAGCTGAGCGTGGACTACTTTGCCGACGCTAGCTCTTGGGACAGCACTGAGGAACGAAATCCCGCTGCCCAACGCCTGCATCGCCGCATCGGCAAGCTGCACCCCTTCGACCGCGCACTCATCCTCCTCTGGCTCGAAGATTTGCCTTACGACGAGATAGCCGCCATCCTCGGCATCACCGTCAAGAACGTCAGCGTCCGCCTTGTGCGCATACGCGAAAAACTCAAATCAATAACCGACTAAAACAAAAAACAATGGAAAACAATCTCGATTTAAAACAAGAGCTGCAACAAGACTTCCACGACCTGCAGCAAGACATAGCCAATCACAGTACTTTCAACAACGAGGTATGGCGCCGCTCGGTGCGCCGCCGTGTCATAGGCCTGTACCGCCTGAAACTAATATGCTCCGTCTTTCTCATCATTTTCACCATTATCATCACCCCGTTTCTCTTTTATGAAAACCTATGGCCCTGGTGGGGGATACTATCTGCCGACCTGCTGATTATCTCACTGACCATATACAGCCTTATTGTAACCCGTGGAATGCGTCATCCCGACATGAATTCGAAATCTGGGCTGCTCTCCCTGCGCGAAAGTGTTCAGCGGAGTTCCAACACGCCCAAACGCCACAAAGCCGTCATCTATGTGGTTAGCGGTGTTGTCATAGTGCTCATGTTAACCTATGCCTATAAAAACAACCCTGACATGATGCCCTCCAAACTAAGCGGAGGAATCGCTGGCCTGCTTGCCGGCCTCCTAGTAGCCAGACGGCTGAAAAAGCACTACTCCAACCTCAGCGAGGAAATCGACGAACTACTGAAAGAGGAATAGCCCGCGCGGGCTATTCCTCTTCTGCCAGTTCAGGCAAGGGTTGGTGTATATTTTTGGCTCTAGTTTAATATAAGACTTATTTTTTACAACCTCGAAGAGGTTGAATCTCAATAACCCCATATAAGAAACCGATAGGTTTCGCAGTGTGGGGCATCGAAACACCCTCCATTCCAGCGTCTCGAAGAGACGCGACATGGATACTATTTGGCAAAAATCAGTCATACGTTGCATAAGAGCGTTTATTATAATCGAAAAAATCTGTATCTTTGCAGTTGAGAAATTCAAATTATATGGTTAACTTTTTCCAGCAGAAATTATTATTTGAGGAGTAGAAAAAAAAGTTGCCAATGCTGTGGATGTATATTTTATCCCAAAACGGTCATTAGGTTTCATGTCAGAGTGGTATTTGTTTCGAGAAGATTACTGGCGAAACCAGCGAAGGCGTAGCGGGCTACGGCGAGATGATTTCGTCAGTAAGATTCCGAAAGAAATGCCACTATGGCATGAAAA
>JAFWQP010000051.1 GCA_017509045.1 Bacteroidales bacterium
CGGCTGCGCCTTCGGCATGGACTTCAAAGATGTCCACCACAGCCACGGAAACGACGGCAAGCCGTTCCGCGACTGGAATTGGTCGGCTTGGGACTGGCTCGACATCCTCGCAGGCCTTATCGGCGGCATCATCGGGCAGGCTGCACAAATAGGGGTCGTCCTCCTCGTCGTCCACATCGTCTGCTGATAGGGGAAATTTAACAAAATAGACATTCAACACACGCGTGCATACGCGCACACGAAGAGATAATTCAAAATAACATACCTATGAGAAAAATAACGAAAATCATCCTGCATTGCTCCGCGACCCCAGAGGGTAAGGATTACACCGTGGAGACAATTCGCAGATGGCACAAGGCGCAAGGATTTGCGGACATAGGATATCACTATGTCATCTATAGGGACGGAACAATTCATAACGGCAGGCCGCTGAATCAAGTGGGCGCTCACACGTCCGGGCATAACACTGGCTCCGTAGGCATCTGCTACATCGGAGGCGTGGCCGCTGACGGGAAGACGGCAAAGGACACACGCACCCCGGCTCAAAAGGAGGCGATGTACACCCTGTGCAAGTTGTTGATGGACACTCTCGGCATTAAAGAGGTGCATGGTCATAACGAATACGCTGCGAAAGCCTGCCCCTCGTTTGATGTCAAGAAATGGAAAAAGGAAGTCGGACTTAGTTAGGCGGATTATGAAAGACATTGTAAAAGAATACTGGCAGTTGGCCGCAGCAATATTCTTCATAGTCCTCGCCATCCTCGTCATGTGCTGTTCATGCTCCAGTGTTAAGCAGACCGAGTATGTCACCAAAACGGAATACGTGCATGACACAACGAAGGAGTATGTGCATGACACTGTTATGACCACCGTAGTAAAGACGGACAGTGTCGATAGACTTGTGGAAAAGACTGTGTACATTGACAGCAATGGCAACCTCCATGAAAAGGAGATTGAGAAGCTGACGCATTACATCTATGACAGCCAAGAAAAATATCAGGCCGTGAATAAAATGCTGGAGCAACGGATTTCTGAATTGAAAGAACAGCTCGAACAAAAGAAAGAGGCCAGGGTTGTCGAAAAAAAAGTGTACGTTTGGTGGCCTCTGTGGGTGGCGATAGGTCTCATCGTAGTTGCAGTAGCCGCTGTGGTAGTCTTTGAGAAGGTGATGAACAAAATGGCGGAGGCGGAAGGTGAGTAAGGACTGGACGGGTGACGGCAACTCCGTCTATAAGACCCTCGGCGCAAGCAACCACACCGACAACGAGCGGCAGAGCGATGACTATTACGCCACCGACCCTGTTGCGATTGACAAGCTCCTTAATGCTTTTGAGGTACCGAATGTTGTATGGGAGTGTGCATGTGGTTCCGGGCATCTGAGCGGCAGACTGCTGGAGCGCGGATTCAGCGTCCTCTCGTCCGACCTCGTGGACCGGGGTTTCGGGCATGTGCGGGTCGACTTCCTCAAGGAGCAGCTTCCGCCGTCCCTCCAAGGCGAAGACTGCTGCATACTCACCAATCCGCCGTATAAGTACGCCACGGAGTTTGTTGAGCACGCCCTCGACATCCTGCCAGTCGGCGCACCTGCCATTTTTCTAATGAAGACTACGGCACTGGAGGGCAAGGGTCGCTTCGAGCGTCTCTACCGCCACGGCTACCTGCACGGTGTGTACCAGTTTACCGAGCGGCTGCTTTGCGCCAAGAATGCAGACTTTGACGGAATGAGGGCTGGCGGAGGTTCGGCGGTCTCTTACGCCTGGTTCGTGTTCAGGAAAACCCCGACCGACAGCGCATTTATTAAATGGATATGACGATAATGACAAAAAATGTGTCAATCAGCTTTAATTCTGCACAATAAACGAAGAAGGAGATTGTTTTTCACAACCTCCTTCTTTTTTCCGATTGCCCCACTTCGGGGACTTTTCGGGGACTGCTACTCGTAACATGTTGTTTTTCTGTTACGGTTCGCGGAGAGGCAGGGATTCGAACCCTGGGACCCCAAAAGGGGTCAACGGTTTTCGAGACCGCCCCGTTCGACCGCTCCGGCACCTCTCCTGATTTTCAGTTAGTAACAGAGATTTCTCTCGGTCAAAGCGAATGCAAAGATACAACTTTTTTTTGAATTAGAAAAAAAAGTTGTATCTTTGCATTCTGAAAAGTTGTTTTTCAATACTTATTATTGTGTTATTAAAGAATAAAAGAATATTTAAACCACAACTAAGAAGCTGTTTAAAATTAATTCAATGTTTTTCTTAAAGCACATATACGGCATCTTTTCGAAAGGTCAGTTGCTCCCATACGGTCGCGACCTCTCCTTTTTTCGGTTACAATGGAACCCCATTGCGCCCTCAAAAAGGAGTAAAATCTGCTCGTCTATCTGCATAATAAAAATCATCAATCAAATTTAAACAGCTTCATAAAATTAAAAAATCATGAAGAAGATTTGTCTTATTGTTTGTATGTTGGCGGTGGGCATCTTGTCTGCGCCTTCGGCTAAGGCTCAGATTGCCGACACGATGAGTGTGCCTTTCGGCTGTTTTGAGCAGTGGAACACTTTTCCGGGCGACACTACCTCTTTGATGGGGCTGCCGATACCTGTGCATGGGAGCTATGTCCTGCCCGAGGGATGGGATATTCCCAGATATGTCGTTAATGATACGATAGCGAGTTTTGGTATGCAGATACCGATTAATGTGACTATTCCCTTGGCAAAGGTGTCGCGCGACACGGTCAATGCTCCTGAGGGTGGTTCGGCTTTGATAGCGGAATCGTTTGTTTTTGAGGATGTCCTCGACCCCACGGCTTATGCGGTGGCAGGGCAGTTCTTGGATTCCGACTTGGTGTATACTGTGCTGCCGACAATCGTGGCCACGGGATTTGTGGATGTGAATAAGATGATTCCTTTGATGGAGGATATTTTTGCCAATCCGGATGATCTGTCGTGGATGTTGGATATCTTGGATACGGGCGATATGAACAACTATGTCTCTGGCGGTTTTCCGCTGAATGGTTTTCAGCCAGGACGTCTGCTGGGCTATTATAAGTATATTTACGACCAGACGAATGTGAATCGCGACTACGGCGCAGTGATTGCCCTAGGAACCCGTTACGATACCCTCACGCACCGCCGTATGCTTGTGGGTGCTGGCTCTAAGATGTTGTATCAGCTGTATGATTCGGTCAATTACGAGCCTTTCTATATGGACTATTTCCCCATAGGTGATTATCTGCCCGACGGGTATGCTTATTCGGAGGCCGACTCGATGGTGGTACTGGTGATTTCGTCGATTGGTGAGAAGGACCGCTATAGGGGCTCGCGGCTGTTTGTAGACAGTCTGCAGCTGGTGCAGTTCCCCGGTCCTTGCGGACGTGTGGAGAATTTGCGCGAGGTGTATCACGACTATTACTTTGTGCAACTGGAGTGGAACAATAGTGCCACGCCCGACCGCTGGGAGGTGGAATGGGGCGAGAGCGGCTTCTTTGTGGGCACCGGCTCGACGATGATTGTAACGGACAGCACATGCCTTATTGGTGACCTCTCGGCTAACACTAGCTATGATTTTTATGTCCGCGCCTTCTGTGGCGACAGTGCCACGACTCCGCGTGTGTTTATCTCGGTCACTACCGATACCATCCCCACACCGCACGACCCCACTGGCATCGTAGATGTTGACGGGTCGGAGATATCGCTGCGTCCTAACCCTGCGCAGGGTCGCTGCTTGGTGGATTTCGGTGGCGTGGCAGTGGAACAGCTGCGCCTCTATACAATCGACGGACGTATGGTGCGGGATGTGGCTGTGAAAGGAGAGAGCTATGAATTAGAACTTCCCAATACGGGCATCTATATTGTGGAGCTCCGCACGGCACAGGGACTTGTACACAAACGGCTGGTGAACAAATAGTTTTCGCTATTTGGTAAACATATAAAAAACACCCGCGCCGTTGGAGGTGCGGGTGTTTCTTTGTATGGGTGCGACTGCTTATTCGTTACGCTTGCGACGAACTAGGAGGACTAGTGCTACGGTTTCGAAGGCGAGGTAGACGATGTAGCAGATGCAGAAGGCAAGGATGAAGGTGCGTGCCGTGGGGATGTGTGTGAATGCCCAGAGGCAGAGCAGCACAAGGTGGAGGAACAGGCTGCCGACAGTGAGACCTAAGAAGTTTTTGACAAAGGTACGAGGGTCTTTGTAGAGGCTTTTCACCACGACATAGTGCTGCAGACCTGTGACCACAGCGAAGTATAATGGCAGGAAGGGTAGTATGGTTTGGAAGATGCCCTCGGCAAACCATAGGGTGCAGAAGGCGGCAAGCACCAGTAGGAGGGTGATGATGATGAGGGTGATGTAGTAACGCTTCATATTAATAAAATTAAAAATTAAGAATTAAGAATTGGGCTGGCGCTTATTGAATTGAGAATTGAGAACTTATCAAATTGAAAGTTGAAAACTTATCAAATTGAGAATTGAGAATTGAGAATTGAGAGGGGAGTACCCCGCCACCTTCGGCAAACATTCCTTTCAACAACAGTAAATTATCAACTGTGGGATTATTTTACGAACAAGAATAACACGAATAGTAATATTTGTGAAATTCGTGTTCGGAATTAATCATTGGAGTTGACTATAAGCTATTAGAGTTTGAAATGGATGGTTTCCTTGGTGGTGAACTTCTCGCAGTAGTGGCAGCGGAGTTTGAGGTTCTCCTTGTCAACGACGTCGAATTTGGTGGGCACCGCCTCGGCATTGGTGATGCACTTGGGGTTGGCGCAGATGACAAAGTTTTCGATGTGGTCGGGTATCTCGGTGGCGAACTTCTCCTTCACCTGATAGTCCTGGATGGTGATGATGGTGACAAAGGGTGCCACGAGGGCGACTTTGCTGACGTCCTCTTTGGTGAAGTGTTTGTTCTTGATCTTGATGATGCCTTTGCGTCCCAGTTTGCCGCTCTTGAGGTAGTTGCCGATAAGCACCTCGTCCTTGTAGTTTTCAAGTCCTAGAATGTGAATGACTTGGTAGACTAATTCGGTGGGGATATGGTCGATGACAGTGCCATTTTCGATGGCAGGCACTACGAGTTCTTTCTTGGTTTCCATGATGATGAATGTGTTATTGTGATGAATGTGTTATTGTGTAAATTATGAATTTGACTGTGTGAATGCGTTAACATGTTCAAGTGTTAGCCTTTGACGTGTCGGCGACTAACGTATTATCGCATTAACGAATTAACACATTTGCGTGATATTCAATTATTTTGCACCGAGTATGGCGGCCATGAGAGCCTGACGCACATAGACACCGTTCTGTGCCTGACGGAAATAGTAGGCATAGGGGGTTTTGTCGACGTCGGTGGTGATTTCGTTGACGCGGGGCAGGGGGTGCAACACGCGCATGTTGGGCTTGCAGCCTTCGAGCATGTCGGCGGAGAGGATGCAGCTGTCCTTGACGCGCTCGTATTCCAAGGGGTCGGGGAAGCGTTCGCGCTGCACACGGGTCATGTAGATGATGTCGGCGAGGGGTATGATGCTGCGGATGTCGGTGTACTGATAGTACTTGAGTCCTGCCTCTTTGATGCTCATCTTGACCGACGAGGGGAGCTTAAGCTCGGTGGGTGACACGAGATGGAATGTGGCGTTGAAGTTGCACATTGCCTGAACGAGGGAGTGCACTGTGCGGCCGTATTTGAGGTCGCCGACGAGGGCGATGTTAAGGTTGTCGAGCGTGCCTTGTGTTTTGCGGATGGAGTAGAGGTCGAGCATGCACTGGGTGGGGTGCTGGTTGGCACCGTCGCCAGCGTTGATGACGGGCACTGTGGCGACTTCGGAGGCATAGCGCGAGGAGCCTTCCTTGGGGTTGCGCATGACGATGAGGTCGGCATAGCTGGAGACCATGACGATGGTGTCATGTAGCGACTCGCCTTTTTGCACGCTGGTGCCGCCTGGGTCGCTGAAGCCGATGATGCGTGCGCCTAACTGGTTGGCGGCGCTTTCGAAACTGAGGCGTGTGCGGGTGGAGGGCTCGAAGAAGAGTGTTGCGACCACCTTGTCGCTGAGAATACGCTGCTTGGGGTTCTGCTCAAAACCCTCGGCTATGTCCAGCACCTCGATGTATTCTTCTTTAGAGAAATCGGTGATGGAGATGAGGTTGCGTCCTTTTAATGTGCTCATATATTGTGGTTTTTATTTGTTGATTCGTTTGATTCCGTCGATGGCGGGTTGGAAGGTGTGGTCGAGTTCGAGGGCGGTGTGGAAGTCGTCGTTGGCATGTTGTCTGTCGCCCGAGAGTTCGTAGGCACAGCCACGGTTCACCCATGCTTCGGCATAGGTGCTGTCGCACTGTATGGCGCGAGTGAAGAAGTCGATAGCTTGGGCGTAGTCGCCGTAGGTGAACAGCTCGATGTAGCCCCGGTTGTGCCAGGCTTCCTTGTGGTTGGCGTTGATGTCGAGGATTTGTTTGTAGGCTTCCTCTGCCTTGTCCATTTGGTTGAGGTCTTGGTAGTACATGGCAAGGGCGTAGAGGGCATTGGTGTTGTTAGGCTCGATGCGGAGGGCGGTGTTGAGGTATTCGAGAGCCAGCGGGTCGTGATGGAGGGAGTAGAGCACCCCCAACTCCTCGAAGGCGGGCTCGTAGTTGGGATAGAGGTCGCACACCTTGCGCAGCAGGGTGACCGCATTGGCGGTGTCGCCCATCTCTTTGTAGATAAACCCTTTCATAAATAGGGCGGTACGATTTTGGGGGTCTTTGGCGGTGACGCGGCTGAGGCTTTCCATAGCGCGGTCGTAGTCGCGGCCATAGTAGGCTATCTCGCCCATTTTGAGCATTGCCTCCATATTGTCGGGGTCGAGTTCGAGTGCTCGTTGTAGGCTGTTGTAGCTCTGCTCGATGTTGCCGTTGGCAAGGTAGGCGTCGCCAAGCAGCATGTGGTATTCGGGCTTGCGGTCGTTGAGGGCGACGGCGCGTGAGAGGTCGGCGATGGCATCGTTGACGCGGTGGAGCTCCATATAGACCTTGGCACGGTCGTAGTAAAGCTTGTCGTCTTTGGGATGCTTGTGGATTTGAATATCAAGAACTTTGAGAGCCTCCTCGTTGGTCATCTGGGGAGCATTGTCACGACTGCCGCACCCAGCAAGGGCGAACAAGGCAGGTAGGAGGATGAGTAGGGTTTTTATTATTTTCATTAAAACAGAAAACGTTATTTTCTCGCTTTTATTATATTGTTTTTAATATTTTTTTTGGATTTTGTCGAGGATGGTATGGATTTGGGCGAGGGTGCTGCCGTAGTCTTGTGCGTGGAGCACGGTGGCGGCTTGCTGCTCGGTGATGGGCAGGCTGCGGCGGATGAGGCACCAGTATTCTTTGGTTTTGCGCATCTTGCTCTCGTCGCGCACTGTGCCAGAGCCTATAGCATCGAGGAGCGAGAGGATGAAGTGGGTGGTTTGTGTGAGGTCGCCCTCAGGGTTGTCGGCGTGGCTGTTGCGGATGCGGAGGGGCAGCAGGGGGTCGTAGAGTATGCCACGACCTATCATGTAGTCCGATATTTGGGGGAAGCGGTTGCGCAGCTGACGATAGTCGGCAGGGGTGAGGATGTCGCCATTGTAGATGACCGGGTGGTGGAGGAGGGGCAGCACCTGTGCGAAGGTGTCGAGGTCGACCTGTCCGCCGTATTGCTGTCGGCCTGTGCGAGGGTGGATGGTGACGTTGGCAAGGGGGTAGTCGTTGAGGATGGGGATGATGGCGAAAATCTCATGAGGGCTGTTAAGTCCGAGGCGCATCTTGATGCTTAGACGGGGCTTGAGGTGGGGTATCACCTGATTGAGTATGCTGCGTATCTCGTCGGGGTAGGGGAGGATGCCGCTGCCGCGGTGTTTGGCGGTGATGCGGCGCATGGGGCAGCCGATGTTCCAGTTTACCTCGGTGTAGCCCACGTCGTAGAGGCGGTTGGCGAGGTCGGTGAATTCAAGGGGCTCTTTGCCTAGAATCTGTGGTATGACAGGGATGGAATCGCGGTTGTCCTCTGGAATGACGTCGTCGATTTTCTTCCAAGCGTCGGCAAGGTTGCCGTGGGTGAGAGAGAGAAAAGGCGAGATGGCATAGTCGAGAGCCTCGGGGAAACAGTTGTGGTATACCTTACGGAACATAAGCTCGGTGAGGCCTTGCATGGGGGCTAAGATAAGCATGACGGGAAGGGGGGGCTAGCGGTCTTCTTCGTGTTGGGCACGCAGTTCGTGGAGATGGGTTTTGAGGGTGGCGGTGAGTTTGTTGCCGATGGTGTAGGTGGGTTTGTATAGCTTGCTTTCCTGCTGTAGCTTGGGGGTGATGATGATGTGGTTGTAGTCGACAAGGAGGATGAAATTGAGCAACACGCTGAGCACGCAAAGGCATTTCACCATACCGACTAAAGCGCCTAGTATTTTGTTCAGAGCGTTTGCTTTGACCATCTTGATAAACCCTTCGACCGCTTTGCCGAGGAAGTAGGAGCCTACCACAACGCCGATGAAGGTGATGAAGAAGGCGATGAGCAGGGAGCCTTCGCCTTGCAGGTTGAGCATGTCGGCGACCCATGAGGAGAAATGGATGGCTGCCCAGCAACCGACGATGATGCCGGCAAGGGCTGCCAGCTCGAAGATGAGCCCACGTCGCCAGCCTTTATAGATGAAGTAGCACAGCGGAATGGCGAGGATGATGTCGAGGATGTTCATTGTAATGTGTTAATGCGTTAATGATTGATAAAAAGGTCGCTTTGCTTGGGTGTTGAAAGGGTTTAATACAAAACGGGCATTAGGGTTTATGGCAGATTGGCATTTTTACAAAATAAGAACGTCCCCGATAAGGAGGACGTCCCGTCAAATACATCTTTGAAATAAGTAAGCACGCTATTATAAACGCAAATGTTGCTAATTTGTTTCATGGTTAGGCAACTTTTTTTGCATTTTTTATGTAATGGAATATATAATCAATGAGTTGCATAATGTAATAAACACACAACCCTATGGCGAGTCCTAATAATCCACCACAGATAACGTCGCCCGGATAGTGCTTGCCCAGATAGGGGCGGGAGTAGCATACTATCATAGCCCAAAGGAATATAAGTAGGGGGAAGAGGCACGTATAGCGCGGCTGTGGACGGGAGGTGTGACTAAGGCTTTTGCGATAGCGCAGGGCTAGAAACATGGCCAGCGAGAAGACATTGGCGGCATGGGAGGAGACGAACCCGTATTCGCCGCCACAGGAGGTGCGATACATACGTACTCCCTCCAAGGCATAGCAGGGACGCGGACGGCACACTAGATATTTGATGAATACCGAGGTGCGGTCGGCAAGGAGGAAGCATAGCGCAATGCCGATGAGTACTACCCACCAGCGGCGGGGTTCGTGTCGCAGGGTGGTGAAGATGATGGCAACAACGAGCACTGCCGCCCACGACCAACTTTGACTTGCCACCCATAAGGTCCAGTCGGCAAAGGTGCAGTGGTGCTGGTTAATCCACAGGAATAGGTCGGTGTCGAGTTGGTTGAGGGACATGGGGGAAATTAAAAGTTAAGAATTAAAAATTAAAAATTGGGCTGGCGCACGATTTTTAAAACTAAAAGGTGAAAACTAAAAACTAAAAAGTTGGCTGGCGCACGATTTTTTAAAACTAAAAGGTGAAAACTAAAAACTAAAAAGTTGGCTGGCGCACGATTTTTAACTGGCGCATAAACATTAAACTTTAAACAACTCTAAACTATCAACTTTAAACTTTCAACTTTTTTTTAAATGAGAATTTCTTTTCAATTTGCACCTTATGATTCGTTTTCGGCTTGCAGTTTTTGGAATAGGAGGTCTTTGAGTTCTTGGATGTGCAAGCCTGAAACGGCGGAGATGAAGATGCTGTCGATGCCTTGCGGCATGTGGTCGCGGAGCTGCTGCATCATGGTGTCGTCGAGGATGTCGCACTTGGTGATGGCAAGGACACGCTGCTTGTCGAGCAGTTCGGGATTGTAGCGACGCAGCTCCTCCAGCAACACTTGGTATTCGTGGTTGATGTCGAGTTGTTCGCAGCTGACCATAAAGAGTAGGATGGAGTTGCGCTCGATGTGTCGGAGAAAACGAATACCGAGACCTTTGCCCTCGCTGGCACCCTCGATGATGCCGGGGATGTCGGCGATGCAGAACGACTGGTCGTCGCGGTAGTTGACAATGCCGAGGTTAGGGACAAGGGTTGTGAAGGGGTAGTCGGCGATGGCGGGTTTGGCGGCAGAGACGACGCTGAGAAGCGTGCTTTTGCCCGCATTGGGGAAGCCCACGAGACCCACGTCGGCGAGTACTTTCAGCTCGATGATAATCCAGCGTTCCACCGCCGGCTCGCCTGGCTGGGCGTAGCGTGGGGTGCGGTTGGTGGGCGATTTGAAGTGGTCGTTGCCCAATCCTCCGCGACCGCCTTTGGCGATGATGACTTCCTGCCCGTCCTCGGTGACTTCGCCCAGCATCTCGCCCGTGTCGGCATCGCGGCAGACGCAACCTAGCGGCACATCTAGTATTTGGTCGCGTCCGTTGCGGCCAGTACATAGGTTCTCGCCTCCGTGGCCGCCGTCTTCGGCAAAGACGTGCTTGGTGTATTTCAGGTGCAGTAGTGTCCACCGCTGGCTGTTGCCACGGAGTATGATGTGTCCGCCCCGTCCGCCGTCGCCACCGTCGGGGCCGGCTTTGGCATTGTATTTGACACGTAGCAGGTGGGCAGAACCTGCGCCGCCCTTGCCTGAGCGGACTAGAATCTTGACATAGTCGACAAAGTTGGAAGTCATGTGTGGTACTTGTTTAGGTGAGTTCTAAAAAGCGTAGGTTTTTGTTTCGCCCTAGCAGGGCATTCTATAAAGAAAGTTCTAGATTATCCAGATTAACCGGACTCTCTAGAACTTTCTAGTTATTGTTGTCCGTTAAAGGGCTTCGATAGCGTTGGCTATATCATCGGAGATGCGTTTGATGTCGCCGAGACCGTCGATTTTCACCTCTTTGCCTTGCTTGGCGTAATATGAGGCGACGGGGAGCGTCTTGTTCTCATATTCTACAAGGCGGTTCTTGATGGTTTCTTCGTTGTCGTCGCTGCGGCCGCTAATCTTGGCACGTTCGAGCATACGGCGGATTAGTTCTTCGCGGGGTACGTCGAGGCGTATCATGCAGGTCAGCGTGCGGCCATGTTTGGCAAGCAGTTTGTCCAGCACCTCTGCCTGAGCCACATTGCGGGGGAAACCGTCGAAGAGGATGCCTTTGTTGTCGTGGCCGATGGCATTGTCAATCATCTCGATGACGATGTCGTCGCTGACCAGTTGTCCGGCATCCATGATGCTTTTGATGCGTTTGCCAAGGTCGGTTTGGTCGGCGATTTCTTTGCGCAGCAAGTCTCCTGTGGAGATATGCGTAAGCCCGTATTTTTCAACGATGAAATCACTCTGAGTGCCTTTGCCGGCACCGGGAGCGCCGAAAATGACAATGTTTTTCATCAGTTGGGAAGTTTTTATTATTCGACAGATTCAATAGTCAGGTTGAACACCAGGGGGCTGTAGGGCAGGATGTCCTTGCCAGCACCACGGCCACCGTAAGCCAATTCGGAGGGCATGATGAGGGTGATGTCGCTACCAGCGGGCTGACCCATGATGCCTTCGTCCCAACCTTTGATCATGGGCTGTTCGCCAACGACGTAGGTGAGGGGCTCGTATTTGCGGCCCTGCATCACTTTGTCGGCTTCCTTGGCTTCGGCCTCGCGGCTGGTGTCGAAGAGGGTGCCGTCGAGCAAACGACCGGTGTAGTTGACGCTCACTTTCTTACCAGCAGCAACCTTGGGGCCGTCGCCTTTCTTGTTGACGATGACATAGAGGCCGCTCTTGGTGGGCTTCACGGTGATGTTGTTGTCGGCGATGTACTGGGCGAGAGTGGTGGGCTCGTCGTTCTTACGCTGCTCCATCTCTTGGATGAAGTTGGCCTGCTCCTGAGCGAGTTCGTCCTTGGTCACGATGTCCATCAGCGACACTTCGTAATAGAAGTACTGACCTTTGCCCTGCTCATACATGGGGGGCATCTGGCTGGGCTGCATGAAGTTGCCAATCGAGTCGGCAGGAATCTTGAAGATAGCCTTGTCGCCGGTGTGCATCATCAGGAGACCTTCCTGGATGTCGCCTTTGAACATGCAGTTCTCGGCCACCTGGAAGATACGGTCGGGGCTGCCCACATTGGTGAACAGGGTGTCGTTCTCGAGGCGGAGAATGAGTTCGCCAACCAGCAGGTCGCCCACGTTGGGCTGCTCACCTTCGGCGTTCACAGTCTCGAAACGATAGAGAAGACCGTTTTCCGATTGTTTGAATTTGTTGGAGTTGCAAGCTGTCATAAAGGCAGCGCAAGTCAATGCCATAGAGGCAATCAATAGGATTTTTTTCATGATTTGTTAAAATGAATTTTGTTTATTGATACTATATTATAGATTATCACAGTACGCGAGGGCACTCTGTCGCCGTCGCCCGCCACGCCGTAGGCGGTGTTTGACGGGGCTATCAGCCATGCCTTACTGCCGCAGGGCAGCTGTTGCAGCAGGTCGTCCAAAGCCACAGTCACTTGGCGGCGCCCCACGGTCAAGGTGTCGGTCTGCTGGGTGTAGAAGGGTGTGCCGTCGAGGGCTTCCAGCCGGTAGGTGACAACCACCGTGTCGTCGGGATTGATTGCCTCTCCACTGCCGTGGGCATATTCGTGATACAGGGCTCCGCATGGCAGCGCCTTCGTCTCCAACCCCCTGCGCTTCACGTAGCCTTCAATCTGGGTGGCTTCCGACTGGATGACCACACGGTTGGCGTTAATCATATTCTCTTTATAGCGGGTGCTGTTGTCGGGTTCAAGGTCTATGACCGGAGTGCGGTCGCCGCAAGCCGTCATCATGAGAATAATTGTCAAGTATGGGAGAATCCGTTTCATGCCACCGTGTAGTTTTTATTAGGTTCTTGGTTAGCGACTCCAAGTAGTTGTTTCACTGCAGCCACTATCTCTGTCAGCGACATCTGGCTTGTTGCCCCTGCAGCCTTGGTGTGTCCTCCGCCGCCTAGTTTCTGAGCCATGATGTTTACATCCACATCGTATTTCGACCGCAGCGATACCTTGGTTCTGTTTGGTTCTTCTCGAACCAATGCCCCCACCTCTATCTCCTGCATCATCAACGTGTAGTTCACCAGCCCTTCCATATCTTCGCCCGTGACCCCATATTGTAGCTGGTCCTCGAGAGAAAAGGTGAACAAGGCTACCCGTTGTGCTGGAAACACCTCTAGCCGCTTGCTGATAGCAAAGCCATAGAACATCATACGGTTGTAAGTAAACGTGTTGACAATGCGGTTGTGTATCTCGGCAGGATGTATATTGTACGACACCAGCAGTGCCGCCGCGTCGAAACAACTAGGCTGGTTACAGCTGAAGGCAAAGCCACCCGTGTCGGTGCGCAGACCCGTGTAGAGGCATCGTGCCACCTCGGCGTTCAAATGTTGCCGTCCCCACAGCTCTATCGCAAGCCAGAGCATCAACTCGCAGGTGCTAGAGATAGAGGGGTCGGAAAACACAATGTCGAAACAGTCCTTGGCGGGGTTGTGATGGTGGTCTATCAGCACCTTGAATGCCTTAGACTTCACCAACGCCTCTTGCAAGAAATCGATACGCGACGGGACGTTGAAGTCTAAACATACTATCAGTTCAGCCTCCTCGATGAGGGCTTCGCAATGTTCACGCTGCTGTTCCCCCGAAAGGATACGGTCGCTTGCGGGCAGCCACTCGAATGTCTTGGGACAGCCGTTAGGCAAAATCGGTGTCACCGATTGCGCTTTTGTGGCACTGTCGAGCATCAGTGTGCAGCCAAGAATGCTCCCGCAGGCATCGCCGTCGGCATTCATGTGCGAAAGCAATACTATTTTTTGCGCCACACTTGCTTGTTGGCGCACTGCCGCTACGCTTTGGCTGTCAAATACTTCTGCGTACATTCCTTTTGTCGGACCTCGTTGTTTCGGTTTGCAAAAATACTACTTTTTAATGGAATGAAATATTTTTTTATGCGCTGATATTGAAAAAAGTTGTACTTTTGCAAAAAAATAACTTGGGCTTACTATTGCTCTTAGAATAATAAATACTGAAAAATATGAGAAAAATTGTTATCATTTTGGCTGCGGCAATGCTGGTCATGGCAGGCTGCAAGAAGAAACAAGAAAGCGAATCTATCATCGGTCGTCCCAGCGTCACGGTACAGGACGGACGTTTCACGCCCGAACTGATGTGGAAACTTGGCAAAATGGGCGAGTATGCCCTCAGCCCCGACGGCTCTAAGATTGCCTACACCACCACCTTCTACGACATGGCTCAGAACAAGGGTAATGCCGAAATCTATCTCATCCCCACCGATGGCAAGTCCGAAGCTATGCGCCTCACCAACACCTCGCAGAGCGAGTTCAACCCCGTATGGCTCAACGCCTCCACGCTGCTCTTTGCCCGTGGCAACGACATCTGCTCCATCGATATCGACAGCAAAGCAGAGAAGGTTCTCGGCACCATCGAGTCGGGTCTCGAAGGCTTCAAGGTCTCGCCCGACGGCACCCAGATTCTCTTTATCTCCGACCTCCCCGTGCGTCGTCCCGACGACATCAACAAACTCTACACCGGCCTCGACCAGACCACTGGCCGCATCAACGAAGACCTCATGTACCGTCACTGGGACAACTGGGTAGACGAATACCCCCACATCTTCCTTGCCTCGCTCCAGAATGGCAAAGTAGATGTCGAAAAAGCCCTCGATGTCATTGGTAACAACGCCTTCGAGTGTCCCATGCGTCCGTGGGGCGGGGTGGAGCAATTCAACTTCTCGCCCGATGGCAAACACATCGCCTACACCTGCCGTAAGAAGACCGGCAAAGAATACTCCCTCAGCACCAATAGCGACATCTATGTCTATACCATCGCCACCGGCGAAACCGTCAACCTCAGCGAAGGCATCATGGGCTATGACCAGAACCCCGTATTCAGCCACGATGGCACCAAGCTGGCTTGGGAAAGCATGGAACACGACGGCTACGAGAGCGACAAGCTCCGCCTGATGGTCTACGACTTCGCCACCGGCACCAAGACCGACTATACCGAGGCGTTCGACTACGGTGTCAGCTCCATTTCCTGGAGCGACGACGATGCTCAGATGCTCGCCGTCGTCATGTATCGTGGCACCAACGAAATCTTTGCTTTCGACGTTGCCTCCAAAGCCATCCGCCAAGTCACCAAGGGCACCCACGACATCAACGGTTTCACCCTCAGTGGTAACGACATCTATGCCAACGAGGTCAGCATGCAGCACCCCTCCGAGATATTTCACTACACCCTTGCCGACACCAACCAGGCTGGCACCCAGCTCACCAACATCAACACCGAGGTGCTCTCCCTCGTCCGCATGGGTCGCACCGAGCCGCATTGGATTCCCACCTCCGACGGCAAAGAGATGCTGGTATGGCTCATCTATCCCTTCAACTACGACAGCACCAAGACCTATCCCGCCCTTCTCTTCTGCGAAGGCGGTCCTCAGAGCATGGTCAGCCAGTTCTGGAGCACCCGCTGGAACTTCGAAGTCATGAGCGGCGCCGGCTACTTCGTCATCGCCCCCAACCGTCGTGGCTGCCCCGGTTTCGGCACTGAATGGTGTGAAGAAATCAGCGGCGACTATGGCGGACTCTGCATGAAGGACTACATGACTGCCACCGACTACTTCGCCCAGAATATGCCCCAAATCGATGCCGAGCGCATCGGTGCCTGCGGTGCCTCCTTCGGTGCCTACAGCATCTACTGGCTGGCGGGCCACAACGAGAATCACCGCTTCAAGGCGTTCCTCGCCCACAACGGCATGTTCAACTTCGAGCAGCAGTGCCTCGAAACCGAAGAGTACTGGTTCACCAACTGGGACCTCGGCGGCCCCTACTGGGAGAAAAACGCCAAGACTGCCCACTCCTATGCCAACTCGCCCCACCTCTTTGTCGACCGTTGGAACACCCCCATCTGCGTCGTCCATAGCGAGTTCGACTTCCGCATCGTCGCTTCTCAGGGCATGGCTGCCTACAATGCCGCTAAGCTCCGCGGCCTCGATGCACGCTATCTCTACTTCCCCGACGAGACCCACTGGGTGCTCCGTCCGCAGAACAGCCTCCTCTGGCATCGCAACTTCATCGATTGGTTCGACAAATACCTGAAATAGTAAAAAAAAATCCCTATTTCAAAAAAAAGTCGTACTTTTGCCTGTCGAAAAATAGTGTAAAATTAATCTTTTAGTAATAACAATGAAACGTTTTTTCATAGCCTTACTTGCTTGTACTCTGATATTTGGCTATTGTGATGTTCAAGCGCAGACCAAGAAAAAATCTTCTGCCAAATCGTCAAAATCGTCAAAAGACAAGAAGTCTAAGACCAACAAAAAAGGCAAAAAGGGTGCCGAAGAGCCCACGCTCAACCTCACCCAGCTGCCCTATAACAGCAGCGACTGTATTTTTGCCATTCCTATCAATGTCGACCAAACCTACGGCCCCACCACCGCACCGCAGGGAGCTGGCCGCATTATGGAGGTCATGGCCGACAAGCGTCACCCTAACCTACCTGAATTTGAGCATAATGTAGTATGGTATAAATTCACCGTGCCCTACAACGGCAAACTCGACATAGCCGTCACCCAGCTCAACCTCGCTGACGACTACGACATGGTGGTCTACCGCTATACCGATGTCTATTTCAGCAACCACATCCAGTCCAACAAGGTACTGCCTGTGGCGGTAAACCTTTCTTCCATCGACAGCTCGCTCCTGCAAAAGCCCAAGCGCACGGCTCCCGCCTCCACCGGCGATGCCAAGGCCGACCTCAAGGCCAAGCAGGAAGCCGCCAAGCTGCAGCGCGAGGCAACGGCTAAGCAGGCCGCTATGGGCACCATCGGCATGTACCACGAAGCCACCGACATACTCCTCACCAAGGCCTCTACCAAGCGCCACATCCGTTCCATCGACGTGCGCAAAGGCGAAGTCTACTACATCATGCTCGACAATGTCACCCCCAACGGTCAGGGCCATAGCATCAAGGTCTCCATCCATGTTGAAGCTTTCGAAGTGCCCGTCAGCTTCTACGACCCCAAGATTAAGAAGAACGTCGACGTCAGCCTCACCATTCTCGAGAAGAACACCAACAACCGCGTCATCGCCCGTAACGACAAGTTCCGCGGTGGCCGCATCAAGTTCGTCCCCGGTTTCAACTACACCCTCTATGCCAAACGCGACGGCTACTTCTCCATCTTCTACGACTTCAACTCCGACCGTTTCAAGCAGGACACTCTTCTGCGCATGAAACTCTATCGCTGCGAGCGTGGCACCGTCTATCCCATCACCGACATCTATTTCGAAGACGAATACATCCTCATGCACGAGTCCGACTCTGTGCTGATGAACTACGTGCAGATGTTCAAAAACCATCCCGACGTCCATTTCACCATCAAGGGATTTGTGCAAACCTATGGTGTCGACCCCGAACACGACCAGCTGGTCACCCTCGAGCGCGCCAAAGCTGTCAAGGAATTCTTTGTCAAGAATGGCATCCCCGAGGACAACATCAAGGCAGCCGGCATGACACCCACCGACATCAAGCGTGCTGCCACCGCAGCCTTCGACAACACCAGCACCAAGAAAGGCAAAGCTGGGGGCGACCAAGAGTTTGTCAAAGTGCAGCTCATCATCACCAACGTCGGTGCCAAGGTCAACCCCTGACGCCCCCAAGGTTACTCCCGACTAAAGAAACATAATGTAATAAGTTCCCTTGGGAACCCAACACCACGGACAGAGGCCACAACCCCTGTCCGTGTTTTTTCCCCCCTCGTCGAAATGGCCATCTCATAGGGCTTCCCATTCTAAAGAAGACAACAAGGATAACTTTTTATAAGATAAAATATAATTTTGGAAGTTGCAGGAAGATTGTTGTTCTATGTTGTCCAAGTTGTCTTTAATCTAAAGCCCGCAGGGCTTTCAGTTCTATGGAAGACAACAAGGACAACAATGACAACTTTTTATAAGATAAGATATGTTTTTGGAGGTTGCAAGAAGAAGGCTGTTGTTCTATGTTGTCCAAGTTGTCTTTAATCTTAAGCCCGCAGGGCTTTCAGTTCTATGGAAGACAACAAGGACAACAATGACAACTTTTTATAAGATAAGATATGATTTTGGAGGTTGCAAGAAGAAGATTGTTGTCCTATGTTGTCCAAGTTGTTTTTAATCTAAAGCCCGCAGGGCTTTCAGTTCTAAAGAAGACAACAATGACAACTTTTTATAAGATAAGATATAATTTTGGAGGTTGCAAGAAGATTGTTGTCCTATGTTGTCCAAGTTGTCTTTAACCTAAAGCCCGCAGGGCTTTCAGTTCTATGGAAGACAACAAGGACAACAATGACAACTTTTTATAAGATAAAATATGATTTTGGAGGTTGCAAGAAGAAGGCTGTTGTCCTATGTTGTCCAAGTTGTCTTTAACCTAAAGCCCGCAGGGCTTTCAGTTCTATGGAAGACAACAAGGACGACAATGACAACTTTTTATAAGATAAGATATAATTTTGGAAGTTGCAAGAAGAAGGCTGTTGTCCTATGTTGTCCAAGTTGTCTTTAATCTAAAGCCCGCAGGGCTTTCAGTTCTAAGGAACTCGTGTTTTAGGGCAAAAAATGTTCTTTATTGAATACTTGATTACCAATGGTATACGAAGCTGTTGAAAAAATATTTGCTTCAAGTGGCGGTTTTTTGCTATTTTTGCGTCTAATATTAGTAAAGGCAGGCTTGTTTTGACAAAATGACATTAAGGAAACAACAACGGGATTTTAAGGCGATGCTCAGTCGTTGCGAGGGGCTCATATATAGGGTTTGCCTGATATATGCTAACCGCAGTCGCGAGAGTATGGAAGACCTCTATCAGGAGATAGTTTGCAATCTCTGGAATGGCTATCAGGGGTTTCGCGACGAGAGCAAGGAGTCGACATGGGTGTGGCAGGTGGCGGTCAACACAGCCGTCAGTATTCTTCGTCACGAACAGGCCATGCCGCAAATGGTGGAGATTCCGGAAGAGTTCTATGACACGCTTGCCGAAGATCAGCCCAACGAATTGATGGAGCGGCTTTACGAGTTGATAGATATGCTCGACGAAGAAGAGCATCGGTTGGTGTCGCTATATCTTAGCGATGCGACGACAGCGGAGATGGCTGCGGCACTCAACTGCCCGTTGCGTACGGTGGAACGGCGCATCAACAGACTCAAAAGGCGATTGAAGGAATTGAACGAGAAAGAAGTATGACTGATTAAAAACGAGAAAAAAGTATAAAAGTATAACTGATAAATAAGAAAAGATATGGTCGAAGAAAAAGAAAAACCTACGGTGGAAGAAATGATTGAGGCGTACCGCCAGTATTGTGAGCGTGTTGACGAGGCCTTAAAGAAGGCTGGAGGTGTCAGGGTAGACTTTAGCAAGCAGCCGTCGCCCTATTGGCGTACCGTCAGGCTGAGCCGACTGCGCTCGTTGTTGTTGTCGGCGGCCATGCTACTGCTTATGTTTATCCTATCCACCCCTTATGCCAGCGCCATGAATTATCAAACCGACATTACGCCCCAAGTGGCGGCTGTCGAAGCGATGCTTAATAATGCGGAAGGAATATGAATAAGCTAACTCGTAAGGACCGTATTATAAACGCCCTCATTGTAGTTTCCGTTTTAGTTGTGGGGTTTGTGGTCTGGTATCTGCCGCCGGCCATAGCCTATTGGCGAAGCAGCGAGGTGTACAAGCGCTACAGCCGTGTGGAGGGTGTGCGAGCGACCTATATCAAGGATTTCCCGTTGAACGACACGCTGACGGTGGCGGTGACGCTGCTGGAGGCGACCACAGACTCGGGATGGGCAACGTTGATGGATGCATTTGTGTCAGATGAAATGAAAAAAGAGATGGAGAATTGTTCACAAACAGCTAAAGTGTGGACCCGACTGGCGGTGAAAGGACATTCGGAGATTGTGGTCGGCAGTGATATATCCCAAGGAGGCTTTTCTGAAGATAAGCAGCAGGAGTATGAAATGATAGCAATAGATAATAGTATTCAGGCAATAGGTATATTTCACACAAATAATATGGAGGAACTGCTGGCAGTACATGACTATGGGTATAACTGTATGGTAGATGAAAACAATTTATTAATTCAACAATAAAACCTTGTAAAAACATGAACAAATTAAAATTAGTTGCATTTATGGCTGTGCTGGGTTTGACCCTCGGCAGTTGTACAAAAGAAGTGGTAGACGATGCTAGTATTGTCACAGCCCCATCAAGTGTCACCTATTTTATCAATGGAGAGCAACACTATGCCAATCCGCAAACCGAAGAAGAGTGGTCGGATTTTCTCGACCGAATGTTTGCATTGGCAGAGGAGGGGAATGTTGTGCGTTTTGAACGTTCAACAGCAGGTGGGCAGGGATGTGTAACAAAAGAAAAAGAAACGTTTACAACAAATGACTTTACAAAGGCTAAAGCATGGGCTTTTCAGAAGGAACTTGAAGGGTATGCGGTCACTATTACATATGACCAACAAAGTGGGGAATATACCTGTATAGCCATTCGTTAGAGAAAAATGAGCAAGCGGCAATAGTGCAGTTTGAAAAAAATAAACAAGAAAGGCCATGAAACTGATAAAGAGAAGCCCCGCACATGTTGTGCGTCGGTGTGCGGGGCTAAATTGAGGGCACAAAGGCAGAGTTGAAGCCTGTTTTTGACTTTTTGATAAGGGCGAAACACTTCTCCCCGCCGTTTAGATAGGTCAGAAGCCGACAATACTTAGTCAGCATGACTGGTATTATTAAAAAAAGTATTATCTTTGCAAATATAATGAGACATGAATAAATTGTTAAATAATATATTAAAGACTGTAATTCAATTGATAGTATTGCTATTTGTGGCTACAGGAAGCGAGGCAAATGCGCAATATCCGTATAATTTCTCATACGCTGGATTACCACTTTCCACTACATCAATTGTCCGCCATTTCGACGAGCAAAGAGCTGTAGTTTATTATGAGGAAGGAGGAAGAGGGTATGTATCTTTGGTAAATGTTGTGTCAAATACTACATCTACTGTACCATTAGACGCGGGCTATTTAATGAATGACATGTGCATCATGAACGATTCGGTCTTTTTATGTGGACAATATATAAATTCAACCACGCATTACGGCTGTATCGTCACGATGAATCTTAATGCCTTCGGTTCTGGGTCTGTTCTTACGACGTACTTTCAGCCATCATATTGGGTTCGGATGAACCTTAAGCGTATCAAAGGTTTTGAGTATACGTATAGTTCGGGTCTTCAGCGTGCAAAATTTCTACTAGTAGCAGATATTGAGTATGCCTGTGACGGTTCGGAACCATTTCCACTGTATTATTTCAGTCATAAGTATACATACCCTGGAGATCCGTCGATGTGTACTGTGAATGCGGTGTTGGAGGAGTCCTATCCGTTTACAGTGACAGGTTCTTATGGTACGACCCAAAAGGTTCTACGTGTTACGAGTCCCTATGACCATATAGAGATAATACACGATGTGGTGGTAACAGACAACTATGTGGCATTTGTGGGTCTTCAAGTAGATTCGTTATATAAAATAACTCTCCATATATGTGACAAAGGTATCAATATATTAAGCTCAAATTACTCAGCAGTACCGCCACAGTTATCAGACTTCGATAATTATTACGTATATCCGTTGGGTAAAAATATAGGGAATCCTTTTTATCGTGCATGTGCTTTGGGAGGCGATAAAATAGCCATTGTAACACAAGACGAGATGAACACTGCCACGAACGAGATTACTGTTCGAACAATTGATTTGGTAACACATACGATGACTTATTCTCAAGAATTATATTGTTTGTCACATCCAGATTTAAAGGATATTGCATATATTCCTGATTTACAAAAGCTGGTACTGCTCCAACATAGTTTTTTCCGACCGACGAGTAGCTATGAAGACATTTTCTGCCTTGTAGACCCACTTGCTACGAGTTCCAGTTATTCTCTGCCAGGCATTACGGACAATGTTTACCATTACAAGCATGGTTCCTTGGATGCAATGAAGCACAGCTACTTCATTTCTACAGGAGGTAAATATGGTTTTGTTTCAGATGCGGGCAATTTCAGCACAGGCAACATATGTTATAATATGGATAGTTTTAATATTAAGAAGATAGCATCTATCGATGTGGTTACGGAGCCTTTCGATTATGACCAATATCTGCCATATCCTACAATCCAACATGTGGATGAGGTATCAAGTCATTTACAAATCCCTTTACATTGCAGAGAATAACACAAGGATATAAATAATAAAAATATTTGAGACACATGAAACGTATAGTTCTATTTATTATTTTGATGGCCATGTTGTGGCAGGCGTCTGCCCAGCGGCCAGTAATACCGGCTGGCACGGGAGAATATATGTGTATGCCTCCAGCCACACAGGACTCGGTGA